>SKTZ01000126.1 GCA_007122335.1 Bacillota bacterium
CCAGAAAGCAAAGAAGATGCAGAAATACTTTCTGAGCACCTGGGGTTGGAGCTATTAACCTTTGACCTCTCAGCTGCCCTTGCTGCGCTGGACATTTACAAAAACCCAGCAGCCCGGGTAGTAAAAAAGGGCGGAATTAATCGGTTGCTGTATAAATTCAGCAGCTGGCTGGAAGGAGAAGACGTTTTCTCCCGGGGATTCGGGCCTAAACCTTCGGGGGTAATTAATACTGCAACTTCTTTCTACCGCAGCAAACACCGGATGCGGATGACCTGTCTATTTTACCAGGCCGAATACCTGGGTTTCGCAGTTTTGGGGGGATTGAACCGCAGCGAATTTCTGACAGGTTTCTTTGTCCCGCATGGAGATGACGCGGCCCACCTTGCTCCCCTTCTACCCCTTTATAAAACCGAAGTTTTTCACCTCGCCAACAACCTGGAGTTGCCCCAGAAATTCCTGGATAAACCTCCTTCCCCCGACCTGATCCCTGGGCTGGACGATGAGTTTATCCTGGGAATGGAATACGAACTCTTGGACCGGGTCCTCTGGGCAATAGAGGCAGGATGCGAGATTGGCGAAATAGCAGAAAAACTGGCCATTGAAGCCAAAAAAGTTGCAGCACTGCAGTCCCTGGTCAATAAAATAAAAATGCCCGCCGTTCCCTTTTATCCCCGGGAAATTCGCGAGCTTCCTTGTTATGAGAATTAACCAGCGGCCTGCAATCAGGCCGCTTTTTCTTTTTATTTACCCAGTTTCCAGGCCCCTAACCGGTCCAGGAAATCGTGAGCATAGCCTGCGCCCCTACTGGCCGCAATTCCCAGCAGAAAGGTTCCCAAAAAGGGGACCTTTCTTTCTACCCCGACCAGAGAAAAAATATCAAGATCCAATAAGTAGAGAATGGGGATAGAAATTCCCAGAGCAACAAGTTTGGGCCAGCGAACATCCGAGCGAACCAGTTCTTTAACCCATTCCACTACTGCCTCAATCAGGATAGCGGCCAGGACCACAAGACCCAGTTTATCCATATTCTCACCTCCTAGTCAAGAACATAGCGGAAACCCAGGGAAACCCGATGTTCAAACTCCAGACCCTCTTCCTTCACAGGAATTTCCCAGGAACCCCGATAGCGCCCGTTTATGGTCAGGTCTTCATGCAGGCGGTGGCGGAAGGTAACTGTAAGGGTGTTCTGATGGTAGTTCTTCTTCAGGGCTCCGGGATAATTCCGAAACTGGAACCTGAAACGGCAGGTATAGGTGGTTTTCGGAGAGGGATAAAAATTAACCTGGAATTCGGGGATTAAGGCCAGATAGCTGCTGGCCCGAGAATGGGGATAGCTTCGACCCCGGAGAGTCAGGTAATAATAAATTCGCCAGTAATCCGATTTTTGCCAGGTTAAATTGCCCCGAAATTCCTGCATGGTACTGGTAAACCTGAGCCGTTCAGTATAAACTCTTTTCTGAATTTCGTACCTCAGGGAATAAGTGCTCTTCGGAGTCAGGTCTTCAGCAAACCGAATATACGCCCGCCTGAAGGTATAGCTATCTTCCTCCTCCTGGATTATGTCAAAAAATTTCTCTCCGGTTTCAATGCTTCCCGAAATTTCCCTGGCTTCTCCGGGTAAAGTAAAAAGGAGGAGAAACAGGAATATCCAGAGCACGGCTTCACCCCCTTTTTTACTATATATTCCATATAATTCTATTTTTTCCTTTAAATTTCATTATTTTCTTTTCCAGGGAAAAAATTATAAGGATTGGAATTTCCAGTAAGCAGGAGCAAAAAATTTTCAAGCCCCGGTTTTTATGTTAATCCCCTTTCCTTTTTTCCTCTTTTAACCAGGCTAAATCTTTTCCAGGGCCCCTTCCAGGTCGGCAATTAAGTCTTCGGCGTTTTCCAGCCCTACTGAAATCCGGACCAGGCTTTCATTAAGCCCGAACATCTCCAGTTCTTCCGGAGAATAATCGCGGTGGGTCATAGCAAAAGGGTATTCGATCAGGGTTTCGGTATCACCCAGGCTCACGGCTATTTTGATCAGCTCCAGGCCACTTAAAAGGTGCCGGGCAGCTTCCTGGCCTCCTTTTAATTCAAAAGACAGCAACGCTCCGAAACCGTCCATCTGCTCTGAAGCAAGTTCATGGCCCGGATGGTCAGCAAGGCCGGGAAAAAATACCTTTTCCACTTTCGGATGTGCTTTAAGAAATTGGGCAATTTCCAGGGCATTGGCCCCGTGTTCTACCATCCTGACCTTGAGGGTCTTAAGACCCCGCAGCATTAACCAGGCATTAAATGGGCTCAAAACTCCTCCCAATTCAGTCAGGAAATTAAATTTCAGATAACCTGCGTATTCCCTGTCCCCACAGACTGCAACTCCACCCAGGGCATCTCCGTGACCGGAAATATATTTGGTTGCACTATGGACCACGACATCTGCCCCCTTAGTCAGCGGCCGCTGCCAGTAGGGAGTAGCTACAGTGTTATCTACAACCAGGAAGACATCCGGACCTATTATTTCTTTGATTTTTTTTATGTCCAGAATATCCAGGGTGGGGTTGGCCGGGGTCTCTAGAAAAACCGCTCTGGTGTCAGGAGATATTGCTTTCTTAAGCTCTTCGGGTCTGGTCATATCCAGCTGCCGGGTTTTAATTTCGTAGCGGGGAAGCAGTTCCCGGACTACTTTATGGCTTGAACCATAGAGAACCCGGTGAGCCAGAAGTTCATCCCCAGGTATTAAAAGAGATAACAGAGTAGAACTGATTGCAGCCATGCCCGTTGCAAAAGCAACTGCTTCTGCTCCTTCTTCAAGGTCGGCCATCCTCTCTTCAAATAATTTTAAGGTGGGGTTATTACCCCTGGTATAAACATAGCCCGGAGCTTTAAAGTCAAAGACTCCCTCGGCCTGTTTAAGGTCGGGGAAAGAAAATGTTGAGGTCATAAAGATTGGGGGATTCAAGGCCCGGGCAAAATTTTCCTCCTTGCCGTGAATAGCCCGGGTTTGAAAATCTTTCTTTTTCACTTATATCTACCTCCTCCGAGCAGGGTTTTTCCTCCCCGTTATTTAATTGTTAAACTATAAAGTCAGCGAGGAGGTTTGTTATGCTGCTAGCCAAAAAGAGAGAAGAAATCGTTTTTTACTGCCAGAAATTGGCCGAAAAAGGCCTTACTCCTGGAACCTCTGGAAACATCAGCGCTTTTGACCCCGAACAGTCCTTACTGGCAATTAGCCCCTCGGGGATGGATTATGAAAAATTAACCCCCGGGGATATCGTGGTTATGGACCTGGCAGGGGCAATAGTTGATGGAGAGCGGAGACCCTCCAGCGAGTATGAGCTGCACCGTATCTTTTATGCAGAAAGGGATAACGTGGGTGCAGTTGTGCACACCCATTCCCGCTTTGCCACAACCCTGGCCTGCCTGGGCTGGGAACTCCCCGCCATCCATTACATCCTGGCCTTTGCCGGGGAAAAAGTCCCCTGTGCCCCCTATATAACCTATGGAACCCCCCAGCTGGCCGAAGCTGTTTTCCAGGCCGCGGAAAATTACAACGCAGTTCTGATGGGTAATCACGGGCTGCTCGCTCTCGGAGAAAATATCCACAAGGCTTTTCTCACCGCTGAAAGCGTCGAATATGCCGCGGAGTTGTACTGGAGGGCTCTGGCCCTGGGCCGGCCCAATACCATAAGGAAAGAAGAAATGGAAAGAGTTGCTGAAAAGTTTTCTACTTACGGCCAGCAGCTTTAAAAAATAACTCGGGAGCCAGGCTCCCGGGTTTTTATTTTTCGGGGAAAATATCCCCGTGGGCAGGAATTCCACCTGCTCCTTCTGCTTTTTTTACCCCCCGGACAATTGAATCTGCCATTACCTCTGCTGCGAGCATACCCAGGGTATTAATATCTGCCTTCTTTTCCCCGGCAGAGAGGACAAAAATAATATCCCCGTCGTACATTGTATGGGAAGGGTAAACAGTTCGAGCCAGGCCGTCGTGAGCCATTTTTGCTACCCTTGTAGCCTGAGAAGGGGTTAACAGACAATCAGTAGCGATAACTCCCAGGATGGTATTTCGGCCATAAGAAGCCTTCTCTTCTGCTGCCAAAAACATGTCCCGGGTTTTAAGGAACTTTTCTCCATCCCAGATCCCCGCAATTATTTCCCCGGTTTCCGGGTTTCGGATTTCACCCAGGGCATTTACGATGGCAATCCCTCCCAGGACACCTCCCCCAGGCAGAGTAACCCCAGAACTACCACAACCGGCCTTCATCATCATTCTTGGCCCTGCTGCCTTGCCTACAGTAGCTCCTGTGCCTGCTCCAACGCTTCCTTCGACCCAGAACCCTTCTTCTGCATTTTCGCAGGCCCTGCGGGCCATATCGCGGTCTGGCCAGGTTCTCTCCCCTACCTCCAGATCATAGATTATGGCGCCTGGAACAATGGGAACTAAGCCTCTGCCCGTTCCGTATCCTATATTTTTTTCCGCGAGGAAATCCATAACTCCCCCGGCGGCATCCAGACCCCAGGCGCTTCCTCCTCCCAGGTAAATTCCATGAACC
>SKTZ01000134.1 GCA_007122335.1 Bacillota bacterium
CCCATGGGTGGCGCTACAATGGGGTATACCCTTTGGAGTAAATTCCTAAAGCATGATCCCAGAGATCCGGCATGGCCTGACCGGGATCGTTTTGTACTATCAGCCGGGCATGGTTCAATGCTCCTTTATAGTTTGCTCCACCTTTTTGGTTATGATTTGAGTATGGAAGAAATCAAAAATTTCAGGCAGTGGGATAGTAAAACTCCAGGGCATCCTGAGTTCGGACATACGCCGGGAGTTGAAACGACAACAGGTCCTCTCGGACAGGGTTTTGCCAATGCAGTGGGAATGGCTATTGCTGAACAGCGCCTTGGGGCAGAGTTTAACCAGCCCGACTTAAAAATTGTAGATCATTATACTTATGTTTATGCCGGTGATGGGTGCATGATGGAAGGGATCACAAGTGAAGCTGCTTCCCTGGCGGGGCACCTTGGTCTGGGGAAACTAATCTGTTTTTATGATGATAATGAAATTACCATTGATGGCTCAACAGAACTGGCCTTTACGGAGGAAGTAGAAAAACGTTTTAAAGCCTTTGACTGGCAGGTTCTAAGGGTTAAAGATGGACAGGATATTGATGAAATAACCCGGACAATTGCTGAAGGAAAGTCCAATTCAAAACAACCCACACTTATTATGGTGAAAACAAAAATAGGGTATGGAAGCCCCGCCAAGGAAGGAACAGCAGCAGCTCACGGAGCCCCTCTGGGGGCCGAGGAGGTTAAAGCTACCAAAGAAAACCTGGGCTGGCCGGTTGATAAGGAATTTTATATTCCCAGAGAGGTAGAAGAACATTTTTCGGAACTCCAGGATAAACTGAAAACAGTAAAAAAGGATTGGGCAGAAAGATGGGAAGAATATAAAAAACGCTACCCGGAAAAGGCCCGGGACTGGGAAAGATGGCATGATCCCCGGTTACCCGAAGAGCTAAAAAGGGGAAACCTTGTTCAGTTTTCCGATAAACTGGCGACCAGGGCTGCTTCTGGAGAGGTAATGCAGGAAATTGCCGGTTTCCTTCCTAACCTGATGGGAGGGTCTGCGGACTTGAACGCTTCTACTAAAACTTATCTCAAAGGAAAAGGGGATTTTACAAAGGAAAACCGGTCGGGTAATAATATCTATTTTGGAGTTCGCGAACATGCAATGGCAGGAATTGTTAATGGATTTACCCTGCATGGGGGAATACGACCATTTGCTTCAACATTTTTGGTTTTTGCCGATTACATGAAACCATCAATCAGACTTGCCGCACTTTCCCGGATCCCTGTGGTATTTGTTTTTACCCACGACAGTATTGGAGTTGGAGAAGATGGGCCGACTCATCAACCCATTGAGCACCTGGCAATGCTGAGATCCCTCCCTAACCTGGATGTGTTGAGGCCCGCTGATGGTAAAGAAACTGAAATCGCCTGGATAAAAGCTTTGCAGCGCCAGGATGGGCCAACTGCTCTGGTTTTAACCAGGCAAAAATTGCCCCAATTAGAAGGAAGCTCACCTGATGCAGGAAGGGGAGCCTACATTGTCGCTGAAACAAAAGGGAAAGATCCAGAAATTATTCTCATGGCCAGTGGTTCTGAGGTAAGTTTAATAATTGAAGCCAAAGAGAGGCTCGAAAAAGAAGGTCGGGCAGTTCGGGCAGTTAGTTTTATGAGCTGGGAACTTTTCGAACGTCAACCCCGGGAATACCAGGAAAAGGTTCTACCTTCAGAAATTACCAAAAGGCTTGCAGTAGAAGCAGCTCAGCCCATGGGTTGGGAACGCTATGTTGGGCCAGAAGGTTTAATCTGGGGAATTGATGAGTTTGGGGCCTCGGCGCCGGGGGATATCGTTATGGAAAAGAAGGGTTTTACCCCGGAAAACATTACCAGACTGGCAAAAGAAATACTGGGTTAAAATAAGGGCCGGAGCTTTTTGCTCCGGTCCTCAAAAAAAGAATTGTTCCTGGGGATAATTTAATGTTATTATAAATTATGTTTTTATTTTTTTTGGTAATCACCGGAAAGTTATTTTAAAGTTTTTGGGGGGCAATAAATCTATAATCCGCCTTATTTTTGGCGGTTGGTTTGAGTAAAATCAGGGGGGATTGGTTTTTAATGGTTTGGAAGGGCATGCTTGTTTTATTTATTATTTTTTCCTCATGCGGCTTAAGCTATGCTCAGGATGAATGGCCAACGGGTTGGTCCCGGGAGGAAACAATGGCAACCCTTGGCCGTTATTCCACCGCTTACAGTTTGGCAATCACCGAGGCAGGGGAAAAATTAATCGCAGGATTTTTGGGAAACAGCATTAATGATATTCGCCTTATCTTATTGGAAAATGGCAAACAGGTTTATACCTCCGAAGTTTTTTTTAATGCGAGCCAGCCCGAGCTTCTTGTGGACACAAGGGGTGATCGCCACCTTTTTTGGGTAGAGAGAGACCGAAATATTGAACGTTTGTTATATACCCATTTTGATGCAGATGAGGGTATTACTACCGATAGTCTGGTTCTTCGAGAGAGTTCTTCCCGCCTGGGCAGGATCAACGCCAGGGAAAAAGAGAATGGTGAAATCCACGTAATCTGGTCTGACGTGGAAAGACCACTGGGGGTTATTCTGCATACAGTTGTCCGCGAAGGAGAGATAATCCAGGAGTACCAGGTCCTGGTGGAAGATGAATTTCGCCCCACGAACAGCGCCTTTGTTTTTGACAGGGAGGGCCGGTTAAACCTTTTCTGGCGAAAAGTTGATGGCTGGGATATGAATTGCTATTATCAGAGGTTTACTTCTGAAGGGGAGCCGTTGGAACAGGAAAAAATGCTTGCGAAAATTTCTGCTCTGGATGGGGACCGAAGCCCTTTTGTTGATGGGGAACTGGAACCTTTCCTGGGTTTAGATGGAGAAATCAAGCTTGTTTTTTCGGGGCAGGACCTGGAAAGAGGAATGGGGATCGGTCATTTTTCCCTTATGGTCCTGGAAGAGGGAGAAATTACGATGGGACCGGTCCGGATTTCACCAAGTTTTCCCCGTTTTCGAACGATTGATGTAATTGTGAACCCTGCTGGTTTTCATTTAGCCTGGGTTCATTTGCAGGGGGGCAGGTACCGGCCCTTTTATTTAGAGGTTTCTCCAGAAGGAGAAGTCCTGTACGGGCCACAACCAATGGATATAACAACCTCCGGAGGGTTTAACCCTGCATTTTTAAAAGAAGGAGATGCCATCTACTATTTCTGGCAAAGAAGTGAGAATGATATCGGTCGGCTAAAGGTTTTAAGCCGCAACAATATTCACCCTCAGAGCGCACCCCTGGGATATCAACTTGGCTTGGGGCTTCGCAATCCTCACCTGGGTTTTATGTACGTGCTGGGAGTGGGTTTGGTTTATGCAGCACTTTTAACCCTGGTTACAAAATTTCTTGCTCCAGTTGCCACGTATTTAATTCTTGCCTTAAGCACCCGGTTAAAACTGATTGGCAATCTGGAAAAATTCCCGATTCACGGGGCACTTGTTTTAATAGCCGGTTTATTCCTATTCCAGGATACCCTTTTGGATTTTGTTAGTTTGCAATGGCCGGGCCGGTATTTTCCTTTTTTTGCCGCAGGATTGGCTTCCGTTTTTGCATTGTTGATGAAAATAGGGGAAAAACGCTGGCTTCGCCTGGATAATGTCATGGGCTGGATTTTCTTTATGGTTCTCTGGGTTTACTGGTATACATTCTTCACCTTAATACCCCATTTAATAATGACCTCATAAAGGGAGATTGGGAGTTGATTTTTTTGTCAAAAAAATCTTTTATAATTGACGGACACAGTCTTGCTCACCGCTGTTTTTACGCCATGCCCCCTCTGGCGACAAAGGGTAAGCCTATGGGTGCTGTTTTTGGTATGGCCAAAATCCTAATGAAAATTTTGACCGAGGATAATCCAGATTTTCTGGGAGTTGCATTTGACCACCCCAGTCCAACCTTCCGCCACCGGGAATTTCCCGAATACAAGGCTCAAAGAGAAAAAACTCCCGATGATCTAAGGCCCCAGTTGGATGATATTAAGAGGTTGCTTGAGGTTATGGGGATCCCTATTTACGAGCAGGAAGGTTTTGAAGCAGATGATGTCCTGGGAAGCCTGGCTCAGGATCTCAAGAAAAAGGATTACGATACCTATATAATCACGGGAGATAAGGATAGTTTCCAGCTGGTTGATGAAAAGGTAAAAGTTCGTTATACCCAAAGAGGAATTACAGAAACCATTGATTACACCCCCGAACAGATAGATAAAAGATACGGTTTAAAACCCGATCAATTGATCGATGTAAAAGCCCTCATGGGTGATGCCTCTGATAATATTCCCGGTGTCCCGGGTATTGGAGAAAAAACTGCAATTCAGCTGATAAAAAAATACGGAAGTGTGGAAAAATTACTGGAAAATCGAAAAGAAATAAAAGGTAAAAGGGGCCAGGCCATCGAGGAAAACAAAGATCTGATTTTAACGAACAAAAAGCTGGTAACAATAGATACAGAAATGGGCCTGGAGATAACTTCCGACCTGCAAGATTACTCCTC
>SKTZ01000151.1 GCA_007122335.1 Bacillota bacterium
CTTCAGGAAGTCCAGAAGTATGCAACCCTGACCAACCACATGGTAGGTGCTGACTGGTGGGTAACCAGCGAAACCTTCTACCAAAACCTTACCGATGAACAACGTGAAATTTTCAATGACGCCCTTTACGCTGCAAATTTAGTAGCCAACGGAACGAAGCTCCTGGCTGATGCCACTGAACAGGGCGTGCAGTTCCTTGAAGAGGCCGGAATTGAAGTTTATGCCCCTTCAATTGAAGAACTCGCTGCTTTCCGTGATATTGCTGTTCCGGCTGTAATGGAAACCATTGAAGAAGATCTTGGCCAGGAAGGTGTAGACCTTGCAAATGCCCTTCTTGCTGCTGTTGAGAATGCCCAGGAAAAACTATTTTCCAAGTAAGATTTTGTAGTGAGGAGGAGGGGGTCAATCCCCCTCCCTCTTACTGAAGAGAGAGGTGAATGGATTTGCAACGAATCAATTCCCTGGCTCGGAAAACCGCAGATATAGTAGAAAAAATTACGGCCTATCCCCTGATAGTTTTGGGAGGAGCAATGGTTGTAGTTGTTTTAGCCGGAACCTTCTGGCGTTACGTTTTAAATGATCCTCTTCTCTGGACAGAAGAGGGTGCTCGCTACCTGATGATCTGGGTTGTTCTTATTGGAGCCAGTGTTACCATGCGCCACCGGGAACATGTTCGAATTAATGTAATTTTCAACCTGTTTCCGGACAAGGCGAAAATTGCTATCAGGCTGATTACAAATATTTTTATGGGTTACTTTCTTTATATCCTTATGGTTTATGGCTGGCAGATGGCGTTGAGGTCGCAGGTTCAGGTTTCACCAGCACTGGGAATCAGCATGTTCTGGCCGATCCTTGCAGTTCCTCTTACCGGGCTTTTTTGCCTGGTTCAGCTGATCCTGCAGGTGATAATTGACCTCACCGGAGGGGAGGAATAGTCGTGGTTGAGTTTATGGTAATTGTTTTCTTTTTGCTTCTGCTGGCAGGAACACCTATCGCTTTTGCCGTTGGAATAACTGCAGTGCTGACCTTTTTACGGATGGATGCACCCCATTTAATGACTATGGTACCCCAGCGTTTTTATTCCGGGGTTGACCTTTTTGCACTTATGGCCATGCCCTTTTTTATGCTGGCTGGTGATATAATGAACCGAATTGAAATCACCCATAAACTGGTGAGATTAGCAAATGCTCTGGTTGGTCATATAAGGGGTGGATTGGCCCATGTTAATATAATGGTCAGTATTTTCTTTGCGGGTCTGACCGGGGCTGCTGTTTCTGATACGGCTGCACTGGGAACAATGCTCATACCTTCCATGGAAAGGGAAGGGTATGACCGCAGTTTTGCTGCTGCTGTAACAGCTGCGTCCTCGATTATCGGCCCGATTATTCCCCCGAGTATCATTATGGTTATTTACGGTTCGCTGATGCGGGTTTCAATTGCGGGTCTTTTTGCGGCAGGAATAGTTCCGGGAGTCCTGGTGGGGCTGGTTTTAATGGTTTTTGCGGGGATTATCTCCAAAAAGAGAAACTATCCCATTGGTGAGAAAAGAGCAAGTTTAAAAGAAGTTGGTCAAAGTGCCAAGGGTGCGCTTATCCCCATTTTGATGCCCATAATTATCCTGGGGGGTATCTTGGGAGGCGTTTTTACTCCTACTGAAGCTGCGGCTGTTGCCGTTCTTTACGCCGTGATTATTGGTTTTTTTGTTTACCGCAACCTGAAGTTAAAGGATATTCCCGACCTGTTGTATGAGATGGTCAAGAACAATGGTTCTGTTTTCATTATCCTTGCTTCGGCAGCAATTCTGGGTTGGATTCTGTCCATGGAGCAGATCCCGGAACTGGTGGGGGCAGCGATTTTAAACATTAGCGAAAATCCCTACATCGTAATGCTTATTATCAACGCTATCCTTTTGATACTGGGAATGTTTATGGATATGACCGCGGGAATTATTATCCTGGGGCCCATCCTTCATCCCCTCGCGGTAAGTATGGGTGTCCATCCCCTGCACTTCGGTATAATCATGGTGGTTAACCTCAATATTGCCCTGATGACACCGCCTCTGGGGGCCTGCCTTTTTGTTGCCTGCGGGATTACCAAGCTGTCCCTGGAGGAAATATCGAAGGAAATTCTGCCCTTTATCCTGGCTGTTCTGGCCGCGCTATTGTTAATAACATTCGTTCCTGCAATTTCGCTTACCGTACCCCGTCTTCTGGGGCTGATTTAAGCTGGAGGTGTCTGGCTGGGAAGGAGTAAAACCATGCAAAGTTTAATTATAAAAAACGCAAAAATTGTTGACGGAACCGGTGGTCCCTCCTTCAGGGGCGAGGTTTTAATTACCAATGGAGAAATAAGGGAAATAGGAGAAGAAATAATAATGGAAGGATGCCCTGTTCTTGATGCCGAAGGTGCCGTGCTGGCCCCGGGTTTTGTTGATTTACACAGTCATTCCGACCTGATGGCCATCCGCGGCCGGGTGGAAGGAAAGCTTCTCCAGGGGGTAACTACGGAAATAGTTGGAAACTGCGGTTTTTCCGCTGCTCCAATTCCAGAAGAAAAAGCTGCAATTGCAGCCGAAGTTTTATCTCCCGTCCTGGGCAGGGAAGAGCCCAACAGCTGGGTGGAGGTAAAATCCTACCTGGATAACCTAGAAGAAACTTTGCCCTTTTTTAATGTGGGCACTCTGGTCGGCCATGGAACCCTGAGACTGGGCGTAATGGGCCTGGCATCCCGGCCCTCGAACCAAAAAGAACGGGAACAGATGATTTTAGCTTTAAGGAAGGCCTTAAAACAGGGAGCCTGGGGTTTTTCTTCTGGCCTGATCTATTCCCCGGGCTGTTATGCTGACTTTGCCGAACTGAAAGAACTGTGCCTCGTGGCCGCTGATTTTGGGGTTCCCTACGTTACCCATATCCGCAGTGAAGCTGACCGGATTATTGAGGCGGTAAAAGAAACTCTCCTTTTGGGCTGGGAAACAGGAGTGCATGTTCATTTCTCGCACCACCAGATTGATGGGAAGGAAAACTGGGGTAAAGCAGCAGAAACACTGGCTTTAATTGGGGAAGCCCGGGCTGAAGGTATCCGGGTAACTTTAGATCAGTATCCCTACCAGGCTGGAAGCACTATGCTGTGGGCCCTGCTCCCCCAGTGGGTTCAGAATAAAGAGAAGGAAGAAGTTCTTAAAAACCTGAATAAGCCGGAAATCAGGGAAAAAATAAAACAGGACCTGGAGGGTGAAGAAGATCTATTAATAACTGTAACTGGCTGGGATAATATTATGTTGAACAGCCTGCCCAAAACCAGGGAACTGGAACAGAAGACAATAAAAGAAGCTGCAGAAGAAAGAAAAATTAGTTGTTCCGATGTGTTTATCGACCTGGTTTTGGAAAACACCGGTTCCGGGACAGTAGTCCTTTTTGACCAGTGTGAGGAAGACTGGCAGAGGATTTTTGCAGATCCATATTGCTCTATTGCAACTGATAGTATCCTGGTTGGAGAAAAACCCCATCCGAGGAGTTTCGGTTCCTATCCCCGGGTTTTAGGGGAAATAGTCAGGGAAAAAAGGGTTGTAAGCCTGGAGAAAGCGGTCAACAAAATGACTCTTCTTCCTGCAGAAACCTTTGGCCTGAAAAAAACAGGTGCAATCCTTCCGGGTTCCAGAGGCGATTTAGTTATTTTTGATGAGAAAGAAATTGGATTCGGGGGGACTTTTAAAGAGCCGGATAAAGTTCCTGAAGGTATTAAGTATGTCCTTATCGAAGGTAAAATTGTATGCCAGGAGGGCGAGGTTACAGGTAACAGGCCCGGGAAAGTTTTGCGGAGAAAAGCCTGAGGAAACCTCGTCCCGGGAAAGGGGATTTTGGAGTGAAAAGGGAGCTAGCCAGGGAAAAAATACTGCAGTTGTTTGACCGGGATGAACTGCTGGATCTTTTAAAGGAACTGATTAAAATCCCCAGCCACAAGCAGGTTGAATGGCAGGAAGATCGGCTGGCCCGATTTATCCTGAATTATCTCCGGGGAGAAGGTTTTGATAACCTTAAACTGGACTATATTATGGAAAACCGCCCCAATGTCCTGGCTTTACTCCCCGGAAAAGGGGGCGGGAAAAGCCTTGCTTTCAACGGGCACCTGGATACTGTTCCCCCATATAATATGGTTCTTCCTCCCTATCAGCCCCTGATAAAAAATGGGTTTTTGTATGGCCTGGGAGCCGTTGACATGAAGGGTTCCCTTGCAGCAATGCTACTGGCAATGGTCCTGGTGAGAAGATCGGGATTGACCCTCCAGGGCGACCTTCATTTTACGGGAGTCATTGACCAGGAGCAGTGTTCTCTGGGAACTGTTGAACTGGTCCGGCGGGGTTTTAAAGTAGATTATGCTGTGGTGGGTGAACCGACGAATTTAAAAATTTGTGTAGCCCACAAGGGAATGGAATGGATGAAGGTTGTCATCCGGGGAAAGTCAGCCCACGGTAGTACCCCGGACAAGGGAAGAAACCCCATATATATGGCCGCCCGGGTGGCCAGGGAAATTGAAAGTCTCAACGAAATCCTGCAGAAAAAACACCACCCCCTTGTGGGAAGCCCCTCAATCAATGTTGGGGTGATCTCGGGGGGAGACGATCCGAATATCGTCCCACAGGTATGTTTTCTGGAAATTGACCGACGCTGGACCCCGGAAGAAAGCCTGGAAAGCCTGTACCAGGATGTAGAGCGTATCCTGAACCGGTTGAAGCTGGCCTATCCCGGTTATCAATACGAACTTCTCTCTATGGATGATCGGACCTGCCCCCTGCGTAATATTCCTCTTGATGTGAATCCCGACATCCCCCTGGTAAATTCACTTCGCCGCAACCTGGAAGAATTTACGGGTACCGACCTCGGTTCAACATCATTCCGGGGTTGGAGTGATGCAGCTCTACTGGTTCGGGACCTGGATATACCCTCTGTAGTTTTTGGCCCCGGACTATTAGAAAAAGCCCATGCTGCTGACGAAGGAATTGAAATCAAAAATCTGATTACTGCCTTGCAGGTTTATGTGGGTCTGATTATTGATATTTGTGGAATTTCCGAAGGATAATTGACCAAGGCGGAGCCATCCGTCTTTGTTTTTTTCAGGGATTATACGAAGATGCATAAAATTTTTAAAATTAACGAAATTAAAGCAGGAATCCGGGATGTTGCAATGAAGTTAATAAGTGGAAGTCTGGAACACCTTCTTGCCTCCGGGGTAAGAGGGTTCTTTCTATGCTTTTATGCATAAAAGGGAGTAGGCAAGTTCAGTTAACTATAATTCAGGAGGTGTTTGATTTGGAAAAGGTAAAAGTAATCTTATGGGGCCTTGGGGCCATGGGTAGCGGTATGGGAAAATACCTGCTGCAGAAAGAAGGAATTGAACTTGTAGGTGGAATTGAGCGGCCCGGTGAAAAAGTTGGAAAAGACCTGGGAAAGGTTCTCGATTCTGAAAACCTGGGAGTTCAAGTCAGTGATGACCCTGAAAAGGTCCTGCAGACAGAAGCAGACGTAGTTTTAATCGCCACCTCTTCTTTTGTCCGGGAAGTATATCCCCAGATTGAAATGGCTGCAAAAGCGGGCCATAATGTCATATCGATTGCCGAAGAAATGGCCTATCCCTGGGCCCAGGAGCCAGAATTTGCAGATAAGATTGATAAGGTCGCCCGGGAAAATAATGTAACTGTCCTGGGGACTGGAATCAATCCGGGCTTTGTAATGGACCTTCTGGTTATTGCCCTGAGTGGGGCCTGCGCCAGAGTTGACAAAATTAAAGCGGCCCGGGTTAATGACCTTTCACCATTTGGCCCCACGGTTATGGAAACCCAGGGCGTTGGAACAACACCTGAAGAATTTGAAAAAGGAATCAAGGAAGGAACCATTGTAGGACATGTAGGCTTTCCCGAATCAATTAAAATGATTGCCGATGCTCTCGGTTGGGAACTAGATGAAATCGAAGAAAAGCGCGAGCCGATCATCAGCAATACCGAAAGAGAAACTCCCCATGTCAAGGTCAAGCCCGGCATGGTTGCAGGCTGTCGGCACATAGCCTTCGGCCGCAAAGATGGCAAGGTCTTGATTGAAATGGAACACCCCCAGCAGATCCACCCCCACCTGGAGGGACAGGATACCGGGGATTATGTCTGGATCGAAGGTGAACCTGATATTAACGTTGCCAACAAGCCTGAGGTTCCGGGGGGAATAGGAACAATGGCCGTAACTGTAAACATGATTCCCCGGGTCATTACCGCCCAGGCCGGACTTGTCTCCATGAAGGACCTGCCGGTCCCGGCAACAATTATGGGTGACGTTCGGGACATCATGAAATCTTTCCGGAATTAGGGAGGGAGAAAAATGGAAAAAGCCCTAAAGGGTGATTGGGTGCAGATTCATCAGGTGGTTTTCTCGCCCGGGGAAAGGGCTCCCAACATACCCGAAGAAACCAGAAAGGTTCCCCTGGAGTTGCGGGTTAAAGGCTGGCTGGTAATTCCCGAGGCCCGTATCGGAGAAGATGCTGTAATAAAAACTCCAGCGGGGCGGGAACTCGAGGGGCGGTTGGTCTCAATCAATCCTCCTTTTACCCATGGTTTTGGCGAGCCGGTTCCTGAACTTTTGGAAATTGGCCCCGAACTTCGTGAATTGCTGGAAGAGGAGGGGACAGAATGAAAGATATGAGTTTTGCCGCGCTTATGGATCGGCGTAATGAAATAATGAAACAGGCTGTTGGTATAAATTATGAAGAATTTGCCCGGGGACGATTTGCTTTTGCCTATGAAGAAATGATGCAGAAAGTGGGCTACACCCTTGATGAAATCCGGGCGATTCAGCGGGAAACGGATGTCGGCCAGACCCCGCTCTGGGAAATGAAAAACCTGACCCGCCTGGTCCGCAAACTGGCCCCTGCAGGAAAAGGAGCCCGTATTTTCATTAAGGACGAAGCCGCCAACCCCTCGGGGAGTTTTAAAGCCCGGCGGGCTTCGGTTTCGGTATACAGGGCCAAAAAGCAGGGCTATAAAGGAGTTGTATCAGCAACCAGCGGAAACTATGGCGCCGCGGTAGCTTCCCAGGCGGTAAAAAGGAATATGAAATGTATTGTAGTCCAGGAGGTTTTTGACAGCAAGGGCGACGGTCAACCTGAAATCCTGGAAAAAGGCCGGAAGTGTGAGGCCTACGGGGCAGAAGTTCTCCAGCTTACTGTAGGGCCGGAACTCTTTTATACTTTTCTCCGGGTCTTGGAAGAAACCAAGTTTTTTAACGCCTCCCTCTATACCCCCTTTGGTATCGCAGGGGTAGAGACCCTGGGCTATGAAGTGGCAACTGAAATCAAGGGAAAAGAAGGTCGCTTTCCGGATAAGGTTTTGATTACCCACGCCGGAGGAGGAAATCTTACCGGAACGGCCCGCGGATTGAAAAAAGCCGGAGCAGAGGATACGGAAATTGTTGGTGTAAGTGTGGACCTGACCGGCCTGCATTCGGCCAGCGACCATGATTTCAACCGCAAATCCTTTACAACAGGACATACCGGTTTTGGAGTCCCCTTTACCACCTGGCCGGACCGCGCCGATGTTCCCCGCAATGCCGCACGTTCCCTGCGCTACATTGACAGGTATTTAACCGTGACTCAGGGCCAGGTTTTCTATGCCACTGAAGCTCTGGCCCAGATAGAGGGACTGGAAAGAGGGCCTGCAGGGAACACCTCCCTGGCAGCGGCAATTGCTCTGGCCCAGGAAATGGACCGGGATGAAATTCTCGTGGTCCAGGAAACGGAGTATACCGGGGCAGGAAAGCATCCCACAGCTCAACTTACCTTTGCCCGGGAAAAAGGTATTGATGTTCGGCGGGGTGATCCCCACGAGGAAAAACCTGGCGAGAATATAATTATTCCCCGGGGGCCTGGAGATCTTTTCTACAAGGAGATGGACCTGGATAAACTCCGCAAAACCTACCTGAAAGCCCTGCAGAAAAACCATCCCGGCCCTTATTCCGAGGAAGAAAAGGAATTTTTGACTGAAGAATTGGGAGTAGATCAGGAAAAACTGGAAAAGCTCCTGAATTCAAATTAAGACCAAAAAAAAGGGGGCCCCCCGGGGCCTCCTGCTTTGAGAAAGAGGAGGGAAATTTGATGGAAAGGCAAGATGATTTTGCTCGCAGACGCGAACACTTGAAGGACCTGTCGGAGGAGGAACTCTACCAGCGCTTCTGGCAGTTGACTGAGGAAATAGTCTCACCCCTGGTAGATATGGCCAAGACCCATACCTCACCATCTATTGAACGGTCGGTTCTTTTGCGCATGGGCCTTGATAGCATGCAGGCCAAAGAACTGGTCAAAAAAATTGGTGACCGGGAATTACTGAGTAAAGGGGCCGGTCATGTTTTGCTGAAAGTTGCCCAGGAAAAAGGAATTGACGTAAAAGAAGCCGCCCAGGCACTTATTGAAGACCGCTACTGGGAAATAGTTGATGCACATTGGGGAGGTGGCAAATAATGACCCTAGACAAGAATGAAAAGCTTAACATGGAAGAAATTTTAAAGGACCTGGATAAGTACCATCCGCGGCGCAAAGGATGGACTGACCGCAAACCTTTGCCCCCAGGAACAAAAATCGGCCCCTTTGAATACTATCAGGTATCTGAAAACCTTAAAAACAGTATTCCCCTCCCGGTTGCCCACGCCCTGCAGAATATCGATCCCCAGCCTGACGCTGTAATTACTTCAGAAATCGCTTCAGGTCGCTTTGAAGACGATATTCGCCGGATGCGCATGGCTGCATGGCACGGCGCTGACCATATGATGGTTATCCGTACCACGGGGCAGAGCCATTACGACGGCCTGATCGAAGGAACCCCTGAAGGTGTGGGGGGAGTTCCCATTACCCGGAAGCAGGTCCGCGCTTCCCGCAAAGCCCTGGATATGATCGAGGATGAAGTGGGAAGACCGATCAACTTCCACTCCTATGTAAGTGGTGTTGCTGGTCCGGAAATTGCGGTCCTGTTTGCTGAAGAAGGCGTAAATGGAGCCCACCAGGACCCCCAGTACAACGTCCTGTACCGCAATGTTAACATGCTGCGGAGCTTTGTTGATGCCGCCGTGGCCAAGAAACTGATGGCTGGTGCCGGAATTGCCCAGATAGATGGAGCTCACAACGCCAATGCAACTGCCCGCGAAGCCTGGAAGGTAATGCCGGAGCTTTTGGTCCAGCATGCCCTTAACTCCAAGTACTCTGAACTGGTGGGCATTCCTGCGGATAAAATTTATCTGTCAACTGTCCCCCCGACGGGAACACCCGGGCCTGTCCTGCGCATGGACCTGCCCTATGCAGTTGCCCTACGGGAGCTTTTCAAAAATTACAAAATGAGAGCCCAGATGAATACCAAGTACATGGAATCCGATACGCGCGAAGCAACGGTAACCCATGTGCTTAACCTGTTAATCTCCCGCCTGACCAATGCCCATATCCAGAGCACAATTACTCCTGACGAAGGAAGGAACGTCCCCTGGCATTACAACAGTATCCACGCTGTAAATACTGCCAAGCAGGCTTTAAACGGCATGGACGGCCTTCTGGAAATGGTTCAGCTCAAGGAGGAAGGAATGCTTCGGGACCAGGCACGGGAGATCAAGGAAAGAGCCGTCCTCTTCCTTGAAGAAATCCTGGAAGATGGAGGGTATTTCAAGGCTGTTGAAGATGGGTTCTTTGTGGATTCCGGACGCTACCCCGAGCGGAACGGCGATGGAATAGCCCGGGATAGCAATGGTGGAGTAGGAGCAAATACAATAATTGAGCGCGACAAGGAGTACATGGCTCCGGTTTGCGACCACTTCGGCTACAACAAACTGCCTGAGGGCCTGAAAAAAGCCTGCGATCCTATCGATGAATGTACCCTCTGCAATCCCGAAAAAATAGTTTATATAGACGAACTTGACGAAGAAGACAACGCCAACCAGAGGCTTGCCAAGATGCAAGAACACAGGGAAAAAGGCCTTATTCGCCCTGAAGTAGAATGGTATGGTGATGGCTGGGTAAATACCCACCTGTTCCTGCCCGCAGAACCAAAGGTTGCCGAAGCCGCTGCAATTGAATGGGCTAAAAAGCTGGGCATGGAAAACCCTGAAGTAATTCACAAGCAGACCATGCATCCTGCCGAGGGAACTTTCATCGAACTGAAAGGTCAGGTCAATATTGATATTGATCCTTCCCAGATTGAAATACCCGAGGAGGAAGAACTGATCCCCGAGGAGGAAATCCTCAAGGAAATCAAGGACAAGCCGATGCGTGTCGTTGCCGCAACAGTAGGCGAGGACGAGCACTCCGTGGGAATGAGAGAAATAATAGACATCAAGCACGGTGGAATTGAAGGTTTTGGAATCAAGGCCACCTACCTGGGAACCTCGGTTTCGCTGCAAAAAGCAGTGGACGCGGCCGAGGAAGTTAATGCTGACGCAATTCTGATCAGCACCATAATTACCCACGGTGATGTTCACCGCTTGAATATGAAAAAACTCCACGATCTCTGCGTAGAACGGGGTATCCGGGATCGGGTCATTCTGGTGGCCGGAGGTACCCAGGTAACCAATGATATTGCCAAAGATTGTGGGATGGATGCAGGATTTGGTCGCGGAAGCAAGGGACATAACGTGGCCAGCTTCCTGGTAAAAAGAAGAAGAGAAATCCAAGGATAAAGGAGGAATCTGGCCTTGGCAAACGAACTTTTAGTAGCAGAAATAGGAAGTACCACGACGGTAGTAAGTGCCTTTGCCCCAAACCATGAATGCTTGAACTATCTGGGCCAGGGCCAGGCTCCCACCTCTGTAGAGGAGGGTGACGTTAACATCGGCCTGGAGGGAGCAAAAAAAGACCTGGAAGATAAACTGGGTCGGGAATTAAACCCAAAAAGGATTCTCGCTACTTCTAGTGCTGCCGGTGGTTTGAAGATGTCAGTCCACGGGCTGGTTTATGATATGACGGTTAAAGCCGCCCGCGAGGCGGCCCTGGGAGCGGGTGCCGTGGTAAGAAAAGTGACTGCGGGTGCCCTCCGCTCCCGCCAGCTCAAGGAAGTAAAGGAATTACAACCAAATATTATCCTCCTGGCCGGAGGAGTAGATTACGGAGAAGAAAATGTAATCATCCAGAACGCAGAAGCCCTGGCTGAATTGGAGCTGGGAATCCCGATAATCTATGCCGGCAACCAGGCAATCAAGGAAGAAGTTGCTGATATCCTGGAAGAAGGTGGGTATGAGGTCCTTCTGGCAGAAAACGTTTACCCCGAAATAGACACCTTCAATATTGAGCCTACCCGGAGATTGATTCAACAGGCTTTTGAGAAGCATATTACCAAAGGGCCGGGTATGGGTAGGATCCGGGAAATGGTTGAGGGAACAATTATGCCCACGCCAGGAGCGGTTATGGAAGCGGCCGGGCTTTTGGAGAAAGAAATTGGGGACCTAATGGTTGTTGATGTTGGGGGGGCAACCACGGATGTCCACTCAGTGACAGAAGGTTCCCCCGAGATCCAGGATATTATGGTCGCTCCTGAACCACGGGCTAAAAGGACTGTGGAAGGGGACCTGGGAGTTTTTATCAACGCCGGAAATGTAATTGAAGCCATGGGCCGGGAGCAGCTGGAAGAAAGGCTCAGTTTTAAAATCGATGGAATGAGGCCATCTCCAATTCCCCGGGATGAAAAGGAATTAAGGCTGCTTGAAGAACTTACCAGGTATGTCGTGGAACAGGCAGTTTTTCGCCATGCGGGAAAGTTAAAAGAATTTTACGGGCCTTCAGGAAAAACAACCCTGGCCCAGGGTAAGGATTTAACCCGGGTGCAGTGGATAATTGGAACCGGGGGTGCTTTAACTTCCCTGGAAGAGGGCCCCGAAATTTTAGGTGATTTACGCCAGGAAAAGGGAAAGAGATTGCTACCGCGTCTGGAGGCAAGGGTTTTAATCGACAAAAATTACCTGCTGGCTGCTCTGGGAGTTCTCAGCAGGGAAAGGCCCCAAGAAGCCCTGAAACTTATGCAAGAAAGCCTCGGACTCGACTAGAGAGGAGGGGGAGCATGCAAAAAGGTTGTCCTTTTGGAAGCCACCGGGTAATTACACCGGAAGGTGTTTTACCCCAGGCCGCAGAAATAATTGATAACACAATGGATATTTACGACAATGAAATCCTGGTCAGCGTAGAAACTTTGAATATAGATTCTGCCAGCTTTACCCAGATCCAGGAGCAGGCCGGAGGCAGCGAAAAAGAGATTAAAAAAATCATGCTGGATCTGGTTCAGAAAAGGGGCAAGCACCATAACCCTGTTACTGGATCGGGGGGAATGTTTATCGGTGCAATAGAGAAAATCGGGCCTGCCCTTGAAGATAGGGAACTCCAGCCGGGAGATCGAATTGCCTCTCTGGTTTCCCTGTCCCTGACACCCCTCAGGATAGATAAAATCAAGGCAATAAGGAAAGAGACTGACCAGGTAGATATCGAAGGGAAGGCAATACTTTTTGCCAGCGGAATTTATGCCAAGCTCCCCGAAGATTTACCTCAGAACCTTGCTCTTGCTGTTTTGGATGTGGCAGGAGCTCCAGCCCAAACTGCAAAACTGGTCCGGCCGGGGGACCGGGTTTTAATTATTGGGGCCGGAGGCAAATCAGGCCTGTTATGCCTGCACGAAGCCAAAAAGAGGGCGGGTATTTCCGGGAAGGTAATTGGCCTCGATTATACTGCCGAAAGTATGGATAGGATTGCAGAAGCAGGGTTGGCCGATGCAGCCATTCAGGCCGATGCTCGGAATGCCCTGGAGGTTAGAGATAAGGTTCTGGAGGTTAATGATTGTCAGCCAGTGGATCTGACAATTAATTGCGTAAATATTAACGGGACGGAAATGGGTTCGATTTTGCCCACCCGACAGGGAGGTACAATTTACTTTTTCAGTATGGCTACTTCTTTTACCCGGGCCGCCCTGGGAGCAGAAGGCGTAGGCCTTGATGTGAACATGATTATCGGCAACGGTTATACACGTGATCACGCGGTTATTGCGCTCCATACCCTGCGGGAAAATCCAAAACTTAAAG
Source organism: Bacillota bacterium (assembly GCA_007122335.1). Lineage (GTDB taxonomy): Bacteria > Bacillota > Halanaerobiia > B1SED10-174 > B1SED10-174 > T1SED10-26. The sequence goes on from SKTZ01000151.1 coordinate 13,071, forward strand.
AGATGTTCACCCGGATTTTTGCTTAACCTGCAGGTTCTGGAATTAAGGAGGGAAAAAATGGTTCGTGATTATAAGCAGATCCCAATATGGAAGGATGTAAAGCCAGAGGAATGGAACGACTGGAAGTGGCAGGTGAAAAACCGGGTAGCCGATGTTGACCACCTGAAAAAAGTTGTTAGCCTCACGGATTCCGAAGAAGAGGGAATAAGGGAAGCGCTGGCCAATCTGAGGATGGCCATTACCCCCTATTATGCCAGCCTGATGGACCCCGAAGACCCGGACTGCCCTGTTCGCAAACAGGCTGTCCCCACCTCTCTGGAACTGGAGAGACCGGCCTGGGAAAAAGATGATCCCTTAAGTGAAGATGTTGATAGTCCGGTCCCGGGTATTACCCACCGCTATCCGGACAGAATTTTGTTTTTGATTACCGACCAGTGCTCAATGTACTGCCGGCACTGCACCAGGCGCCGCATGGCCGGACAGACTGACCGGGCCCTGCCCTGGGAACAGATTGAAAATGCCCTGGAATATATACGGAAAACCCCCGAAGTTCGGGACGTTCTTATATCCGGGGGTGATGCGCTTTTAGTTTCCAACCAGCACCTGGAAAAAATTATCAAGGCCCTCCGAGAAATTCCCCATGTCCAGATAATAAGATTGGGAACGAGGGCTCCCGTAGTTTTGCCTCAGAGAATTGATGACGAACTTTGCGATATGTTAAAAAAATACCACCCTATTTGGGTAAATACTCAGTTCAATCATCCCAAAGAAATAAACGAAGCGACCAAGGCCGCCTGCACCAGACTCGCGGATGCAGGGATTCCCCTGGGGAACCAGAGTGTTCTCTTGCGGGGAGTGAATGATTGCCCCCGGGTGATGAAAGAACTGGTTCATGAGCTGGTTCAGATCAGAGTGCGGCCCTATTATATCTACCAGTGCGATATTTCCCGGGGGATTGACCACTTCCGGACTCCTGTAGCCCGAGGGCTGGAGATAATAGAAAGTTTGCGGGGACATACCTCCGGATTTGCCGTTCCCACTTTTGTCCTGGATGCTCCAGGTGGGGGAGGTAAGATCCCGATTAATCCCCAGTATTTGTTATCCCATTCCCCGGAGTATGTGGTATTGCGTAATTACGAAGGAGTTATTGCTGCTTACCCCGAGGCCCAGTCCCGGCGGGAAGGCAAAAAGTGCGATATCTGCGGAGAAGAACACCGAGGCGGGGAAGGCATAGCAAGCCTTTTCAATGGAGAAACCACAAGCCTGGAACCACAGGGGCTAAAAAGAATGGAAAGGCGAAAAAAATAACCGGGTTACCCCGTAATTTTTTCAGGATGGCCTCTAAGTAGGGCCATCTTTTTTTTACAAGAAAAAAACCGGCCGGGACTTTCCCCCGGCCGGGTTTTTAACCTTCATCCAGTATATCTTTTATTTTGCGAGCATAATCCTCGCCTGCAGAATCGTCGGAAATCAGGTTGATCTGATCGGGGCTACTAACCCCCAATCCAATTTCAGCAGCCCTTTCGATCTGCTCCTGGGCAAAGATAGGATTATCCATGATTTGATTGGTTGATCCCAGTTCTTTCAGCACAGCCACTCCTGCAGCGTCAATAGCCACGGGATCGCTGCTGACCAGGGTAACTTCAGCGTTTTTCCTGGTTCCGCTTGCCGGCCCACCGGTTGTGAAGGCTTCCACTCCATCAAGGATAAAAAGATCGGGTTTATAAGCAAGGCTGATTTCAGCAATCATCCGGCGCATGTGGGGAGATCCGTGCAGTTCCCGCATGTAATTGGTGCCCACGTTGGGAATAATCCCCACGGCTAACTTCAGGGCCAGGGTAAAGACTCCGCCAAATTGATGGGTTTTAAGGCAGGGAGTTGCGATAATATGGTCAACTTCCTGCAGAATGCGGGGAATATGGAAACCCTCCCGCCAGTGCAGGCGATCATCCTGGAAATGAACGACCTCGTCTTCTTTCAGGTGGTCAAAGTTGATTACTTCAACCTCTTTTTCCTGAGCAAGTTCGAAGATTCCTTTTTCCTGCATTACTTCGTGGGAATCAGGAGGTCCGCTTCTCTCCCCGATAATAATATGTCCCGCTCCCCGGTCCCAGAGCTCGTCAATTAGGGTTTCCAGCGTATCGTTGTGGGTAGAGCCTGGAGCGGGGTCAGCAGTGTTGAAATTGGGTTTAATTAAAACCTTTTTTCCGCGAACATCAGGGGGAGGAATCAATTCCAGTGAGCGCTTCAGGGCTTCTTTGCGATTGCCGGTTTTGATTATCCCTACCTGAGAACCCGGGCTGGCTCCGAGGGGGAAATTTTGCATTAACGGGAGCAGGCTCAGGCCTGCAATTAACCAGCCGGCCCGGGCAAGAAATCCCCGCCGGGTAAATCTTTGCAGGTTAAACATCTGCATGGCCAACACTCCTTTTATTTTTTAAGTGGATTTGTCCTGTTTAATATAACCTTATAGATAAAAACCCGGAATCCTTTATTCAGAAATCTAAAAGGATCAATTGTTGAACAAAACCTATTAATTTGATAGGGTTATAGTAGAAAGGGGTGGATCGAATTGGTAAGGAGAGGAAAATCAATTATCGATCTAATTGGAAACACGCCTGTAGTCCAAATGAATCGCTTGGTAGCTTCCGGCGGAGCAGACGTGTGGTTGAAGCTGGAAGCATTTAATCCGGGGGGAAGCGTTAAAGACCGGATTGCCATGAGTATGATTGACCAAGCAGAAAAAGATGGTGAAATCAATAGAGATACTTTAGTGATCGAACCCACCAGTGGCAATACAGGTATTGGCCTGGCCATGGTTTTGGCAGCCAGGGGAATGAAGTTAATCCTGGTAATGCCGGAGAGCATGAGCCCGGAGAGAAGAAAGGTAATGACTGCCCTTGGGGCGGAAATAGTCCTTACACCTGCAGATAAGGGAATGGAGGGGGCGATGGGAAAAGCCCGGGAAATCAAAGAAAAACAGCCAAACAGTTTTATTCCCGGCCAGTTTGATAATCCGGCGAATCCGGAAATCCACGCCCGAACAACTGCCCGGGAAATTATTGAACAACTGGATCGGGTTGATGTTTTGGTAGCAGGGGTTGGAACCGGGGGAACACTATCTGGTGCGGGCAGGGTGTTAAAAGAACTCTGGCCTGAACTGGAAATTGTGGCTGTTGAACCCGCAGAATCCCCCGTCCTGACCGAAGGCAAAGCTGGTCCCCATGAGATCCAGGGGATTGGCCCCGGATTTGTCCCTGCTGTCCTCGACCGGGAAATAATTGACCGGGTAGCAGCAGTTAAGGGAGAGGAAGCAAAAAAGTCTACCCGGGACCTGGCCAGACTGGAAGGGATCCTTGCAGGGATTTCTACGGGGGCTGCTTTGCATATTGCCCTGCGGGAAGCAGAGCAAAGAAAAAAAGGAGAAACAATTCTGGTTATTGCTCCTGATGGAGGGGAAAAATACCTGAGTACAGACCTTTTTGCTGAAGGTGAGGGCGATGTTTAAAAGATTAAAAGAAGATATTCGGGCAGTAAAAGAAAAGGACCCTGCTGTAAAAAGCACCCCGGAAGCTATATTTTGCTACCCGGGGTTGCACGCAATCTGGGGTTACCGGGTGGCCAACAGGTTTTACAGAGCCCGTTTTTACTTCCTGGCCCGGTTTCTTTCTCAGCTCTGCCGTTTTTTTACGGGGATTGAAATACACCCAGGAGCAAAAATAGGGAGAAGGTTTTTCATTGACCACGGCATGGGTGTAGTAATTGGAGAAACCGCGGTAATTGGAAACGATGTTGTCCTCTTCCATGGTGTCACCCTGGGAGGCACTGGAAAAGAAAAAGTAAAAAGACACCCCACCCTGGGTGATGGAGTCCTGGTGGGAGCTGGAGCTACAGTTCTGGGAAATATTAGAATAGGTGAAGGTGCCAGGATTGGAGCGGGAGCGGTGGTGATGGAAGAAGTCCCACCGGGAGCAACTGCAGTTGGCATGCCAGCCCGGATTATTAAAAAGTAAAAGGAGCCGCTATTAACCGGCTCCTTTAGTTTTAAGAATACCCTCCGGTGTTCCCGATATTTCCATCCCTGCACTGGTTCCTCTATCCCGGAAGATAATTTCCCCTTTTTTTAAGATAGTTAAGTCAACAGTAGCGGTAATACTTTCTTTTACACCTTTTTCTTCCATGGTCTGCCGGGAGGGGGCATATAAAAAATCGCCTCCCCCGCTTTTGCCCCGAATATTCAGTTCAAGTCCCGAGGGTTTTTTAATATTAAAGTTTAATTCGTTTTCCCTAATTTTTAGTTCCGTTACCCGGGACCGATTATAGGTTGAGAAAAGGGTGAGTTTTCCCTCGTGCAAAAGAGCGGCAAAGAAACCCGGAAAGAAAGAACCCAGCCAGGGGATTTTAGCCAGGGAAGCCACAAAGGAGGTTCGGGGAGTGGAGAAGTGGTTGCTCTGCAGCCAGACCCAACTCTGGGGAAAGGATTTTCCCCAGTCTTTTTCCAGATAACCCTGTCCTCCGGAAAAGTTTCTGTTTTTGCCATTGATTTGGAGGTTTCCCTCGAGGTTATGGCCGAAACTAATAACATCGTGGTTGCATTCCATGAAAGGGACAAAACTGAAGGGACCCATTATCCCGGGTGACCATAACCTGCGGGGCCAGAGAGAGTGGCCTGAAAATTTCACAGAGCCCTTAACTTCTCCTTCTGTTCCTTTTAAGTCAAGGTCAATACCCTCCCGGGTAAAGAGGTTGTTACCGATTTTTACTTCAAATTTATCCCTCCGGGCAGAAAAATCTTCCCGGGGGAAGGAGAAATAATAACTTTTCGGGGGAGAACCCTGTAATACCTGGACAAAAGAGTGGCTTTCTCCAGGGGTTTTCCCCAGAAAAACCCCTGGAATAAAAGCCAAGGGATGATTTTCTCCCCCATCAACCAACTTAAAGTACCATCCCTCGAAAAACCCCCTACCCTTTTTATGACCGTGAAAAATTTCCGGATTCCATAGAGCCCGCCAGTTCAATTTTACTGTCCTTTTCCGGTCACGGAAACTTCGGGCAAAAGGACATAGGGGCCGTACCCAATCGGACCGAACATTGCCAGTAGACCCTGTTCTGAACTCATTGCTTCTATGTTAGTGAGGGTTTCATAGATATTGCCGCTGGCCATGGCATCAGTTGCCCTTCCGGAAATTTTTCCATCTTTGATGTAAAAACCGGGATTGATGTTCAGGGAGAATTCTCCCGCGTTTATATTCCCGGTGTGGGCTCCCATTACTCCCTCGATCAAAATTCCTTCGTCGAGCTTTCCGATCATGTCGGCAAGAGGAACAGCTCCCCCGGGAATTACAATGTTGGTGGGAGTCGGGGTTGGCTTGTCTCCGGCTCCTGAAGACCAAAAACCTCTTTTAAAACCATTTCCTGTACTTTCGCATCCGGCTTCCCGGGCGCTTTTCAGGTCGTAAAGATAACTTTGCAGAACACCGTCTTTTATGATTTCCTTGGGGTTTGTAGGAACGCCCTCATCATCAAAGGGACAGGAGAAAATTCCCCAGGTCCTGTGAGGGTCTTCCAGGATGGAAAGCTTATCGTCAAACAATTTTTTGCCGATTTTACCTTCCAGAGGGGAGGTCCCAGCGTTCAAATTGGTGCCGTCAATTCCCGCGAGTAGCCTTGTAACAAGTGTGCCAAAGGTTCCTGGGCTGAAAATAACGGGCATTTTTTTGGTAGGAACTGACTGTCTTTTCTGGGCCTGGTGATGTCTTTCTGCCAGCTGGGCTAACCACATTTCGGGGAAGGTGAAATAACGGCTGGAAGAATAACCGCTTCCCACTTCCCTGAATCCCTGGGCAGAACGGGTGGAAAGCATTATCCCCAGATTTGTCTTGTTATATTTTCCCCTAAAACCCGAACTGTTCCCAATCTCAATTTCCTTTTCCGTTTGGTTTATATAGAGATCAACGAGGATTGAAGGATCGAATGCGGCCATTCGATCCATTATGGAGTGGGCATCGTCAATTAGCTCTTCTTCAGTCAGGGAAGCCAGGTATGCATCGTAGCTTTCAACTTCAGAAATTTCCCGGTTGGGAAAATCAATTTCGATTCGCTCTCCAAATTGAGCCGTCGCCAGAGCCCTTTCAACAAGCCTGGAATCGTCGAGAGTGGTAGAGGTAGCAAACCCCAGGCGACCGTCCTTTATGAGCCTGAGAGCTACTCCTGTGGTGTCTTTTTTTGATATCTTGTTAATCTCTCCTCTTTCGAAGAAAACCGGTGTTTCTTTATCTCGCATTACAACAACTTCAGCAGAATCGGCTTTTTGGGCCGCGAGTTTCAGAATGTTTTCCATAACTATCTACCTCCTATTGCCATGTCCCGGATTTTTACATGAGGAGCCCCGTGGCCCACATCCAGGAGAATCTGTCCACCCTTGCCGCAACCTCCGGCTCGGGAAAGGTCCAGGTCATTGCCCACCATTTCAATATTTTCCAGGGTGGTAAAGAGGTTTCCGGAAAGAGTTGCATCTCGGACCATGGAGCCGATTTTTCCATTCTTGATCCGGTAACCAATCTGGGTGCCAAACGTAAAGTAGTCTCCAGAAGTCTGGCCGCCGGCGGCTCCTTTAAGGTAAAGGCCATCTTCAATGGAAGAAAGCATTTCTGCAAAGTTATGGGGGCCGTTGTCAATGAAGGTTGTGGTCATTCGGACTATGGGGGCAAAGGAAAAGTTGGTTGCCCTGCAGTTTCCCGTAGTTTCTTCTCCCAGCTTTCCTGCAGTTTCCCGGGAGTGGAGGCGCCCATTTAATTTTCCGTCCTTGATCAGGTGGGTCTTCCTTCCCGGAACTCCTTCATCATCATAGATGAAATAACCGGGGACATTGGGGATGGTAGGATCGTCGAGAACGTTCAAAAAGGAGGGGCCAAACTCCCGGCCCATTACCATAACCTGGCGCAGGGTAGGATTATTGGTCAGATTGTCGGATTCGCTGAGGTGTCCAAAGGCTTCGTGGATGAAAACACCAGTACATTCGGGGTCGAGAATGACATCGTAACTACCCGCTTTTACGGGTTCAGCATCAAGGAGGTCAAGGGTTTCTTTGACCTTTTTTTCAATTTCTTCTTCTTTACCTTGCAGATAATTATAGTGGGGGGATCCTCCCAGGGCTATCGCTGTGCGCTGGATTACATCATCTCGGCGGGCAATAATCCTGATTACAATGCCCGTCAGAATTTGCTCCTGGAATATTTCGCTACCCTCGTTGCTAAAAAAGTTCTTGTCCCGAATTATCTCGTAATAGCGGGCGTCAGTGGACTGGATTCCCTTGTGAGATAAAACCAGTTGATTGTAATGTTCTACCAATTCTTTTTTTTCTTCCAGAGAAATTTCCCTGGGGTCTTTCTCTGGCTTCGCTGCAATTTTCTCCCGGACTACGGGGGTTTCGGCAAGTTTTGTTTCCCCGGGGATGGCTTCCGCGGCGAGCAGAGCCTTGTTTACGGCCTGGGTGGAGTTATCAGGATCGCTGAAAGCAAAGGTACCCCAGCCTCCTCTGCTCAAAACCCTGGCCAGGCCACCCCTTTCCCGGGTGCTGGCAACACTGTCCAGTTCCTTTCCTCTGAAATTAATGGAAGTCTGGATCAGGTCTTCCCAGCGGATATCCTGGTAACCTTTTTGTCCAAGACTTTTTCCCAGTGTTCGTTCCATACTATTCCTCCCGTCATTGTGATATCAAATTTAGTTTCTTTTTTTAACCGTTCTTTTCCTGCCCGGAGAGAATATTTAAAGGGTAAAAAGATTAAAATGTAGAAATTTTTAGGAAACAACCCCACGGGTGGGAGGGATTTTTTTGGGAAAAAAAGTTCTTTATGTTATCATCGGTTTTATTCTTTTAGTCCTGGTTATTATGACCGCCTATTCCCTTTTTGTTTCAGCTCCGGTTCCCGGCCAGAGAAGACAGGGGATAGCAATAATCAGGGTGGATGGAGTAATTACAGCCACTCCTGCTGCTGGAATTTTATCTCAGGGAATGGCTTCAGCCCCTCGAATTACCAGCCTTATTGACCGGGCAGCAAGAGATGACCGGGTTAGAGGGTTGCTGCTTGTTGTTAATAGTCCCGGAGGAGGAGCTGCAGCCAGCCAGGAAATCTACCGGGAACTGGAACGTTTTAAGGAAACAGGGAAACCCATCGTGGTATCGATGGGTGAAACTGCGGCCTCTGGGGGCTATTATGTTTCAGCCCCCGCAGATTATATTTTTGCCAACCCGGCAACGGTAACGGGAAGTATTGGAGCGATAATGGAGTTATTTGATACCAGCGAACTAATGGATATGCTGGGGATAGATATTAAAACCTTAAAAGCTGGTGAATTAAAAGATGCGGGGTCTATCAGCAGGCCCATGACAGAATCAGAAGAGGAGTACCTCCAGGCCATGGTTGATGCAATCCACGAGCAGTTTCTGGAAGACGTTTTAAAAGCACGGCCACTGGAGGAGGAAGTAGTAGAAAAGATTTCAGATGCCCGAATTGTTCTGGGGATTGAAGCTTTGGAATTGGGAATGGTTGATAAACTGGGCAACTCCAATGACGCCCGTCGTTACCTTGCAGAAAAGCTCGGGCTCCCAGTAGCACCACCGGTAATTACTTTGGAAGAAAAAACTTTTTTCGAAAGATTAATCGGGTTGAACCTGAATAGGCTTCCGCAGATTGAGGAACTGCTTTTTCCTCTATATAACTACGGGGTTCGCCTTCTCTATTGACCCTTTTTAATGGATTGTGGTAGAATAGCATTCGGCAGGTTTAAATAGTTCGTTAATAAATGCTCCTGTTATGCAGGAGCTTTCTTTTTGGGGGAGGGAGCAAGTTTGGACTTTTTTGTGTATTTTCCCGGAAAACACCTCAGTTTCTGGTTGTTGCCTTTAGGTTTTTTCTTTTTGTGGAGTATTTTTTCCAACCCGGTCTTTCTTTTTGGGGCTTTAATTTCTGCGGCTTTTCCCCTCTATTATTCTTATACCCGCCTGATACCAATCCGGATGGATCGAGAGAGATTATCAGCAATGATAGGCCCTGGAGAGAAAAAAATTAAAAAAGAACGAGCGAAAAAATTTTTCCAGGAAAATCTGGAGGAGGAAAAAAAGGTTCAGGGGCTGGAAGAATTAAAAGAAAAACTGACTCGGGCTCAACAGGCAGAAAAGAAAGCAAAGAGTGAACTGGCAAGTTTTGACCGGGACCTATCTGCAATGAATTTCCGAATATCGGAGCTGGAAGAGACAAGAAAAACCCAGGAAATGCGTGTTTCTGGTTTAAGAGGAGAAAATGAACTTCTGCATAAAATGGTTAATGAACTGCGGGAGGAGAAAAAACAGTTAAAAGAACAAATCCTGAAAAAAAATTAAATCAGGCAATAAAACCCCTGTCTTTTCTTGACTTGAAACCTCTGGAAAGGTATAATAATATTTGTTAAATGCAACAGGGCGAAGGAGCTCGCCCAAACCGCCTTTGTGCTGATGGCTCCTGTTTACCATATCTGGTAGACAGGGGCTTTTCGTTTTTAAGGGGGGGAAAAGATGCTACAGGGAATACTGATTATAACTATTATTGGTTTTTTTGCCGGTGAAATTGCCCGCAGATTGCGGCTGCCCCGGTTAATCGGGATGATAATTGCCGGGATAATAATTGGGCCCCATGCTCTGGGGATTTTGCCCCGGGAGATAATGAATCTTTCCGAAGAGATCCGCCTTTTTGCCCTGCTCGTAATTTTATTTAAAGCCGGCCTGGGTTTGGACAAGAACAAGATTTTGTCCCAGGGAAGTGTTGCCATTCGCCTTGCTTTTTTACCTGCTGTTATTGAAGCATCCGTTGTTGCAGTTGCAGCCCACTTAATTTTAGGCTGGGACTGGTTGTTGGCCTGGTTATTAGGGTGGATTATCTGTGCTGCTTCCCCGGCTGTTATTGTTCCCATGATGCTGCGGTTGAAATCCGAAGGGTGGGGAGTTAATAAGGGCATTCCCGACCTTATCCTTGCCGGAGGAACCGCAAGCGATGCGGTAGCGGTAACTATGTTCGGTATTACCCTGGCCTGGGTTACCGGTGATTTTTCCGGAGGTTGGGCAACCCAGGTGTTGAGCATTCCTCTCCAGGTTGTTGGTGGAATTGCCCTTGGTTATTTAGCAGCCCGCCTGGTTTTATTGGTTATAAAAAAAATTCGGCTTGCGGGGAACATAATCCATAAACTGATAATCAGTCTCGGAGCAGGCCTCTTATTGGTCCTCCTTGGGGATATAATGCCTTTTTCCGCATTTTTGGCTGTAATGGTATTGGGTTTTTCCCTCCTGGAAAAGGACCCGGTCCTGGCCAGGCGTGTTCGCTCTTACCTGGATGATATCTGGGTCGTGGGCCAGATATTTTTGTTTGTTTTAATTGGGGCGGAGGTTGATACAGGAGTTATCCTGCAAGCAGGACCCGCGGGTCTTGCTGTAATTGGAATTGGTCTCCTGGTAGGAAGATGGGCGGGGATTTTTGCTTCTACCTGGGGCTCGATTATCACAATCAAAGAAAGGTTTTTTATGGTTATAGGGGATATGGCAAAGGCGACTGTGCAGGCAGCAATAGGTGGTATTCCCCTGGCAATGGGGGTTCCCAACGGAGAATATATACTGGCTATTTCTGTTCTAGCAATCCTTTTATCAGCTCCTCTGGGGGCCTGGGGAACCCTATTTTTTGCCCCCCGCGTCCTTGAAAAAGGAAAAGTGGATCCCACAAAAGTCCGGGTGCAGGAAAAATATAAATTCCTGGTTGCCTTTGACGGAACGCCTTCTGCAGAAAGTGCCCTGCGTCAGGCGGCCCGCCTTTCCCGGCAGATGGATGCCCATTTATACATTCTTAATGTCCACTCGGGTGGCGAAAAAAGTTTTACCCTGAGACAGCTGAGGAATATCATGGAAAACCTGGCCAGTGATATTGCCTACGAACTGGAAACGGTTCGGGGCAATCCTGAGGATGTTATTCCTCAGATGGCCGGATCAATAGGCGTTGATTATATTTTTATGGGTAAGGGTAATAACGGAGAAGGAATTGGTGATATTTCCGAACAGGTAATCCGATCCTGTTCTGCACCTGTAATTCTCCTGGAGCCGGAAGAGGAGTTATGAATTTCAGGGGTTGACAATCCTATCGATTTGTTTATAATAAATAATGGTTCCAAAAATTAATTAATTAGGGAAGCTTGTTGGGTGAGGCTCCTTAATGAACACAGGCTGCTGCCCGGAAACGTCCAGAGACGCCAATGGGTAGAACAGGCATGATCGAGTTAAGGTCTGCCTAAGGCAGCTGACCCTTTAAGGGTCTACGTCATTAAGTGCCAAAGCCTGGATGAAGAGCTGATTTTTCATTCTGGGTTCTTAACCCGTGGAATGGATTATTGGTGCGGCTCTTCTGAGCCGTTTTTTAATTGGACAAAAGGGGGTGGTTTTCCTGATAGAGGAACCGGGTAGTAAGAAGATGGAAGATAGAAATACCCAAAGGAGGTTTTACCAATGGTTCAAATCATGGAAAACATCAAAACCCTTATTGAGAAAAAGGATTTAACAAAAGTAAACAAACTTTTGCAGGAAGTCGACATGATGACAATTGTTGACCTCCTGGAAGAATTCCGGGGAGAAGATAGAAAAGAAGAGATGGGGCTCATTTTTAGGCTCCTGGAAAAAGAAAAATCCATGGAAGTTTTTGAGCATCTTTCTTTTCCTTTCCAGGAAGCTTTAATTGATTCCCTGGCCGATGAAAAAGTAAATGAAATAATTTCGGAAATGGCTCCCGATGACAGGGCAAGGATTCTAGATGAGCTTCCGGCCAGAGTTGCCAAAAAGCTTCTGAATGCCCTGGATAAAGAGGAGAGAAGAAAAACTGCTGACCTTTTAGGTTATGTTCCTGAAACCGCCGGGCGGATAATGAACCCGGAATATACCCGGTTGCGGGAAAGCGAAACTGCCGGGGAAGGCCTGGAAAAGATAAAAAAAATAGCAGAAGAACGAGAAATAATTTATACTATCTATGTTACGGATGAAGAAAGAAAACTCAAGGGTGTTCTCTCCCTACGAGACCTTCTACGTGCTGGCCCCCAGGAAAAAATCGGGGATATTATGCACGAAGATGTTATCAGTGTAACTACTGATACTGACCAGGAAGAAGTTGCTCGGATGCTCCAGGAAAGAGATTTGATTGCAATTCCGGTTGTTGACAGCGAAAATCGCCTGGTAGGAATTGTAACCTTTGACGACGCCATGGATATTATCGAAGAGGAAACCACTGAAGACATTTTTCAAACTGCCGGACTTATTCCCCGGCGGGAATCCGACCGCAGCGAACGTCTCATTTCAGGACCGATTTTTCACAGCTGGAAGGTTCGGCTCCCCTTTTTGATTATTACCATGGTTGGTGGTTTGCTGGCAGGAGTTGTTATTGATTCTTTTGAGGCTTCTTTGCAGGCGGTAACCGCCCTGGCGGTCTTTATTCCAGTCATAATGGACATGGGGGGAAATATTGGGACCCAGTCTTCTACAATTTTTACCCGGGCCCTGGTTCTGGGTCAAATTAATACCAGGCGGTTTTTAAAACACCTGGCCCGGGAGATCTGGGTAGGTGCCAGCATGGGCCTGCTACTGGGGTTAATGGTGTTTTTAATAACCGGCTTCTGGCAGGGAATTGCTCAACTGGCCCTGGTTGTTTCGCTGGCCCTGTTTTTAACCCTGACCCTTGCTACCGGCCTGGGCTTTATCGTTCCTTATGTTCTTTATAAGTTTGGTATGGATCAGGCTGCAGGTTCAGTTCCTTTTATTACCACCATCAAGGATATTTCTGGCCTTTTAATTTATTTTGTCCTGGCCAATCAATTCCTGGGATACCTGATGTAGGGAAAAAGAATTTTCCCTTGCCTCTGGCCCGTTCCTGTATTATAATAATAAAAAGTGGTAAAACAATGATCGGAGCCAAGTAAGGTGAAACTCCAGTTACAGAGAGCTGCCGGAAGGTGGAAGGCGGCCTGGAGAAACCTGAAATCCACTCCGGGAGTGTGCCCAGCACCGGGTAGTTCCGTTAAAGACTCACAAGAGGGTGTTTGCCAACTGGGGTGGCACCGCGGGAGATTAACCTCTCGTCCCCTTTCCGGGGATGGGAGGTTTTTTATATTTAAAATCCGAGGAGGGATAGCATGCTTGACCATCGATTGCTGAGAGAAAACCTGGATGAATGCGCTCGCCGCCTGAAAATTAAAGATCCAGAACTGGACCTTACTCCTTTTACGGAAATGGATCAGAAGAGGCGGGATTTATTACAGGAGGAGGAAACCCTAAAACAGAAAAGAAACCAGGTTTCCCAGGAAATTGCCCGGGCTAAAAGAGAGGGAGCAAGTGCAGAAGAACAAATAACTGAAATGCAAAAAGTTGCTTCCAGGATTAAAGAACTTGAGGAAGAGAGGAAAGAAACAGAAAAGAACTGGCAGGAATTCCTGGAAAGGATTCCCAATTTGCCGGCGGAAGGAGTTCCTCCCGGCAAAGACGAAGAAGAGAATAAAGAAGTAAAAAGATGGGGAGACCCAACCAAATTTGATTTTGAACCCCTTCCCCACTGGGATCTGGGTGAAAACCTGGATATTATTGATGTAAAAAGAGGGGCCAAAGTTGCCGGCAGCAGGTTTAATTTTATGAAAAATGAAGGCGCTCTCCTGGAGCGGGCCCTGACCAATTTTTTCCTTGATTACCACACCCAAAACCACTCCTATAAGGAACTGGTCCCACCTTTTATGGCTAATCCTGACAGCCTTTATGGAGTGGGCCAATTACCCAAATTTAAAGAAGACATGTTCCGGGTAGAAAACAACGGTTTTTACCTTATCCCAACTGCTGAAGTTCCTCTGACCAACCTGCACCGGGATGAAATTCTGGAGGAGGAAGAATTACCGGTAAAAATCTGTTCCTACAGTCCCTGTTTCAGGGCGGAAGCAGGGGCACACGGAAGGGATACCCGGGGAATTATTCGCCAGCACCAGTTTAACAAGGTGGAACTGGTCAACCTGGTTCACCCGGATAGTTCTTTTGAACAATTAGAGATCCTGGTCAGTGAAGCGGAAAAAATGCTCAAACTCCTTGAGCTTCCCTACCGCAGGGTAATTCTCTGCGGAGGAGACCTTGGTTTTTCCGCGGCTTTTACTTATGACCTGGAAGTCTGGTTGCCCAGTTCGGAGAAATACCGGGAAATCAGTTCCTGCAGTAACTTCACAGATTTCCAGGCCCGTCGTATTGGTCTGCGCTTTCGCCCGGCAGAGGGAGGCAAGGCCCGCTTTCTTCACACCCTTAACGGTTCTGGTCTGGCAGTTGGTAGGACAGTAGCAGCAATTATTGAAAATTGTCAGGATAGTAAAGGTCGAGTTCATATTCCCGGGATTCTAAGGGATTATATGGGGGGGTTAGAGTACATTGGATAAATCCCACGGAGGAGTACCGATGTTGGGGTATCAAAAAGTCCTTGCCCATCTCCGCAGGAACAAGAGAGAACACCTTAAACTACTCCAGAGGCTGGTCGCTCAGCCCAGTATCAGCGCCCAGAATGAAGGAGTCAGGGAATGCGCTGAACTCCTGGTTAATATTATGGAGGGCCTGGGCATTCCAGCTCAGACCTATGAAACTGAAGGTCATCCGGTGGTTTACGGGGAGATAGGAGAGGGAGATTTTACAGTTTTATTTTACGGCCATTATGACGTCCAGCCGCCAGAACCCCTGGAGGCCTGGGATTCTCCGCCTTTTAAGCCAACGGTTCGCAAGGGGCGCCTTTATGGAAGAGGTACCGGAGATAACAAGGGACAGCTTTTAAGCCACCTGCTGGCCGTTCATTCCTACCTGCAGGTTCTGGGTGAAATCCCTATCAAAATTAAATTTGTCTTTGAGGGGGAAGAGGAAAGCGGCAGCCCTTATCTGGCCGATTTTGTCTCGGAGCATAAGGAACTTTTACAAGCAGACCTGGCTTACACTTCCGATGGGCCCCTGCATGAAAGTGGAGCTCCGGCCGTTTATTACGGAGTGCGGGGAATGCTGGGCCTGGAAATCAGCCTGGAGACTGCTTCCTGGGATAACCATTCTGGCAACAAAGGTGGGGTAATCCCCAATGCTGCCTGGGAACTGGTAAAGATTCTCTCTTCCATGAAGGATGAAAACGGAAGGGTTCGGGTCGCCGGGTTTTACGAACAGGTTCGAGAACCATCAACAAAGGACCTGGAGTTGATCGAGAACCTGGAATACCACCCCTGGCAGATTGCGAAAAACTTTGGGGTAAAGAAAATCGAGATGGAAAAAGAAGATTTCTACCGCCGCCTGACCCTGGAACCAACCATGTCTATTAATGGTTTGACCAGCGGCTATCAGGGCAAGGGGACCAAGACCATAATTCCCGCCCGAGCCAGTGCCAAGTTGGATTGCCGGCTGGTAGCTGATCAAGATCCGGAAATGGTTTTTGCCGCAATAAAACACCACGTGGAAAAAATGAATCCCGACGCAGAAGTTGTCATGCAGGGATATATGCATCCCTCAAGAACTGATCCAGCTCTACCGGTATCCGAAAAGATCCTCAAAGCTGCCCAGACAGCATCGGGGAAAAAGCCAGTTGCTTTACCAGCAATGGGAGGCAGTCTTCCCGATTATGTCTGGACAAAGATTTTGGGAGTCCCATCGATAATAGTGCCCTATGCCAATGCTGATGAAGCAAACCATGCTCCAAATGAAAACCTGGACCTGGAATGTTTTTACCAGGGGATAGAGATTTCAGCCAGGGCCATGTATGAATTGAGCAAGAAATAATAAAAAGCCGGCAGAAAGCCGGCTTTTTCAATTCAGGAGGATATTTAATCGGTTTTTTCTTTGAATATTTCTAAAAGCCTGGGGATTACCTCATACCAGTCACCCACAATTCCAATATCAGCTATGGAAAAAATAGGGGCCGATGGGTCAGTATTTATGGCAATAATAGTTTCTGATTCCTTCATCCCGGCTTTGTGTTGGGGTGCTCCGGAAATACCGCAGGCAATGTAAAGTCTGGGTTTTACCCGGTGGCCGCTGTAGCCAACCTGGTGGGCTTTGGAAATAAAACCAGCGTCAACAACGTCCCGGGATGCGCCAATGGTCCCGCCTAAAACCTGAGCCAGTTCTTT
This sequence comes from Bacillota bacterium, assembly GCA_007122335.1. GTDB lineage: Bacteria > Bacillota > Halanaerobiia > B1SED10-174 > B1SED10-174 > T1SED10-26. The sequence goes on from SKTZ01000151.1 coordinate 29,250, forward strand.
CAGCCTGGCAAAATCCCCGGCGTTTTTTACTCCTCTGCCTCCGGCAACAACCACTTCGGCTTCTGCAATATTGATTTCCTCCCGGGCAATCTTTTCCAGGACCTCAACCCGGTTTTGTTCTTTAACAGAAGGTTCCCGGATGATAATTTCGCCCTTTTTTTCCGGATCAGGGTCCGGGCGGGAAAATTCCCGGTAGCGGATTGTGGCCATCTGGGGAAAAGTTTTGGTTTTAATGTGGGCCAGGATGTTTTCGGTGAAAGCTGGCCGGATCTGGACGAGTTTGCCGTCTTCATCTATCTGTAAGTCGGTGCAGTCAGCAGTAAGGCCTGTATCAAGGGCCGCTGCCAGGCGCGGCGCAAGAGATCTACCAAAAGTTGTTGCTCCAATTAAAACAATGGCGGGCTTAATTTCCCGGAGAAGGGGAATGATATTTTCCTTGCAAATCAGTTCGTCGGGATGATTAAAAATTTCTCCTGCCACGTGAAAAACCTTATCTGCTCCCCGCTCAATCAGGGCTTTTGTATTAAGGCTCTCCGGTCCTAAAACGAGAGCCATGATTTCCTGGGGATCTTTTTCCACCAGTTTTCTTGCCTTACCCAGGAGCTCAAAGGCAACGGGGTGAATAGTGCCGTCCTTTTGTTCTGCTATAACCATTAATCCTTTATAGTCCTGTTGAGTCATGATTGGCCTCCTGAGATCTGTTTTTCCCGGCAAATTTTTTCTATTGCTGCCAGTGCTTTTTCCATTTCTTCAGCAGAAAATACCTGCCCTTTTCGTTCTACTGGAGGGGGGATAGTAATCTTTTTAACCTGGGTGGGAGAACCTTTCAGGCCAGTGTCTTCGGGAGAAAGAACGTCAGAGAGGGTGGAGAAATCCCACCTGGGAATTTCTACTTCCCTGGCCCTCATTTTGTTTTTTAATTCAGGTAACCGGGGGAAATTGATATCTTTAGTAACAGTAATTAAACCCGGGAGATGTAACCTTTTGCGGTAGCTTCCATCCCAGATATTGCAGGTAACTGTAAGACTCAAGGCAGTAATCTCGTCCAGGCAAGTAACATAGGATATGTGAGGGATATCCAGGTATTCGGCGGTCTGAGGGCCGACCTGGGCGGTATCGCCATCTACAGTCATTTCTCCGGCTATTACCAGGTCGAAGGGTCCAATTTTTTTGATAGCATGGGCCAGAGTGAAGGAAGTTGAGCGAGTATCTGCTCCGGCAAATTTTCCATCGCTCAGGAGAATTCCCCGGTCTGCTCCCCGGGCAATTGCTTCTCGAAGAGTTTTTTCAGCCCGGGGAGGACCCATGGTCAGGGCAATAATTTCGCCACCAACCTTTTCCTTTATCTGAACTGCGGTCTCCAGGGCGTTAAGATCGAAAGGATTGATTTCTACTCCTGCTGATTTCCGGTCAATTACTCCTTTTTCGGAATCAAATTTTACCCGATCCATTTCAGGAACCTGTTTTATAAGGACAATGATTTGCAAGTTTAATGACCTCCTAGGGGTGGTTTAAAGAAAAAATGCTGGGAAAGCCGCAAAGAAAAACCCCTGCAAAATAGTCTTCTATTGCCTGAAGAACTTTTCCTTTTTCTGCTGGTGGAAAAAGAAAGGTTTGATTCTTATAATCCTTTCTCTTCCAGTGCTTTTAATAAATCCTTTCCCTTTTCCAGGGGCATAATTTTGATCTTTAGGGAATAGCCTTTTTGGGCTATTGACCGGTAAATTTCCGCCTGTTCAGGGGTCACCCAGATAAAGCGGTTAATTCTTACAGGCCTGGTACCCCGGATAATGATCTGGTTACCGACAATTATTTCTTCTGGGTTTAATCCCTTCTCGATTAAAGCAAGGGCATCGGAAGGGAACCTGGCAATAACCATAACTTTTTCCCGCTTTCCTTTTTCAGTTTCCAGGTATTCCGCTGCTTTGTCAATTTCTAAGACCGAGGTTTCAACCTGAGGAGGAATGTTGGAAAACAGGGGTTTTTGCACCTGGTAATACAGGGTGGTCTGCAGTTTTCTAGCCTGCAGGGCCTGAGAATAGAGCTTGCTCAAAATAGGGTCCCGGGCAACCTGGTCGTTTACGACCAGGATATGGTCAGGCTTGAGATGGCCAACCCAGGAAGCCGTTGCCTGACCGTGGATTAAACGGTTATCAATCCTCAGGTGGATAACAGGCATAAAAATCGCCTCCCGGGTAAGAAATTCGTTAATTCTTTGCTCTTTCCTTTTACACCAGTAAATAAATCGATTCTTTGCAAGGAATAAGAGGGAAAAATGTAGAAATTTATATTTTAGATTTAAAAGCAGATTTTTCAGCGGATGATTTTTCCGATTAAGTTAATTTTCCGGGATAAAGGGAGGAAGAATATGAGTTTGCTCATTCTGGATTCAACCGAAAAAAGGATGAACCTGGTCCAGAAAATATTTGACCGGCAGTTTGTGTTGGATAAAAAGATGGACAGGGAGTATAGTGATTACCGCAAAAGAATGATGCTCAAAGATATAAATTATAATCTGGAAACCCTGGAAACTGCAGTTAAATTAAAGGCAGATTCGATTTTTTCTGATTATGCCCTCTGGTTATTGCAGATGCTTGTTCAGCGCATGAAGGACCTTGGAGAAGAAAGAGTCCGGGAGCAGATGGTAGCTCATTATCAAATCCTTAAAGAAGTCCTGGGGGAGGAAGTTCCTTTTGGAGAGAGGGAGGAAACTTTTAGACAGCTGGATAAAGCAATTAGAATTACCAGGGAAGCCCCGATCGAACCGGTAGAAGATGAGGATTTTTCCCGGGGTGAGCTGGGAAGAATCAGAGAAAACTTTCTCAATTGTTTAATTAAATCCGATAAAACAACTGCCCGGGAAGAAATTGAAAAGGCTATTGAGGATGGGGTCAGTCTGGAGGATATTTACCAGGAAGTTTTCCAGAAGGTTTTAATAAAAATCGGCGACCTATGGCATCAGGGGAAAATAAGTGTTGCCCAGGAGCATTTTTCTACAGCTCTGGTCCAGAACATAATGGGCCAGCTTTATCCATTGATTTTTTCCAGGCCCAGGATTGACCGAAGTGTTGTGGCCTGCTGTATTGGCAATGAATTACATGAAATGGCGGCCCGGATGGTGTGTGATATTCTGGAGATGAAGGGATGGGATAGCCTTTATCTCGGAGCAGGGGTTCCCCAGCAAAGCTTATTAAGTGCCCTCCAGGAGCACAATCCAGATTTGCTCGTTCTTTCTGTGACTATGCCCATTTACCTTGAACAGTGCCGGGAAGTTATTTCTGATCTGCAGGCAAAAAAGGAGGAATTTAAACCTTTAATTGCCGTAGGAGGGCGGGCCTTTTCCCTTGCTCCTCATCTGCCCCAAGAGTGGGGTGCCGATATTTATGCCCGGAACGGCCTGGAACTTGCTGAATGGGCAGGGGGAAAATTAAAAAAGGTTTAATGGTTTTAAGACTGACAGGGGGAAAAACAGATGGCCAATTTTTTTGTTAAATTGGATACTGGGGGTATTATCGAGGAAGTAAAATGGACAACTGATTCCCGACTTTTTTCTCAAGGAGAATCACTTTTGAATCTGCTGGAGGATGATAAAGCAGAAGAGATTTTAGAGTTCCTCCAGAATCCTTCGAGCCACGCAAAAAAACATGAAACTCTCCAGATTAGGATGGGCGAAAGTTTTATCCAGCTTTCCCTGTACCTGATGAAATTGCAGGGAGAAATCCTGGGAATTGGAATTTCAGGAAAAATCGCGGAGGAACCGGTAATTGGTGAATTGCTCAAAATGTACAATGAACTTTTCAATCAACTTCGCGGGGAAATTAAAAAAAATGCCGGGGGGGACGAAGAACAAATCCAGGAACGGTTCGAAGATTTGCAAAAACTCAATAACGAGCTTACAAATACAAAAAGGAAGATAGAAAAAGCCAATGTAAAACTGGAGAGCTTAAATAAAGAACTGCAAACAAAGTTAATGAAGGATCCCCTTACAGGTCTGGTGGGGAGATACCAGTTTTGGGTTGGTATTAGAGGTATGATTGAAAATGACCCGGACAAACAGGGGATCTTTGTTTATATTGACATAGATGATTTTAAGGATATCAATGATACCTTCGGCCATGTAGGAGGAGATCAGTTTTTAATTGAGATTGGAGAAAGGATTAAAGCAATTCCCCTTGATGAGGCAATGAAAATAAGGATTTCCGGGGATGAATTTGGGATTTTCATCCATGGTTTTGATTTGGTTAAAGATGAGGATTTCCAGGAACTATGGGAGCTAATCCAGAGGTATCTATTGAATAAACCGGTTATTTTCAACCAGATCCCCATTCCTGTCTCTATTAGTGCAGGTATGGCAGTCTTAAATTATGATTCCCGAGAAATTGAAGAATTAATTGAGTACGCTGATTTTGCAATGTACCAGGCAAAAAGAGATGGGAAGAACCGTTATCGGAAGTTTGATAAAAAGGAATTCGAAGAAAAACGCCTGATGAAAGAACAGGGCAAAGCCGTTAAAGATGTTATTGCCAGTGAGGACCTGTACCACGTTTATCAGCCGATTTTTTCTGCTGAAGATGGCGGATTGGTCGGTTATGTTGCTCATATGCGGACAAAAAACCGTTATTTTCCTGACACCTCGGATTTAATAGAAAATGCTTTCCGGGAAAACCTCTATGTTGAACTGGATCTGCTCAGTTTCCAAAAACTTTCCCAGGGAAAAAACCTGGCCCGGAGTATTGGTGAGAAATTACTCTTTGTTCCCCACGGACCCTATTCCTTTAAGCAGAACGAAGAAATTAAAAAAGGGGCAGGCAAGGTTTTTCCCAACCGCCTGGTTTTGGATATTGTCGAGGGGAAAATGGCAAACCCGGAATTTATTGGGAAAATAATCAGGAATGGTAAAAAGTATGGGTTTTTGGTTTCGGTGAGCAATTTTGCTTCCGGTGATTTTGATGACCTGGGTATACTAGCAACTGCGCCTGCGTTTATAAAAATAGGGCGGGCAACAACGGCAATTATGCCGGATAACCGGGAGCTGCAGGAAAAAATCAGGCGAATTGTTGGCTATGCCCACAGCCAGGGGACCCGAGTTATACTTGAAGGTATTGAAACCAGAGAAGAACTGGAAATAGGGATCCGTTTGAATATCGATTTTCTCCAGGGTTTTTATCTGGGGTCCCCCAAAAGAGAACTGCCCCGGGATGTAGAAAAGACCACAAGGGCCATTCTTGCTGTGAAGAAAGGAAGCGAGAGGAATTAAGAAATTGGAAATAAAATGATGGGAAAAATTAATTGCAGTGAAATTATTGGGTGGCCTCAGAAGAGGCCGCTTTTTAATTTTCCTCTGTAATTAAAATCCAGAAGAAAAATAAGGGTAAAAATACCGAAACAATAATTGTATTGGGGATTTAAAGGACTAATGTTAAAGAGAGGAGAATTAAAAAGTACGTTCTTTTAAGTTTGGAAAAAAATAAAACCTTTGTTTTCCAGGAAAAACAGAAAAATTTAAAGGAGAGAAATTAACAATGAGAAAAAAGTTCATAGTAATCCTTGCTCTAATTACCTTTGTCTTTCTTATCAGAGGCCCGGTTCAGGCAATCGGGGAAGATGTTCCTGGAACCTATGACCATCCCCTGGTTTCGCGCTATGCGGATTCCATTATATTTGGCTATGAAGAGCTTGCCTTCGATGAATATATTCTTGTTCTGGGCAAGGTAAAACGGGAACTGGGAGATCTGGACGAGGTACCCCATCCCGGCTACTACCTGGGCAGGACCCTTTTCATTCCAACAGAATATAAAACCCTGGAAGGGAAGGTAACCAAAATAACCTACCTTGTTCCGGAAGGGCGCTCTACCCTGGAAATATTTCGTAATTACGAAAATGAATTAAGAAATTCCGGATTTGAAATCCTTTATACCGGGGATCGGGAGGCAGTGGCTAGTTTTGGCGACTGGCACGGAGGCTACTATCCTTTCGAGATTCCCCTTTCTGGAGTTAGAACAGCTTCGAGGGGAAATTATTTAAGATCAAGCAATGACGCCCGCCTGCTGACAGGCGTTTTACCTCGGCCAGAAGGGGACATCTATGTTTCTCTTTATGTTCATAACGGGGGGATAACTTCGCCGACCCATTCTGCCCTGGGAAAAGTTCAACTGGATATAATTGAAGTTGCTCCGATGGAGGAAGGTTTGGTAAGTGTTGATAGCATGTATGAAGGAATAAACAGGGAAGGATCAATTGCAATCTATGGGATTGAATTTGTTTTTGATAGTGCGGAAATTGAAGAAACGTCAGAACCCGTTCTCACAGAAATTCGGAATCTCCTGACTGAATTTCCAGGCTTAAAACTTTATGTTGTTGGACACACCGATGATACTGGCTCCCTGGAATATAATATCGGTTTAAGTGAAAGGCGAGCTCAGGCAGTTGTGGATTACCTGGTTAATATTTTTGGAGTTTCTCCAGATCGGTTGATAGCCCGTGGAGTTGGGCCCCTGGCTCCGGTAGCTTCCAATGAAACCGAGGCAGGTAGGGCAAAAAACAGGAGAGTTGAACTGGTCAAACAGCTCGATTAGGCAGGCTTTTAAATAAAATCCCCAAAATGGGGAGGGGAAAGGCGGGAGGGCTTGTTGAAAAGAGGCAGAAAGTTTTGGGTGTTTCTTTTGCTGTTTATATCTTTTTCTCTATTTCTGCCAGGGTGTGCTAAAAAAGGAGATGGAATAAATCCAGCCGCGGCAATTAATTTTTCTGTTGGGGAAATTGATCTTGCTCTCCGTTATGCCCCTGCTGCATCCTTCCCCACCGGGGTAGATGATGACGGCGAAGGAAAGGTAGAAAAAGGTTTTTGGATCAGCGAAACCCTTGTTTCCTATGAGCTCTGGTATGAACTGTGCCTCTGGGCAGAAGACAATGGATACAGGTTTGGGAGGATTGGGAACGAGGGCGGGCGATTGGGCAATTTTGGCAGAGAACCTTCTGAGAGCAAAAAACAACCGGTAACCAGAATTACCTGGTATGATGCTATTGCCTGGTGCAATGCCCTGTCCGAGTACCTGGGCTATACCCCGCTATATACCCGGGAGGGTGAAGTCTACCGGGATTCCAGAAACAGACACCCCGAGGAGGAAATTATTACCGGTTCCGGGGAAGGATTCCGCCTGCCCACGGCACTGGAGTGGGAACTTGCTGCCCGTTTTAAGGGGTCAGATAATTCCCATGGAGCAATTGAAAACCCGGCGGGAAGCGGTCAGTACTGGACCCCCGGCAATTACGCCAGCGGGGCTACAGGGCCTTTTACTGATGAAGAAGCCACAAAAGCTGCCGCCTGGTATAACAGGAACAGTTCAATTGAAGAAGGAGGGCTTACCACCCATAATGTTGGTTTGAAGCCCGCTGAAGGAAACGGCTTAAATCTTTATGATATGAGTGGAAACTGTTACGAATTTATGGATTATCCCCGGGGAGTTTACAGGGGGGGCTGTTATTACAGGGGTAATGATGTGTTGAGGGTAGGCTTTATCCCCAGCGGAACTTTAAGCATGGGTAATTCCTATCCCAACCTGAGTTTTCGTCCAATACTGGCCAGTGACAGTGCGGACCACCCCAAAACTTCAGAGGTATATTTTTTCAGAAATACCGCAAAAGCCCAAGCAATGGGTTCGGTAAGCACCTCCAGTGATAATTCGGGAGGTGAAAATGGGGCAGAAGAATTTCCTGCAGGCAGCCTGGTCGAGGTAGAGTGGCAGGGGATCTGGTACGACGCCCGGGTTTTAGAAGTGGATGGCAACCGTTATTATATAACCTATATCGGCTATGATAGTTCCTGGGATGAATGGGTTGATAGCAAGAGAATTCGCCCTCCAAGCTCCAAGCTGATTATTATTTCTGTGCTCGGGGCCCAAATTTTCTTTGCTGAAGAAACTCCCCCCGAAGATAGGGCTCTGCCCGAAACAGCTGAGGTAATGTTAAGTAATAACTCCTGGATTAATTTAGAGGTAGAGTGGGAAGATTCCATTCTGGAGCAGGCTGCTCCAGGAGAATATGAATTGACGGGTGAACTGGTAAACCTTCCGGAGCATATTATTAATCCCAGTAATTTTGCGCCCAGTTTACGGGTAAGGATCCGCGAAAAAGATGGTCCTCTTTCCTTTCTCCGCATGGAGGCAGCAACTCGAATCGACGAATTATTGTTTTACATTGATCACGATGATGGCCTGAAGGGTTTTTACTTTGGAGCTATCCCACCCATCGATTTAACACACGTTTTAATAGAGGAAAACAAAATTTTCCAGAGCATGGTTATTTACAATGCCGCAATGAGCCCCATCCAGTGGGTATTCCCTGAACTGACGGTTCAGGTAATTAAGCCCCGCAATGACCCCTTTAACCCTGCCGAGGCAATCCACATCTTTATGCTGGAATCGGAAAGAGTGGAATTTACATTTGACATTCGCCTGAACATGGAAATCGGCCTGCTGCTGGACCGGCTTCCCCATGTTTTTGGGCAGGGATTGACCGAACAGGCCGAAGTTTTAAAAAGGGTCCTGGGAGAGATGGGAATGCTGGGAAGAACTGTTTCCCAGGTGGCAGCCAGTGCAGGAACACCTGAAGAGGTTGCATTCGCATCTTTTCTCTCGATTGCGGGCACTGCAGTCAGGATTCTGGATCAACTGGAGGCAATTGGGGGTCCGGAAACTGCATCTTCAGGTTCTTTCCAGGTTCAGCCCGCCAATTTTTCCGGGATCGGGAACATTATGTTTGCTTCCGATTCCGAGCAAATTAGAAGAGAAATAGCCAAAAGGGTTTTTAAAATTGTTGAGTATAAACAGGGAGGAACAGTGATTCAGATGTTCTCCTACCTTTATCGCCTGGCCAGCGGGCATTACGATGGCCTGGATATAGAGGGTCCCGCGGTAAGCATGCTTTTATGCAGGGGGCAATCCTCTGTTCCCAACGTCTGCCATGAATTTTATATTCCCAACCTGCCCGGGGAAGTCGGCCGGTGTGTTAAGCTCTGTTTTGCAACCCTGGCCTGTTTTACTGATATCTGCCAGCCCATGCTGTTTTCTGTGGAGGATGCCAAAAAACTCAGGCAACCATGATCAGGCTGGAGACAAATTTTCCGAGTAAAAAGCAGGGTTAACCTTATTTTTGAAACCTGGTGAGAAAATCTTTTGCAAATTACGGGGAGCATTAAAACAAAATTGGAATTAATAACGCTCCATGAAAACCGTGAGAACCCGGTTTTTTATGGAGCAATAATTTTTCGGGGAGTAATACCTTTCCTCTTTCAGGAATATTAAAAAACCCCCTCCAGTAATAAGGTTAAGGGGAAGCTTAAGAAAGCTTTAAAATAATTTTATTTAAATTTTATGTTGTTATGCTATGGTAAAAGAAAAGAAAAAAGGGAAAAACAGGAACTGGGGATTTTCTCAGGCTTGCTATTTGGCTGGGCTGTCTGCGAACAGTAGGAACAACCGGAGAATTCCAATCTGGCGGGAACAAACTTTTCTTTATTAGGAGATTTTAATCCTGCAGAAATGGGACTTCTGGATAAAGTAAAGTCTCATTGAAGGATAGGACTGTTTTTGAATCTCCGGTGGAGGGGATACTGCAGGATTGGAAACATTGGAAGGATAGGAAATGGAAGTAGAGGGAGCATCTTCGATCCCCAATTTCTGCAACGAGTTTTACCTGCAATACCCTTGGGCGATATTACCTGTTGAAACAGGCTTTGTTTTAGCACGCTGTCCTGTTTTACTGTCATCTGCCAGCCAATTTAGTTTTGGGTGGAAGAGGCAAAGAAACTCCGCCAGCCCTGAGCCTGGAGAAAGGGTGAGCAAACTGAGACCAAGATTACCAGAATTAATTCTGGGAATAGTCGTTGCACTAACCTTTACTTTTATTCCTACCGTTTTCGCCCAAAGGAGTGGAGAGGAAGCAGTGCTCTGGTTCTTCTGGGGGGATGGCTGTGAAATGTGTGAAGAAGCCATGGGCTGGATCAGTTACCTGGAGGAAACATACCCCGACCTGGAAATCCGGAGCAGGGAAGTCTGGTTTGATCAAAAAGCCCAGGACCTGTACCTGAGAATGCTTGAAGAAAGGAAGGAAAAGGCTTCCTGGGTTCCGGGCTTTATCCTCGGTGACAAAGTCTGGCACGGGTTTAATGAAAACCTGACCGGGGAAATTGAATTGCTCCTGGATAAAAAG
>SKTZ01000009.1 GCA_007122335.1 Bacillota bacterium
CCCAAGAAAGGATTAATTCGATTGCAAGCGAATTACAAAAACAGGGATTAGAGGTAATCGGCATTGGTGCGGATATCCAGACCAGGGAGGGTGCTGACCAGCTAATCCAGGGTACAATTGAAAAATGGGGTGGGGTTGATATCCTGGTTAATAACGCCGGGATAAATCGTGATAACCTATTCCTGCGAATGAAAGAAGAAGAATGGGATGAAGTCATTCAAACCAACCTTAAAGGTATGTTCCATTGTACAAAGGCTTCTATCCGGTCTATGACCAGGAAAAAATGGGGTAGAATTATAAACATATCTTCAGTTGTTGGTTTAACGGGTAACCCGGGGCAGGCCAATTATTCTGCCGCTAAAGCCGGAATAATCGGTTTTACCAAAACCCTGGCCAAGGAATTTGGAACCAGGAATATTACCGCTAACGTAATTGCTCCTGGTTTTATTGAAACGGAGATGACTGATCGGCTTCCTGAAAAAATTAAAGAAGAAATGCTCGCGAGGATCCCCCTGCAGAAGTTTGGCAAGGGTGAGGATATTGCAGAAATGGTTAAATTTCTCGCTTCAGATGGAGCGGGGTATATAACAGGACAAGTTCTTGTTGTTGACGGAGGACTTGCTTTATAAAAAAAGAGGAGGTGAAACAGGTGAGCGTATTTGAAAAAATGGTAGAACTGATTGTGGAAAAGTTAGGGGTTGAACCCGGAGAGGTTACTCCCGAAGCTTCATTTATTGATGATCTGGGGGCTGATTCTCTGGACATTGTCGAACTTATTATGGATATTGAGGATGAGTTCGATCTAGAAATTCCTGATGAAGAAGCCGAAAATATTTCAACGGTTAAACAGGCTGTTGACTATATAGAAAAAAATAAATAAATACAGGGGAAGCCCCTTCTGGGGCTTCCTTTTAACAAAGGTTTGGTTTTAGGGAGCTGAAAAAAATGAAAGATCTCAAGGAGATCATTAAATCAAATAACTTAAGAAAACTTGCTTTAACTCACAGGTCCTGGTCTAACGAAAAGGGTTTGGAAGAAAACAACGAGAGGCTGGAGTTTCTAGGGGATTCAGTTCTGAGTTTGGTTGTAAGCGAATACCTTTATCGGACCTTTCCTAATTTTCCCGAAGGAGAACTGGCCCGAATGCGGGGACAAATTGTCAGCATGAATGCCCTTTCCCGGGCTGCCCGTAAGCTTTCTCTGGGTGATAAAATGCTTCTGGGCAAAGGTGAAGCAATATCCGGGGGAAGTGAAAAAAATTCTATTTTAGCAGATGTTTTTGAAGCTATCTTAGGAGCAGTCTATATTGAAAAGGGCCTGGAGTTTTCCCGGAAATTTATTCTGGAAAACCTGGGTTTTATTATTGAAGAGGTTTACCAAAAAACCGATCTAAGGGATGCCAAAACTACCTTACAGGAATTTGTCCAACATAGTTGTAAAGAGCTTCCCCGGTATGAAATTGTTCGGGAGGAAGGGCCCGACCATGAAAAATGGTTTGTAATTAATGTTTTATTTTCAGACGGAATCCAAGGAAGTGGTGAAGGACCTACCAAAAAAATTGCTCAGCAAAACGCAGCTGCCGAAGCCTTAGAAAGACTGGAGAAAAAAAGCGAAAAAAAATAATTTCCGAAAATGGGCAGTTTTTTTAGTGGGTTTTTGTTCTGATTTTCAATACAGGCTTTGTAAGTGGAGGGGAAGGAATGGAACAGAAAAGAAAGGGTATAATAATTGCAATTGATGGACCGGCTGGCGCAGGAAAAAGCAGTGTCGCCTCAGAAGTAGCTCAAAAACTCGGTTATTCCCATTTAGATACAGGTTCGATGTACCGGGGAGCAACTTACTTTCTGATAAAAAGAAATATCCCCATGGAAAAGGAAAATGAAAACCAGGTTCTTGATGAACTGAAAAAAATGAAAATAGATATGATAGATAACAGGATACTAATAAATGAAGAAGACACTACCCCCTTTATCCGGACCAAGGAAGTTGAAAAATTTGTTTCCTGGGTTTCGAGCCTGCCTGGAGTTCGCAAAATACTCGTTCAAAAGCAGAGAGAAATCGCCCGAGAAGGGGGCTTTGTTCTGGATGGCCGGGATATTGGGACTCAGGTTTGTCCGGACGCAGAGCTGAAAATATTCCTTTCTGCTTCCCCGGAAATAAGGGTGAAAAGGCGTTACCTGCAGTTAAAAGGGAAAGCTGAACTTGATTTTATCCGGAAAGATTTAAAAAGACGAGATGAATATGATAAAAATAGAAAAGCAGGCCCTTTGCAGCCTGCGGAAGACGCGATATTTTTGGATTCTTCCCATTTAACCAGAAAACAGGTCGTGGAAAAAATTGTTCGTTGGGCCCAGGAGGTGATTGAGAATTAAAAAGACAATAGAGATAATTATTTACAAAATGGTCGCCTGGTTATTTTATATTTTCTACAGGTTATTTTTCGGGCTAAAAATCAAGGGGAAAGAAAATCTCCCTCTAAGAGGCCCATATTTGATTATCGTCAATCACCAGCACTGGCTGGATCCCACATTGGTTGGTGCTTCTGTTTATCCAAAACAGGTGCACTTTATGGCTAAAGAAGAACTCTTTAAGAATCCAATATTCAGATGGGTTTTTACCACAATTGGGGCCTATCCAGTAAAAAGGGGAAAAGCAGACCTGCGGGCTTTTAGAATGACCTATCAACTAATTAAAGAAGGAAGTATTGTGGGTATTTTCCCCGAAGGTACCAGGCAAAAGAAAGGGGAACTTGGTGAAGCCAAAAGAGGGGTGGCCCAGATTGTCAAAAGAACTGGGGTGGAAGTTGTTCCGGTAAGGGTAGATTGGAATAACTGGAAAAGGCCAATCAGGGTATTTATTGGCCAACCCATTCCGGCAGGAAAAATCAAGGAAAAACAAACCAAAGAAGACCTGGCCCAATTGGCCGAGTTTTTGATGAAACAGGTAAGAAATCTCAAATGATAAAATTTGTGCAAAAATCTCCTTGAAAAAGAGGACTTCCTGGCTTAAATATAGAAAAATGTAATTTGAAGTGCAACGGAGGGAACGAAGTGGAAATAATTGTTGCGGAAAATGCAGGTTTTTGCTTTGGGGTTAAACGCGCGGTAGATATTACCCTTGCTGTGGCTAATAATGAAGAACTTCCTGCTCCAATTTTTACTCTTGGCCCTCTTATCCACAATGCTGAAGTTGTAAAAAAGATTGAAGAAAAAGGGGTCAAGGCTCTCGAAGACATTTCCCATTTGCCTCTGGATAAAAAAGGGGCAATAATTATTCGTTCTCACGGAGTTCGGCCAGAAATAGTTGAAGAATTGAGAGAAAAAGGCTGGCATATTATTGATGCGACCTGTCCTTTTGTAAAAAAAGCCCAGGATTACAGTAAAATGCTGGTCCGTGAAGGGTACCAGCTGATTATTTTTGGGGACAGTAAACATCCCGAGGTCCAGGGAATTTTAGGCCATGTTAGTGATAAAGCCCGGGTTTTGGGAGAACCAGAGGATGCTAAGGACCTTGAGAGAACTACAAAAATAGGGCTGGTTCCACAAACCACAAAAAACACCCAAAAATTTAAAGAGCTGGTGCAAATTTTATTAGAAAAAACAAATGAATTAAGAGTTTTTAATACAATTTGCACTGTTACTCAAAAAAGACAAGAAGTGGCTTATTCTTTGGCCTCAAAAGTTGATGTTATTGTTGTAGTAGGAGGCCATAACAGTTCAAATACGAGGAGCCTTTATAATATATGTAAAGGACAGGGAATTCCCACCTATCAAATTGAAAAACCTGAGGAAATTAACCTTAAATGGTTTAATGGAATAGACAAAGTAGGAATTGTTGCGGGGGCGTCAACCCCTAACTGGACAATTAAGGAGGTCGAAGAGTTGATGTTTGAGAAGTCAGAGGAAAGAAAAGAAGAAAAAAGAGAACAGGAAGAACAAAAAGAAATTGAAAAGGAAGAGCAAAAAGCTTCCGAAAAAGAAGAAAACGAAAAAGAAGCCCCAGAACAGGAAGAAGAAAAATCCCAACCTGAAGAACCTGTAGAGGGTGAAAAAGAAAAAGAAAAAGAAACTGAAACTGAAACTGAAACTGAAGAAGAAGAACAAGTTGAAGAAAAAGAAGAACCAGAAGCAGAACAAGGAAAAACCGAGGTTGAAAAAGAAGAAAAAACCGATGAAGAAGAACAGGAAAAAGAAGAAGAAATAGAAGAAGAAATAGAAGAAGAGGAAAAAGAAGAAGTAGTTGGCGAGACAGAAACAGCGGAAGGGGAAGAAATTGATAAAAAACAAGAAGGGGAAAGCCAGCCTTCTGAAGATATAGCCGCTGAGGAAAAGGTCGCTGAAGAAGCTATTCATCCAATGGATGAAGAAGAAGCCCTGCAATATGGTCAGGATGTTCAGGCCTTTTCCAAGGGGCAAATAATTGATGGGAAAGTTGTAGAAATTACCGAAGAGGGAATTTTTGTTGATATTGGTTCAAAAACTGAAGGTTTTGTTCCCAAGAGAGAAGTAGCCCAGGATTTAGTTGAAAATATTTCCGACCATGTTCAACCTGGAGACGAGATAAAAGTATATTTTCTGGGAACAGATGATGACGGTGCTGCCAAACTTTCTAAAAAGAGAGCGGCGATTGAAGAGGCATGGGAGAATGTAATCCAGGCCCAAAAAGATCAATCCATCATTAAAGGAAAAGCGACAAAAGTTGTTAAGGGTGGACTGGTTGTCGATGTGGGGTTGCGAGGCTTCATCCCCGCTTCCCATATTGCTATAGAATATGTTGAAGATCTGGAGCAATTTGTTGGCCAGGAACTTGAAATGAAAGTTCTTGAGGTTGAAAAGAAAAATAATAACGTAGTTCTTTCCCGCAGAAAGGTTCTTGAAGAAGAACAGGACCAACAAAAATTGAAAACGATGGAAGAAATCAGCGAAGGCGATGTTGTTAAAGGCCGGGTTACCAAAATTGTTGATTTTGGTGCTTTTATTGACATCGGAGGAATTGAAGGTCTGCTCCATATTTCCGAAATGTCATGGGGCCGTATTGAACATCCCTCCAGGGTTATAGCAGAGGGACAGGAAATTGAAGTTAAGGTTTTGAGTGTGGACAAAGAAAGTGAGAGGATTTCTCTTGGTTTGAAGCAGATCCTGCCCGATCCCTGGGATGAATTTGTAAAAAACCATAATGTTGGCGATAAAGTTGAGGGAACCATTACAAAAACTGTAAGTTTTGGAGCATTCATGGAAATTGAAAATGGCATCGAAGGGTTAATCCATATATCTCAACTGGCTCGCAGACATGTAGAAAACCCCGATGAAGTTGTAAGCAAAGGGGATCAGGTTTTGGCTAAGATCATTAATATTAACGAGGGAGAAAGAAAAGTAGGCCTCAGCCTGAAGGAAATGGAAGAAGACAAACAGAAAAAAGAAGTAAAAGAATTTACTGATCAGGCCAAAGAAGAAGGAAATATTACAATTGGAGATATGGTTGGGGACTTATTCCAAAAAGACGATGAGGAAGAAAAAGAATAATAAAAAGTCCTAAAAAATATAAAGCCAATGATAAAGCACCCTTCTGGGGTGCTTTTTCATAGGGTTTTCCCTTGGGTTTTAATTCGATCCAAATAATTATTTTAATTGTTAAAAAGCGAAAATAAAACCTTCCTTGACGAGAAAGCTTTTTTAATACATAATTTACTTTAAGAAGAATTAAAGGGAGGTTGGGTTGTGGCCAGGATAAAAGAAGTTGACCCGGTTGTTAAGGAAAAATATGGTCTTCAACCCGGCGATGAATTGCTGGCAATAGATGATAGACCGGTTAAAGATTATATTGATTTTCTGTTTTATACAGCAGAAGATGAATTTAATATGACAGTAAGAAAAAAGGATTCAGCTCGAATTGAGGTAATTCATTATGTCATCGAGGATATCGATCCCGGAATTACCCTGGAAGGAATTGTCTTTGATAAATTTCGAACCTGTGGTAACAGGTGTATCTTTTGTTTTATTGATCAGGGAGGGCCGGTCAAAAGAAGTTCCCTCAAAGTTAAAGATGATGATTACAGATTTTCCTTTTTACAGGGAAGCTTTATAAGCCTGACCAATCTCACTGAAGACGATTTGCAGCGGATCAAAACCTTGAAAATTAGTCCTTTATATGTTTCCGTTCATGCCACCGATCCCCAGGTTCGCTCCAGAATGATGGGTAATCCAGGGGCGGGCGAGATTATTCTGCTTTTGAAAGATTTTGTTGCCTCGGATATTAATATGCATACTCAAATAGTGGTCTGTCCTGGTTATAATGATGGAGAAGAATTTGAAAGAACTTTGAATGATCTCTATTCCCTCGGCAGGGGTATTCTTTCCATAGGAGTTGTCCCGGTTGGTCTTACCCGTTACCGAGAGGGGTTGGCTGAACTGGAACCGGTAAAAGAAGAAAAAGCTCAGGAAATTTTGCAAACAATTGAAAATTGGCAGGAGAAATTCAAAAGGGATATGGGAAGCAGGGTGGTTTTTGCAGCAGATGAACTATATGCCCTCAGTGGATTTTCCCTTCCTGCAGCTGAGGAATATGAAGATTATCCTCAGCTGGAAAACGGCATTGGGCTGGCCCGTTTGCTAAGGGAAGAAAGTGAGGAGACATTAAAAAGAATTCCTCTTAAAAAAGAAGGGCATGCAGGGTTAATTACCAGTAAGCTTGGTGGCTGGGCCTGGAAACCGATTTTGGAGAAATTAAAAGAACGGGGAATTTTAATAAAACCCTTAATCGCAAAAAACGAGTTTCTGGGACCCAGGATTAACGTAAGTGGCTTGCTCGCTGCTCAGGATCTCTGGCCCTTTTTGGATAGAAAAAGTTCTTTACCAGATCTAATTTTCTTGCCACAGGTAATGTTTAATGAAAACGGAAAAACCCTTGACGGGTTTTCTTTAATGGAGATAAAAGAGCGATTTTCTCCAGTCCGATTAGAAACTGCTTCTAACCTGGAGGAAATGTTGGAAAAAATTTAAACACACAGAGGAGAATTATTATGAAACCTGTTGTAGCAATTGTGGGAAGGCCAAATGTCGGCAAATCCACTCTTTTCAATCGCTTCATAGGAGAAAGAACAGCCATTGTTGATAATGAACCAGGGCTGACCCGGGATCGGATTTACGGAGAAGTGTTCTGGAACGGAAAACATTTTTCCCTAATCGATACTGGAGGATTGAGCCACAGTCCCCTAACTGATATTGAACATGGAATTTATGAACAGGTGATGCTGGCCATAGAAGATGCAGATTTTATTATTTTCCTGGTTGACGGGAGGACTGGTATTTTACCCGAGGATTATGAAATTGCTTCTTTATTGAGGAAAAAACAAAAAAATACCCTGCTGGTTGTTAATAAAATTGACGATTATCTGAAGCAAAAAAAAGACCTCTGGGAATTTTATAACCTCGGCCTGGGAGATCCGGAACCTGTTTCGGCTGAACACGGTCAGGGAACAGGGGATATTCTAGATCTAGTTGTGGAAAAACTGCCTCAGGACCCAACGGAAGAAGAAGATAATGAAACTTTAAAAATGGCTTTAATTGGACGACCCAATGTAGGCAAATCTTCCCTGGTTAATGCCATCCTGGGAGAAAAAAGGGTGCTGGTAAATTCTACACCAGGGACTACCCGGGACGCTGTAGATAGTGTCTTTACCTGGAACGAAAACAAATTTACAATTATTGATACAGCCGGGTTGCGCAGGAAGGGAAAAGTGGAAAGAGGTGTAGAGAAATACAGTGTCCTTCGTTCCTACCAGGCCGTGGCAAGATCACAGGTTACGGTAATTGTTTTAGATGGAGAAACAGGGCTTACTGAGCAGGATAAAAAGGTTGTCAGTGTCGCCCTGGAACAGGGGAAGGCGATAGTTCTGGCTTTAAACAAATGGGACCTGGTTAAGGGAGATAAGGATAAGATTGGGCGGAAAATACTTGAACAAATGCCCTTTATTTCCTATGTTCCCCTTGTCTATACTTCAGCTGTTACCGGTTTTGGCCTGGCCTCGCTTTTGGAGACAGTTTTATTAGTTGAAGAAGAGTGGAAGAAAAGAATAAAAACCGGCGTGTTAAATGAAATTTTTCAAGAAGCCATTCAAATTGCCCCTCCTCCCAGTAAAAAGGGGCGAACACCAAAAATATTTTTTGGAACCCAGGTTGCAGTGGGGCCTCCAACCTTTGTTTTATTTGTTAATGAGCCCAACCTGATTCATTTCTCATATTTAAGGTATTTAGAAAATCAGATCAGAGGTGCTTTTGGCTTTGCGGGAAGTCCGATCTGGATTAAATTGAGAAAAAGAGGTGAGGAAAGAAAATGACCCAAGTAGCAATAATAGGAGGGGGTAGCTGGGGAACCGCTCTGGCTGTTCACCTGGCCAAACAGGAAAGGCCAATCATAATTTTTGACCCGGTTGAAAAACAGGTTGGTGAAATTAATGAAAAAAGGACCAACTCGCGTTATCTTCCTGAGATTATCCTCCCCGAAAAGATTAAGGCTTCAACAAACCTGGAAGAAGTTATTTCCGGAGCAGAAAGTGTTTTCCTTGTAGTTCCCTCTCATGTTGTGAAAGAAATAATTCAAAAGGTTCGTCCCTATCTACGATCCGAGCAATATTTGTTAAGCTGCAGTAAGGGACTGGATGAAGAAAGCCTGGAACGATTATCCCAGGTAATAATTAAAAATGTTCCTCCCGAAAATAGAACAAAGGTTGCTGTTTTATCCGGACCAACACATGCAGAAGAGGTTAGCCGGGGGCTTCCTTCAGCAGCAGTTGTTGCCAGCGAAAACAAAGAAACCGCAAAACACTTTCAGGATATAATAATGGATAGTCATTTTCGGATTTACTCCAGCCCCGATGTTATCGGAGTTGAATTAGGTGGAGCAGTAAAAAATATAATTGCAATTGCAGCGGGAATATGTGATGGAATGGGTTTTGGAGATAACACCAAGGCTGCCTTAATTACCCGGGGTCTCAGCGAAATAAGCCGGTTGGGAAAGGCTGAAGGGGCCAAGCCGGAGACCTTTTCAGGACTTGCTGGACTTGGAGATTTAGTTGTTACCTGTGCCAGCAAGCATTCCCGTAACTGGAATTTTGGTTATAGGATTGGCCAGGGTAAATCAACTGAACAGGCCTTAAAGGAAATCAATCAGACCGTTGAGGGCTTGCGAACAACCCAAACAGTTTATCAGCTGGCCCAGCGTTCCAGAGTTGAAATGCCCATCACCCATAAAGTTTACCAGGTTCTTTTCCAGGGGTTGTCTCCCCAAAAAGGTGTTTATGATTTAATGGGAAGATTGCCTAAAGTGGAAATGGAAGAGCAGAGAGATGGAACTGAATACTGGTAAAAAATAAGTCTTTTTATTTCGCTCACCTCTTTTGGGGTAAGAACAATCCAAAAATTTAAAAAAAAATTCAATTATTCCTGAAAATGTATTCTCTGGAAAAATAAATTTCATCTTTTTTTTCTTAGAAAATTAAGAAAGCCAAAAAAGCCGCTTGAACAAAGGGTTTTAGGAAGCTGTGAATTTGAGAAGTTAGGATTTGAGGGGTGTTTTCGCTGGTAAAATCCGATGGAAATTTGCAAAAAAATAAAAAGAATCCCAAAAATGTTGAATTCTTGGGGATTTTTTCACCTTTCTTTGAAGGAGTTTCTTTGCAAGTCACGAATTAATTTGTTGGAATGGAAATTTTAAGGAGGTGTAGCTGCTTGACTAAAACTGATTTAATCGAAAAGGTTGCTGAAAAAGCAGGGATGACTAAAAAAGACGCTGGCGAAGTAGTAAACATCGTATTTGATTCTATTACTGACTTCCTTGCCGGGGAAGCCAAGAAGGCCGAAAACAAAAGGAAGAAAGTCCAGATTATTGGATTCGGTAGCTTCGACGTAAGAAACCGGAAGCCCAGAAAAGGCCTTAATCCTCGTACCAAGGCTGAAATTAGTATTCCAGCCAAAAAGGTACCTAACTTTAAGCCCGGCAAAGCACTGAAAGAAGCAGTAGATATTTAAACGCTCTACTTGTTTGTACTTATTTTTTGGTTAATGGGGGGGTATCCTCCAGGTTAGTAAGGTATTTAGGCTCAGGAGGCCTCTTATAAAAGGGGCCTCTTTTGTTTGCCCGGAAGGAATTTAAATCAGGGTATGGAATAGCTAATGTATACGCAAATTTGGAAAGGAGACTGTCTATGCAGAGGAAACAAGTTTTATGTTTATTAATGTTAATTTTATTTCTTTTTTCCAGCACTTTAACTGCAGAAGCGTTTTCATATTATAATGCCCGGGCTTTTGCTCTTGGAGGGGCCTATACCGGTATTGTAGATGACTATTCTGCAATTATTTATAATCCTGCTGGTTTAGCCCAAACAGGCTGGGTTGGTCTGGGCCTGGGATCTACCCTGGGCGGAGAAACTGACAATATCGGACAATTAGTTTCCGGAGTGAGGAGTATTCTGGGTGATCCGGGAAAAATTCTGGAAATTGATCTGGAGCCTGCTTCCATAGAGTACGGGCATTTAACAGGGGTTAGATTTAGAACTTTGGGAGCCGGTATTTCTTTTCAGGGCAGGGGAAGTATTGATGAGAATCAATTGGACCTTACCCATTACAATACCTTTAATTTGGGCTATGCCTACCGGGTTCTGGAACCGTTTGGTGATGTAGCCTCTCTTGCTCTCGGGTTTAACGCAAAATACCTTGAAGGGAAGCATTACCGTTATTATGTTGAAGATTTTAATGATGGAGAGAGTGTTGTCGAGGAGCAAACTTCTCTCGGAAATGGCTTCGGAGTAGACTTTGGAATTATGATTAAATTAACTGATATGGTCAGTGTTGGAGCAAAGATTGACAATGTTATTCAGCCCTTTTCCAATGATGGAAATACGGATTACATAAAAGGTTCGGAGAGAGTTTACACTGTTGGTGCCGGGATAAACGTTCCCCTGATCGGATTAACAGCCACAACGGATCTGAGTTCAATTCCTCACGATGGGGGAACAGCGTTCCGGGCCGGGATTGAAAAAAGGTTTTTTGTTGGATTGCTTGCCCTACGGGCAGGATTAGCCCAGGAGGGTCCTGATACCAGGTTGTTAACAGGTGGCCTTGGTTTAAATGTTGGACCGGTAAAAGCTGACCTTGCTCTGGGGTTTAAAAACGGAGCCTGGGATGAACCCAGTGCTGTTTTCGGAATCAGAGCTAACTTTTAAGGTTTAAATAAAGGGGGATTATTCATGCAAGCCAATATGGAAATGATGAAAAAAATTACCGGAGTACCTGGAGTTCCTGGGCATGAGGATAAAGTTCGGGAGACAATTAAAGAGCTAATGGCAGGGAAAGCCGAAATTTCTACGGATAAACTGGGTAGTATAATATGCAAAAAAGAAGGGGACCCGGATGGTCCCAAGGTTATGATTAGTGGCCATATGGACGAAATTGGTTTTATGGTTAAGACAATTGACGAAAAAGGCTTTTTATTCTTTACTCCCCTTGGGGGCTGGTGGAACCAGGTAATGCTTGCCCAGAGGGTAAAAGTTATGACCAAAAATGGTCCGGTGGAGGGGATTATCGGGTCAAAACCTCCTCATGTTTTGGACCCAGAAGAGAAAAAGAAACCAGTAGAAATTAAAAAAATGTTTATCGATGTCGGGACGAAAACCAAGGAAGAAACTGAAAAACTGGGGATTAAACCTGGAGATCCAGTTGTCCCCCACAGTGATTTTGTCCAAATGGCTAATGGTGATTCTCTTATGACCAAAGCCTGGGATGACCGGGTGGGGTGTGCTCTTTTTATGCAGGTAATTGAAGAATTTAACAGAAAAAAACATCCCAATGTAATTTATGGCGTGGGCTCGGTTCAGGAAGAAGTAGGGCTCCGCGGAGCACAAACCAGCTCCCAGTTGATTGAACCGGATATTGGTTTTGCTCTAGAAGTGGGAATTGCAGGCGATATGCCCGGGATGACCGAACAGCAAGCCCAGGAAAAACTGGGAGAAGGTCCGGTAATTTTCATGCTGGATAGATCATTAATTCCCAATACCCGCTTACGAGATTTTGTGATTGAAACCGCCCGCGAAAAGGAAATTCCCTACCAGGTTGATTTCATGGAAGGTGGAGGCACAGATGCAGGAAAAATTCACCTGGTTGGAGGCGGAGTTCCTTCACTCGTTCTCGCTGTTCCTGCCCGTTATATTCACAGCCATTATAGTATAATCAGCAAAAAGGATTATGAAAATACCTTGAAATTATTGCTGGAAGTAATTACCAGATTGGACAAAAAAACCGTAGAAAAATTTACTTCCTATTAATATTCAAGGCGGAAATCAAGGAGGGATCTTTTAAATGAACCCTGCCAATTTACTTACCAGCCTACGCCTGGTTTTAATTCCAATAATCGTTTATATCCTTCTTGCTGAAGTTGGTAATTACAAGTTAATTGCGGGGTTTCTCTTTTTGATTTCCGCCTTAACTGATTTCTTTGATGGGATTGTCGCCAGGAAGCTGGATATTGTAACGGATTTGGGAAGAATTCTGGATCCCATTGCCGACAAATTAACTCTTATAGCCATTTTTATCACCCTTTTGTTTAAAGGAGTTATTCCCCTCCCGGCCGGAATTATCATTATTGTTCGGGACGCTTCCCTGTTTTTGGCTTCTTCCATATTATACCTAGCAGGGAAGGATATGATTCACCCGACCACCTTTGGAAAATCAACGGCTTTTATCCTGTATGTTGTCGCGGTAATAAATATTTTTGATGTTCCGTGGATAGGGATTCCTTTGATCTGGGTTGGAGCATTTCTTGCCTTATTATCCGCCCTGGATTACTTCAGGATAACAATAAAAAAGCTTCGCCATCCTGGTTAAAGGTGGTGAAGCTTTTTTTTTCATCCATAGAAGGAAAAAAATGGAAAATATAGAATATATTTAAAAAGAGAAATAAAAAGGCTTTTATATTTGAAGGGCTTCCGGTTGACCAGGAAAGGGATTAGGAGGGGATCTCTTAACTGGTTGAAAAGAAAAGGGAAGCCCTTCGATTTGTAAAAAAAGAACCCCTTTTGCAAGGGGCTTAGAAAGGAGGATTGATAAGGAGGAATTAAAAATTCCAAAACAAAAAGCCAATTTCTCAGCCGAGAGAAAAAGGCCTGAATCCTAATTCTCCGGAAGCCCGACTATCCTAGCCAGTGCCTTAGACTCGTGGCTTTGCGTCCCTGCCTTTCGGCAGGTTTGCCTTTATCAGAGAGTAATTCTTATTGGCTATTATAGCATAAAATTGTGGGAGGGGTCAATAAAAAAAGGATATTTCCTGGAAAAAATGACAAAACCCGAGGTTCAGAAGGGATTGTTAGAAAAATAATAGAAGTTTATAAAAAACCATGGCAAATGGAGGGAATTAATATGAGCTTAAAAATAAAAAATGTTGAATTCCTTCACGGGGAAAAGGAACTTTTAAAGGGAGATATTCTTATTGAAAATGGCAAAATTACCGGTTTTAATACCGAAAAAGAAAAAACTTCTTTAATGGCCGAAAGGGAAATTGACGGTGAAAAATGCCTTGCTCTTCCGGGACTTGTAAATTGTCATACCCATGCCGGCATGGTTTATACCCGGGGGTATGCCGACGATAAACCTTTAATGACCTGGCTTGAAGATTATATTTGGCCTCTGGAGGCCAGACTAACTCCTGAAGATATTTACTGGGGTACTCTCCTGGCTATTACCGAAATGCTGGCCTCGGGGACAACTACCTTTACTGATATGTATTTTGCCATGGATAAAGCAGGAGAGGCTGTTGAACAATCTGGAATTAGAGCAGTTTTGACCTGGGGATTAATCGGGCTTCAGGACAATGCAATTGAAAAACTGGAAAAAACAGTTGAATTTGCCCGGGAATGGAGAGGAGCGGCAAATGGTCGAATTCAAACCATGCTTGCTCCCCATGCCCCATATACCTGTCCTCCACCTTTTATGGAAAAAGTATTGCAGAAAGCCGCCCAAAATGACCTGCCCATTCATATCCATCTTGCGGAAACCCGGGATGAAATAGAGCAGATGGAAAAAGAATACGGGAAAACTCCTGTTAAATGGGCTTTGGATATTGGGGTTTTTGAAAATAAAACACTCGCCGCTCATTGTGTCCACCTTAATGAAGAAGATATAAATATCTTAAAAGAAAAACAGGTAGGGGTAGCTTACAATCCCCAGAGTAATATGAAACTGGCCAGCGGAGTTGCCCCGATTGTAAAACTCCTGGAAAATGAAATAAAAGTTGGTTTTGGCACTGATGGTCCCGGAAGCAATAATTCTCTGGATATGTTCAGTGAGATGAAAATGGGTTCCTTTTTGCAAAAGGTTACCAGTAAAAAATCCCAAAATCTTCCCGCAGGAACGGTTATCAATATGGCCACTGGCAGAGGAGCCGAAATTATCGGCCTGGGGTCGGAAATTGGCAGTTTGCAAAAAGGTAAGAAAGCTGATATAATTCTTCTCAACCTAGATAAACCTCACCTAACTCCAATTTTTGATCCACTGGCGCATGTGGTTTATAGTTGCCGGGGAAGTGATGTTCAGACAACAATAGTGGATGGCAATATACTCTATCACAAAGGAGAGTTTCACACTTTAGATGTTGAAAAAATCAAGTGGGAAGTCAGAAAACGCACCGAGCGCCTTACAAAAAAGAAAAAATGAGGTTCAGTGTAAAAGGGTTTGGGGATTTTTTAGCGAAGTTAAGAAGTACAAAAATTTAGTGAAGGGGGGAAGACTTCAATGAAAATATTTTGTTCTCAATGTGGTGCCGAAGTAAAGGAAAAAGATATTCTCGGCGTTGGAACCTTTGATCAAAATATAGGTAAATATGCCGGAACCACCTTTGTTACCTTTGAATGTTCGTCGTGTCACCGCAAAGAATACCAGCTTTTGAGTCAAAACCCTTTCCAGAAGGATCACCCCTCTGACATTTCCGAACACCCGGAGTTAACCCCCGAAGAAGTTATGCTTGCCCAAAGGCAATCAAACTTCGAGGCGGATGATTTAATTGATTTTCACTGCAGGATGGAAGAAATTTCCACTGTAAAAGAGTTTTTGACTGTTTGTTCGCTTCAACGGAAGGCTCTGGTTGAAGACCAGGGGCAGATGATCAGACAACCCCAGGATGTTTACAACCTGTTTCGGAAATACAATGAACCTGATAAGCAGAGGTTAATGATCTTCCTTGTTGACGAGGAAAACCGTCTTCTCACCTGGGAAACTATTGGGGAAGGAACCAGGCAGAA
>SKTZ01000068.1 GCA_007122335.1 Bacillota bacterium
AGAAGTTAAGCCCTCCAGCGCCCATGGTACTGCGGGAGAAATCCTGTGGGAGAGTAGGTCGCTGCCGGATACTTTCTTTAAACCCCGTCTCCTCTTAAAGGCGGGGTCTTTTATTTTTCGCTGGTGAAAAAGGGTTTGTTATTTTGGCCTCGAATTTCATTATATCTAACAATTTAATTCTGGAGGAAGACCTGGTCCTAAAAATAAACTAATTTTAGGGATGATTGATTTCAGAACTCCTTTTATTCAAAAAATGTTTAATGAGTTTTGCATTTCTGATTCCATTTGAGGTGGGAAAATGGTCTTAATTAGAACAGGAAATCCCGGGGATACAACTGGAATCGCAAGGGTTCATGTCGATACATGGAAATATTCTTACCGGGGGTTAATTAATAAAGAATTTTTAGAAAGAATATCCTATGAAAAAGCAGTGCAGACCTGGGAGAAGACTTTCGCCCAAAAAAATCCAGATTCATTTATTTTTGTTGCCTCTGACCCGGTAAAGGGGATAGTTGGCTTTATTAGCGGCGGCTTGCCCCGCGACAAGGAATTCATCTATCAGGGTGAGATTTATGCGATTTACGTTCTTCCCGATTGGCAAGGTCGGGGAATTGGCAGGCGCCTGTTAAGTCAGGCCCTTAAATATTTCCGGGAAAGAGGAAAAAACTCTTTTTATCTTTGGACCCTTGCTTCCAGTAAGAGCAGGCGGTTTTACGAAACCTGTAATGGAAAATGGAAACATCAGAAAGTAGAGTCTTTTGGCCGAGAGGAATATGAACTGGCAGGTTATGTCTGGGAAATAGATGGTTGAGATATTCAGAAATGGAGTGTTTGCATGGAAGATTTTCTAAAAGAAGGAATCGATAAGGGAGCTTTCCCGGGTGTTGTTTTGGTTGCGGGTTCGCTGGAAAAAGACTATATTTCTCTTGCCCTGGGGCATGCAGAAATTGAACCTGAAAAAAGGGAAATGACAGAGGAAATAATCTTTGATCTGGCTTCCCTGACAAAAGTTATGGTTACAACCCCCTTGATTTTATTTTTACTCGAACAGGGAGAATTACGCCTGGACGATCCCGCAAGTTATTTCCGGGAAGAATTCCAGCACAAAGAAGTAACCATAAGGCACCTTTTAACCCATACTTCTGGCCTTCCTGCCCATAAACTTTTTACTAACATCAGTAATCCTCTGGAAAATTTATGGAAACTTGAACTGGAAAATGAACCCGGGAATGTAGTTAATTATAGCTGCATGGGTTTTATTCTCCTGGGGAAAATAATTGAGAAAATTATGGGGAAAACACTTGCGGAAAGCGCTCAGGAAATAATTTTTGCACCACTGGGAATGGCGAAAACTGGATTTAACCCGGAAAAAGGTCCCTTCGCTGCTACAGAACTGGGTAATGAATTTGAACAAAAAAAAGGAGCACAACCCCGGGAAGGAATAATGCGGGGAGTGGTCCATGACGGAAATGCCTATTCTCTTGGAGGTATTGCGGGAAATGCCGGGCTATTTGGCCCTGCAGGAGATATTGCTCGCTTTGCCCGGATGTTTTTAGCCCAGGGAGAGGGAATTCTTGCCCCATCTACAGTAGAAATGATGTTTACCCTACAGACACCTCCCTATCAGGAAAGGAGAAGCCTTGGTTGGTGTTTGCCTGGTCCTTTCTCCTCCGGGGGAGATTTGCTTTCCCCGAAGGCAATTGGTCATACAGGGTTTACCGGGACCTCTCTCTGGATAGATTGGGAGAAAAAGAAATTTGTTGTTCTTTTAACCAACAGGGTTCACCCCAGAGTTTCTTCAACAGAACACATCAGGATGCGTCCCCTAATCCATAATCGGGGGTTGGCAGAAATGGAAAAACAAGGAGACTGACAGCAAATTCTTTAAGGAGAAGAAAGGAGGCAAGGACTTTTGCCTGTAATCGTTATAGGGCTTTTAATTGGAAGTTATCTATTGGGGTCAATACCAAACGGTTATATAATCTGTAAGCTTAAAAAAGTGGACCTGAGGAAAGTTGGTAGTGGAAACATAGGGGCAACAAATGTTTACCGTGCTCTTGGCTTTAAATGGGCAGCCCTCGCTGGTTTACTGGACGTGCTAAAAGGAGTTTTGCCTACCCTGATTGCCCTGCAGATACTGGAAAGTGAGATTCTATTTCTGGTTGTTGGTATGGCTGCTGTAGCAGGCCATAACTGGTCAATTTTCATGGGTTTTAAAGGTGGTCGAGGAGTTGCTACAACCGGGGGAGTAGTCCTGGTCCTGATGCCCTGGATATCGCTTGTCGTGGTCATTATCTGGGCTGTTATTGTTAAATTTACCCGTTATGTTTCCCTTGGATCCATTTCGGCGGCAGTAGTTTATCCAATTCTTGCGGGGATTTTTGCACCACTACCCTATTTTATTTTCACCATTATTCTTGCGGCGGGAATTATTTTTCAGCACAGGCCAAATATTAAAAGGTTGTTAGCAGGGAAGGAAAACAGGGTCTAGAGAAATATCGGGTGGAAGTAGGTTTGATTTTCCGGAGGCTTAATTTTGGTCAAGGGGAAAAAGCAGATATCGTAAATTGATTTTCCCCATGAATTTTCTTCAATTATTGAGGGAACTTTCTGCTGGGAATCAAAGCATGGAGCAATAAAAGCTATTCCCCGTTTTCTAGCCTGGCGCCGAATTCCCTCTAAAAGCCCCAGCAACTCCTTTTCTTCGACCCCATCCAGTTCATAAACAAACCAGCCTTTAATTGTTTTGCCTGCGCGCGGTCTTTTAAATAAAGGAAGATCTTTATTTAAAATAAAGGAAAAAGTCTGGGAAAGATCAGCAGTATAATCAAGGGAAAAAGAAAAATCATGATTGGGATCCCAGATTTTTGCGGCATGAGAAGGTCCCTGGACTTCTCCAAGGTAATTATCCAAAAAGGAAGAAGTGGGGGAGGCAGGGAAAAGATCAATGTTGCCAGATTGTGCTTGATTTACGGTGTGTTCTTTTTTTGTTTCCTGTTTTTTGGGTGTAAAGTGACCGATTTTTTGAGAGGAAGCAAGACGTTTGTGGGAGGGAAGCATATAAAGAACTTTTTTCCCCACAAATTTCCCTTTGACCCCGGCATCAAACCGGAAGGAATTTTCCCGGTTGCGGGGAAAGTAACCAAATAGAAAGGAGAGATTACTTTCTTCAGCATGAACTGACATGGCTGCCCAGAGCTTGGAGACGACATGGGGGCTTTGGCTTTTTAACTGAAAATCATAGAGATAACCGGCCAGTAGGGACTCTCCTTTAAGGCGAAATTCGGAGTTGCCCAGGCCAATTTTAGCCAGGACATTTTTCTTCTCAGCGTCCTGGGCCAGTAAGTTAAGGTTATCAGAAAAAAATTTCTGGCCTGATTTTTGGGGAATTTTTTCCAACCTGATTTTAAACAAATCCTCTGGATTCCAGGTAAAATTGATTTTTTCAGGGTTCTCTTTTTCCCGGGGGTTCAGTTCTCTTATTATCATCAATAAGCCTCCTTGGGCAGTGATATGCGTTTTGGATTACTTTTTATAAATTCTTTTTATGGCATTAAAAACCTTCAATTTGAGGAGTGGTTTTGTGCAAGAATTATTTGAAAAAGGAAAACCTCTCGCAAAATATGTCGGGGGAGCGGAAGAAGGAATTTCCAGGAAAATTGACAGACTTTTAGATAGGGCCAGGAAAGAAAAACTTCCTGAAGCAAAACCAATGGACCGAAGATGTTTACTCTTTTCCGAATTCTGGTGTCCGGACTGCCTGGTTATGCTGGCTTCCCTCAGGTACATCCAGGAGCTATTACCCCAACTGGAAATTAGGGTTTTAAGCAGGGAAGGGTACCTGGATATTCTCTCTGAGCATTCTGTTGATGGAAAAGCCCGGATTCCTCTGTTGCTTGTTTTGGATGATGAAGGAAATACCCGAGATTATTTATCAGAAGTTCCCTCTTCTATACAGGAAATTAAAAATGACCCCAAAGACCACCGGGACTATAGGTCCGGGAAATATATGGATAAAGTGCTGGAAGCCCTATGGGGAATGTTAACTGGATAGGTATTGACAGGGACTATTAAGGTAGTTATAATATTAAAGGAACAACAATCCCCGATAGCTCAGTAGGTAGAGCAGGTGGCTGTTAACCACCGAGTCGCAGGTTCGAGTCCTGCTCGGGGAGCCAATAGACTTTTAACGCCATCGCAATTTTTACGATGGCGTTTTTTTAAGGGGCTGGAGCAATGCCAGGATGGGGAACCTTTTATAATGTTATACTAATAATTTTTGGGGTGCTTTTGGGTTTGAGATTCAAAAAGTTTTTGCCGGAAAGGTTCTCGGAAATTCTTTTACAGGTGGTGGGGCTTTTTATTATTTTTTTGGGGATTACTCTCCTGCTCGAGGGACAGGAAGAAATTCTCCTTCTTATTAGCCTGATTGGTGGCGTCTTGATTGGGGAGGCTCT
>SKTZ01000057.1 GCA_007122335.1 Bacillota bacterium
ACCCGTTCGTTAAAAAAGCAAAATTGTATGAATAAAAAACTACCGCCTCTAACCGGGCGGTTTTTCTTTATAATATTCTTTGGATAATTGAATTAATTTTGAGCAAAAAACCCTTGGAATTAAGAGAAAGTTTGCTTTTTTAAATTCTGATTTAGCGAGTATAAAAGCCCTTAAAGCCTGGCAAAAAAATGTGGTGTAAGGGTAGTTGCTTAGGTTTTTTGAAATGAGAAAAAGTTTGAAGAAAAATTTATGGACTGGGTCTCTTTTAAAGGAAAAATCAAAACCCTTGCGGAAGGGAGAATACTATAAAATATTAAATTTTTCCAAAAATTAAAATTGTCCGGGGGAAAAACAATCATGGTTTGGGAATTGTGAAAATTAGTAATTTGACTAAAAAGCCCCAAACCCGGTTTAAAAATCCGAGCAAGAATTTTGGTTTTTAAAATGGCTTTTCAAGAAAGAGTCTTTGCTAAAAAAATGTTCAAAAAAAGGGACAGTTCCCCCTCCCATTTGTTCACCTTTGCGAACGTTTTTTTGTAGGGTGGGGATAAACAACAAAAAGAAACGGCACAGTATTTGCTTCTTCAACTTAATAAGGTGTAAAAATAATTTTTTGAAAGGATGATGTCCAAAAATTTAACTTGATGAAAGTTGGGGGCAAGGGACAAAGGTTTAAGTCCATGATGCCCTATCAAGATTGGGGTTTTGTGGGCTAATCCAACTAAGGAGGTTTTTACGTGAAAAAGAATGGCCTTTTTACAAGAGTTGGCCTTCTATTACTGGTCGTGATCTTCATTTTTTCTTTTACTGTTTCTGCTGATGAACTTCGGTGGGGCAGAGGAACCGACGCTACTAGCCTTGATCCCAGGACTGTTCGAGACGTCTATTCCTGGGAAATGCATATGTTAATATTTAACTCCCTGATTTATTTTGACGATCAAATGCAGGTTCAACTGGACCTGGCAAAAAGCCTGGAATTTCCAGATGATACCACCTATCTTTTTGAACTGCATGAGGGTGTTAAATTCCATGACGGAGTAGAACTAACAGCAGAGGATGTTGTTTTTACTTTCGAAACTATGCTTGATGAAGATTTTGGATCCCCTTACAGGGGAAGACTAAGCCCGATTACTTCTGTGCGAGCCCTTGACGATTATACTGTAGAAATTAAAGTCGACGAACCTAATGCCCCATTTATTTTTGAACTAGATGTTTATATCGTTCCCAAACATGTGGCTCCTGATAAAATGGATACTGAGGGTGGTTTTGCTCACCAACCCATAGGGTCCGGCCCTTTTGTCCTAAAAGAATGGAACCCCAATGACAGGTTAATATTTGAAAGATTTGAAGATTACTGGGAAGGACCGGCTAAACTGAGCAAGATAACTGTTATTGAAATTCCCGAGGCCGATGTCCGGATGACTGAACTTCGCGGGGGGAATTTGCATTTAACCTCCGTCCCGGCTCGTTATTTGCCCGATTTCCAGGAAGACCCTGCCTATACAGTGGGACAATATACAACTCTTAACTGGTTCCCGATCTGGATTCAGCATACCAATGAGATTCTTTCTGATGTGCGGGTGCGCCAGGCCCTTGCATATGCTACAAACGTGGAAGAAATTGTAGAACACGTTTATTATCCAACAGGTCTTCCTTCAATAGGGCCAATAATACCTGGAACGTGGGCAGAAGCCCCCGAAGTCATCAAACGCTACGAGTACAATCCGGATAAAGCCAGGGAATTGCTTGCTGAAGCAGGCTATCCTGATGGGTTTGAAATTGAATTACGCTGCTCATCTGGAGACGCCAATACCCAGTTTGGAGAAATCCTGCGGCAGCAGTGGCTCCTTATCGGTGTGGATCTGAATGTTAACCAGACCGAGTGGTCAACTTATGCTTCTGATCTTGTTTCCAGCAACTATGAACTGGCTTATTCGGGAGTGGTAAACCAGTACGATCCCGATATTCATTTAAGCCGCTTTGTTTCCGGAGCAATTAATGGAGGTAATCACCTTAACTACGTAAATCCAGAAATGGATGAGGTAGTATATGGAGCCAGGACAATTATTGACGACCAGGAAAAAAGAGCAGAACTTTATCGAGAAGCACAGAGGATTTTTTCCGAGGAACTCCCAGCAATCCCAATTCGCCACAGCATTTTAAGTATGGTTTGGGTTGCGGATTTCGAATTTGATTTCAGAAGAGGTGTTGAATATAGAACTCTGAATGAAGCATACTGGAAGTGAATAAATTCAGTAAAAAGGGAAGGGCAGGTTTATTCCCTGCTCTTCCCTTAACACAGTATTCAGAGGTGGTTCTATGCATGTATTTATTTTGAAACGTTTAATTCAGGCTATTCCAGTTCTTTTCCTGGTAACAATTATTGTTTTTTCCATGATGTTTATCCTCCCGGGCTGCCCTGCAAGAACTATGCTGGGAGAGGAAGCAACCCCGGAAGAAGTGGCAAGTTTAAGACGGGCAATGGGCTTAGATAGGCCGGTAGTTATTCAATATGTCGAATGGGTGGGAAATATTCTGCAGGGAGATTTTGGGCGTTCTTTACAAGACGGCAGGCTGGTTTTTCCCACTCTAATTAGTCGCCTTCCGGCTACCATTGAATTATTAATCGCTTCTCTTGTTGTTTCGTTTTCTATTGGAATTCCAATCGGAATAATATCTTCTTTGCGGAGGAACAAACCGTCAGATATTTTTGCCCGGGTTTTTGCTTTATTGGGAATATCCATGCCTAATTTTTGGGTGGGTTTAATGCTTATTTTAATTTTTTCCTATCATTTGCAATGGCTTCCAGCGACAGGCAGGGGAACAGTTGCCAATCTGATTTTACCGGCAATTGCCCTTGGAACAGCATCGGCGGGATTGATTACTCGCTTAATGCGGTCTACAATGCTGGAAGTAATCGGACTTGATTATATTAGGACAGCAAGGGCAAAGGGCCTCAGACAATCAATAATTGTGTACAAGCATGCCCTGAAAAATGCCTTACTTCCTGTCTTGACAGTTGTTGGTTTGCAGATGGGGTATGGCCTTGGTGGCTCGGTTATAACTGAAACGGTTTTTGCTTACCCGGGAATAGGAAGGTTTGCATACCAGAGGTTGATGCAAAGGGATTTTCCTATGATTATGGGTAACCTGCTTTTATTCGCTGTATTGTTTATAGTAATAAATATTATTATAGATATTTCCTATGGGTTTTTAGACCCAAGAATCCGCTATGACTGATCAGGAAAAATATTAAAGGGTGATGCTTATGGAAAAATATGAAGATAAGCTGAAGGCTGTTTCGGCGGAGGTCGAGGGTCTCCGGACAGGAACCTTTAAAAGGCTAGTGAAAAACCCAACCGCTTTAATTGGAATGATAATTATAGGGTTTGCTGTTTTTGTAGGGATATTTGCCCCCTATCTTGCTCCCTATGATCCTTTTGCCATGTCGCTTCCCCGGAGCCATGAACCTCCAAGCCTGGAGCATCCCCTAGGAACTGACTTTTTTGGCCGGGATATTTTAAGCAGGATTATTCACGGAACGAGGATTTCCCTGATGATGGGGGTTATTGTAGTTGCTATCAGAGCAGGAATTGGGATCATCCTGGGTCTAATTGCCGGTTTTTATCGGGGAATTGTCGAATCCATTATAATGCGTTTTACAGATGCGGTGATTGCTTTTCCGGCAATTGTTCTTGCTCTTGCCATTATGGCTTTTAGGGGACAGGGATTATTCAATGTTATGATTGCCCTTTCTGTTGTTGGCTGGACAGGGTATGCAAGGCTGGTCCGAGGGGAAGTTCTTTCTCTTAGAGAAAGGGAATATATTACTGCCGCCCGGGCCCTTGGTATGAGGGATTTCAGGATTATTTTTAGGCACATTCTTCCCAACTGTTTTGCTTCCATTGTTATTTTTGCCACAGTTGGAATTGCCGCTCCAATTATCAGTGAAGCTGGCTTGAGCTTTTTAGGGCTGGGTGCACGTTCAGACCAGGTTACCTGGGGTTTTATGCTATCTACGGGTCGCCAGTATTTACGTGATGCCTGGTGGACAGTAACCTTTCCGGGTTTGGCAATAATGTTTATTGTCCTTGGGTTCAATTTATTGGGAGATGGGTTACGTGATGTCCTGGATCCCAGATTAAGGGAATAGGGGGCAAAAATACAGGGATTTTAAAAGACACTCTTGAATAAACAATTAATTTCAGGGTGTCTTTTTACTTTTTAGTTGAAAAACACTATGCCTTAATAGCATCCGGTGATAAGGAAGTGGAATTTACTCATCCTGATTTTCCCGGGTTAGAAATTGATCTGGAAAAGGTTTTTGATAGGTCTTGATTAGCAACCCGGAAGCAAGTAGCAAACTACCTGGAAATCCATTATTGGCAGGGGGCTCCCTGTCTTTTTTTATGAAAATTTTTTGGGTAAATCTGATTTTGCGAACAAGG
>SKTZ01000059.1 GCA_007122335.1 Bacillota bacterium
AACGGTTGAGTTTTCGGAAAAAAAGCAGGTAACAAAAATGGTTTTGGAGAAATCAAAGATATCTGTTTAATAAGGGTTTGGCGTGAATTTCCAGAATTATAAAGGGTGTTTTTCTGTTTTTTGAATCAATTAAAGCAGAAATAACTTTTTTAATTACTACAGGGAGGCGGGTTGATGTTATGACAGTTACATATGCTGAACTTGAGAACAAAAAGGAGAAAATTGCGGTTGTTGGACTTGGTTATGTGGGAATGCCCCTTGCTTATTACCTTTCTTCTAATTTCGCAGTGCTGGGGTATGAAATTAACGAAAAAAGGGTAGGGGAATTGAAAAATAACTGGGACCGGACGGGAGAACTATCTGCAGAACAACTTGCAACTTCCTCCATAGAATTTACAACCGAAGGCAGAGATTTAAAGCAAGCAAAGGTGTTTATAATAACTGCTCCTACACCGGTTGATGCGCACAATATTCCTGATCTCAGTCCGGTAATTAAGGCTTCGGAAACTGTGGGGAGTCATATGCCCCGGGGTTCTATAGTTGTTTTTGAGTCAACTGTTTATCCCGGTGCAACTGAAGAGGTGTGTGTTCCAATCCTTGAAGAAAAATCAGGCCTTAAATGGGGAAAAGATTTCAAAGTTGGTTATTCCCCAGAGCGGGTTAATCCCGGAGATAAAGAACATGACCTAACCAAAATTGTGAAAGTTGTTGGCGGCCAGGACGAGGAAACAACGGAAATCCTGGGAAAAATTTATGATTCAATTATTGCAGCTGGAGTTCATCTTGTTTCCAATATAAAAACCGCGGAAGCTGCCAAGGTTATTGAAAATATCCAGCGGGATTTGAATATTGCCCTGGTTAATGAACTGGCCTTGATTTTTGACCGCCTGGGCATCAATACTCTCGAGGTAATTGATGCGGCGGCAACCAAGTGGAATTTTCACCGTTATGAGCCAGGCCTTGTTGGGGGGCACTGTATCGGGGTGGATCCGTATTATCTAACCTACAAGGCGGGAGCAGTTGGTTATAACCCTGAAGTTATTCTTGCAGGAAGAAGGATCAACGACCGCATGGGGAAATATATAGGAGAACAGACTGTAAAAAAGTTAATTGAAGCTTCAAAATCAGTAAAAGGGACCAGGGTATTGATTCTTGGCCTTGCCTTCAAGGAAAACATTCACGATATTCGAAATACAAAAGTCGTTGATATCTTCAGGGAACTGGAAGAGTTCGGTGTAGAACCCTATATTTATGATCCCTGGGCAGACCCGAAAGAAGTATGGGATGAATACAAGCTGGAATTATTACAAAAGATAGACCAGAATGCTCCTTACGACGGTATAATCCTGGCAGTTAAACATAGGGAGTTTCTGGAAATGGGCCTGGCCCAATTCCGAGCTTTGGCCAGGGAAAATCCTGTTTTTATTGACGTAAAATCAATATATTCCCCCGAGGAAGTAGAAAAAGAAGGGTTTAAATACTGGAGGTTGTAAAAATGGAGAAAATTCTTGTTACCGGAGCTGCAGGTTTTATTGGCAGTAAGATCTGTGAAGAGCTATTAAATAGGGATATTGAAGTGTTGGGAATCGATAATTTGAATTCCTACTATGATGTTGCCCTGAAGAAATGGCGGGTAGACAGGTTAAAAGAATATAGAGGTTTTAAATTTTACCCTTTGGATATAGAGAATTTTGCGGCGCTGGAAATAATCTTTTCTGACCACAAATTTTCTGCGGTTATTAATGAAGCCGCCAGGGCAGGAGTTCGCTACAGCATGGTTAACCCTTTTGTTTATATGACTACAAATGCTGATGGAACCCTGAACCTGCTGGAGCTTTGCAGGCGCAAAGAAATAGAAAAGTTTATCCTGGCCTCAACCTCATCCCTTTACGCGGGGCAGGAGATGCCCTTTAAAGAGGAATTACCGGTTAATACTCCGATTTCTCCCTACGCTGCCTCCAAAAAAAGTGCGGAGATGATGGCCTATTCCTATCACAACCTCTACGACCTTGACATTACCATTTTCCGCTACTTTACCGTATATGGCCCTGCAGGCCGGCCGGATATGAGCATTTTCCGGTTTATCAAATGGTGCCTGGAGGGTAAACAGTTGGAAATTTTTGGCGACGGGACTCAAAAAAGGGATTTTACCTTTGTTGACGATGTGGCTAAGGGAACTGTGGCGGGCCTAAAAAAGGTGGGGTATGAGGTTATCAATCTGGGAAACAACAAACCCAACGAGTTAAAATACGCCATTAAACTTATTGAAAAATTTACCGAAAAAAAAGCCGATCTAAACTATAAAGAATTCCACAAAGCCGATATGATGGCGACCTGGGCCAATATCGAAAAAGCAAAAAGGTTGCTTGACTGGGAACCCGAAATATCCCTGGAGGAAGGGATAGAGGAGACAGTTAAATGGACCCTTGACAACCGGAACTGGTTGCAGCATATTAAGGTATAGATAAAGGGGACTCTTTAAAGGAAGTTTCCCCGGGTTAAGATAGGGGGTAGGGTTTTGGGAATTGTTAAAGCAGAAAAACTGACCAAGGTATATCCTTCTGGAGATGGAGTTTGGGATATTGACCTGGAAGTCCAGGAAGGGCAAATATTTGGATTCCTCGGTGCTAATGGCGCAGGTAAGACCACAACCATCCGGGTCCTTCTGGGATTATTGCACTCTACATCAGGAAAAGTTCGAGTTCTGGGGGAAGATCCTCTCGGGAAAAAAGGAATTGAAAAAAGGAGAGAGATCGGCTACCTCCCGGGGGAACTTGCTCTGTACGAAAAACATAAGGGAATAGATTTACTTGATTTCTATGCAAAAAGCCTTGATGGAAAGGCCCCTTACCGGGAAGAGGTAATGAAAGCCCTTTCTTTTTCCGGGAAAGATTTAAATAAAAAAATCCGGGAATATTCCCGGGGGATGAAACAAAAACTGGGCCTGATAATTGCCCTGCAGCATAAACCCCAGCTGGTATTTATGGATGAACCAACAACCGGACTCGATCCCCTTATCCAGTTAGAAGTTTACCAGCTTCTAAAAAACTATGTGGGCGGGGGAGGGACTGTTTTTATGTCGTCCCATAACTTGGGCGAGGTTGAGAAGGTCTGTAATAGGGTAGCTATAATCAGAAAGGGGAAACTGGTAGCTCTTGAAGACGTGGAAGAACTGGTTCGACGTAGAGTATATTCGGTCCAGTTTTCACTTTCCCCCGAACCCACAGAAAAAGACCTGAGAGAAGTTGGTATGCGAGAAATTAAGATTGACCACGGTGTTATAAATGGTAAATTAGCCGGTGATCCCGATGCTTTCCTCCGGAAATTGCTGGATAAAGGAAAAGTACAGGATTTAAGTTGCACAAGGGGAAAACTGGAAGATGTTTTTTTGGAGTATTATCGCCCGGAGGAGGAAGCAGAATGAAAAAGCTATATTTTTTCCGATTGGGAGAACAAAAAGGGACTCTTATTGCATTTTTAGTTGGTTTAACGGTTTTCAGTTGTATTATGGCCTGGAGTTACGAAGCCTTTTCCGATGATTCCGGATTTTTGACCCAGATGTTCTCCCAGTTTGAAGATCTTATGCAGGCATTTGTTGGAGTAGGTTTTTCTTTAGATGAAATGGCCGCAAGCTATTTTGGAATGACCTGGCGCCATCCCCTTGTTTTGTTTTTAATTATGGGATTTGGCATAAGTAGAAGTGTTGGAATTACCCGGGAAATTCAGTCTGGAACAGGTGATTTACTCTTTACCCTTCCCCTGAAAAGGTACCTGGTAATTTTCACTGAATTTATGGCCACAGTAACCGGGCTTTTTTTAATCAACCTGCTTCTGGTTATTGCAGTGATTGTTTGGTCGCTTGTTTTTGGGATTGAGGACATTCCAGGGTTTTATGGTTTCCTGTGGGCATTTTTAATAAGTTTCTATTTACATGTAATGTTTGCAGCACTTGCGCTAGCAATAGCCTGCCTATCTAAAACAACCAGCCAGGCGTCCGCCTGGACTATTAGTATTATTGCCATTTTTTATGTTACCGATTTTCTCGCTTCTCTACAGCCCCAGCTGGAATTCCTTCAACCGTTTACCCTGTTTTATCAGTACCAGGTTCCAGAGGCGTTGGCCGGTAATGCCCTTTGGACAGGGAGCTTAATTTATATCGGGTTAACTTTAACTTTCCTGGGAACCTCTTTTTTCCTGATTCAAAGAAGGGACCTTTAGATTTAAGCGCTGCTAAGAGCGGCGTTTTTTTATTTTTAATTGAACAGTGGTACAAAAAATAATCAGGGAAACCATCAGAACAAATTTTATAATAAAGGTATCAAAAAACTCCGGATAGAGATTTACCAATAGCAAATATGGTAGCCCAAAAAGGGGGATAAATAAAAGGAATGTAACATCTTTTTCTCCATAAGCCCAGAGAACCAGGCTCAATAAAAA
>SKTZ01000026.1 GCA_007122335.1 Bacillota bacterium
GGCTTGGGAGCAGGAAATAGAAAACGAAACCTTCCTTTATCAACCGGTAACAGAAAACGATCGCCTTTTCATTCCTTCCTTTTACGGACCAATCTACTCCCTCGATATTAATACCGGCGAGGTAATCTGGGGAGTTTCTGTCCCTGAACGCCTTGTAAAACTGGTAGGAACTGAAAATGGTCTTTTAGGAATGAGTTTCCGCAGCCAGTTGATTTTTCTCGATTTTGACGGGACAATCCAGTGGGAAAGTGATCCTGGGGTGTCTCTGGTCGCCGGAAGCTTATTCATCCAAAACAATCAGGGTATAGCCCTATCTGACCAGGGCCAGTTAATTTCCATTGATCTAGCAAATGGAACTACTGATGAGATTGCTGACTTTGAAATAGGGAAAGTAGTCCAGGTGGCACAAAACGAATCCACCCTTGCTGCTGCAGGAAATCAGAGGAAGGTTCTTTTCTGGGATAAAAATGATTTTTCCTCCGAAACCAAAACTCTCGAATTCCCCCAATTAAACAGACTATTTTTAACTTCCAATCAGGTTGTTTTTGGAGATGCACAGGGAACAATGCGTGCTGTAGATATTGATACGGGTAATGAGGCCTGGAGAACCCAACTTTATACACCAACATCATCTTTCGCCTTTTTCGAAGACCATCTTTATTTTGGCACCCATGACGGCAGCGTTTTTATCCTGGACAAAGATACCGGGGAAGTTTTAGGGAAAAGAGCCCTCCCCGTTCAGAGCCGGATTACAAGTATCTCTACTGATGATGATCCTAACCTGCTGCATGTAACCAACCGGGGAGGAAAAATTACTACACTCTTTCTCCCTTCCTACTAACAACCTTTCCAGCCAAAAACAAAGTTAACTATATCTTCTAAAAATCTTGACCACTTCGTTATTTTAAGTTATAATAATGCAGGCAGGCTGGCGTAGCTCAGTCGGTAGAGCAGGTGACTTGTAATCACCAGGTAACCGGTTCGAATCCGGTCGCCAGCTCCATGAAAATTAAGCGGGGTTATCCAACCCCGCTTTTTTATTCTTAAATACTGGAAATTTCCCAAAATTCCAGACAGAAAGGAATTTTACCTGTGGACAAAAAGAAACTAGGTTACGGATTGATTGGTTTGGGCAATATTGGCCTTTTACACCTGATGACCCTGAAAAACCTGCCCATCTGGAATATTCTTTCCGAAGGGGAAATATCTCTTACCGGGCTTTATTCCACCCATCCGGAAAAAAATACTGACAAGGCTAAAAAAATTGGGTTTCCACAATTGGTTTCTACCCTTGATGAACTTCTTGAACTTCCTGGTCTGGATATTATCGATATTTGCACTCCCAACTTTCTCCACCATGAGCAGGTTCTTGCTTCAGCAGCAGCTGGAAAACACATTTACTGCGAAAAACCCCTGGGTTTGAATAAAAAAGAAGCCCTAGAAATGCTAAAAGCAGTTGAAAAAAATAACCTGCACCATCAAATCCCCTTTGTTCTTCGCTTTTTGCCTGCAGTTGCAAAAACCAGGGCCCTCTTAAATGCTGGAGCAATAGGAAATGTTTATTATCTCAGAACTGAACTACTGCACTCGGGATACCTTGATCCTTCCCGTCCTTTCGCCTGGAGACTGGAAAAGAATAGTTCTGGCGGAGGAGCCCTTGCTGATCTGGGCAGCCATCTTCTAGACCTCTTACTGTTTTTATTTGGTGAAATCAAAACAGTCCAGGCCCAAACAAGGACAATTATTAAAAGCCGCAAAAACCCTGAAGGGGAATTCTGCAGCGTCGATGTTGATGACTGGGCTGAAATGTCACTTCAGCTAGAAAATGATCTTGTAGCCAGTTTAGAAGTATCCCGCCTGGCTGTGGGTAACGAAGGCCTGAGTATTTCCATATATGGTGATAAGGGAGCCCTGCACATCAGGGATAATGATCCTCTTTCCCCTTCTCTTTATAACCCAAAAGGTCAACAGGTTGCAATCAAAGAGGTTCCCTCGGATTCTTATTACAAGCTTTTACAGGCCTGTTATCCCCCCTCCAAACTATCAATTGGCTGGCTGGGTGACACCCACGCCGCGAGCCTGGCCTGGTTCCTTAACTGTATAGTAAAGGATCAAAAAAGAACTGAAACCCCCGATTTTTCCAGTGGACTTGCTGTCCAGGAAGTTCTTGACCTGGCTTACCAGTCCTCTGCAGAAGGTGGTAATTTATTAGTTTTAAGAAAATAACTGGAAAGGGGAAACTTAAATGCCCCTCTGGGAAGCATGTGTTGATAATTATACCCAAGCAATTGCCAAAGAAAAATTAGGCGCCGATAGGCTTGAACTCTGTACAAATTTAGCCCAGGGAGGCACAACCCCAAGTTTCGGGACAATTAAAACTGTGCTCCGGGATACTTCAATTCCCGTTATGGTCATGATCCGCCCCCGAGGAGGCAACTTTCACTTTTCTCATGAAGAAGTTGATATTATGCTGGAGGACATCGAGGTAGTAAAAAAACTTGGTGCTAATGGAATTGTCCTGGGAGCATTAAAGGGAAAAGAGATTGACCTCGCCCTTACTAAAATCCTTTCAGACAAAGCCAAACCGCTTGAAATCACTTTTCACATGGCTTTCGATGAAGTTAAGGATAAATTTAAGGCTATCGATCAATTAATTGAACTGGGCATTCAACGCATTTTAACCCGGGGAGGGGCATCAGATGCTCTTGCAGGAAAAAATTTAATAAAAGAATTAGTTGATTATGCTGGAGAAAGAATTGTTATTATGCCCGGAAAAGGAATTACGAAAAATAACCGTGACCATATCGCTCGCTTTACCAGAGCCCGGGAACTACACGGAACCAGAATTGTGTAAAATAGTTGATTAACAAATTAAGGAGCCCGGAAAACCCCGGGCTCCCTTTTTATTGTTTTTTTTGTTGCGACAACTACTTCTAAATTGCTTTTTATCCGGTCAACATCCGATTGTAAGGGTTTTGCAAACTCAAGGTAATTAGTTTTAGTTTTCTTCCATCCAGACCAGGCCAATCATATTTGGGCCCCCATGGACCGCCAAACCGGGACCCATTTCTGTAATAAAGGATTGAGAACAATTGAATCTTTCTCTTGCTTTTTCCAGGAAATCATTTGCTTTATCCATTGCATTGGAGTGAATAACAGCAACCTGAAGTCGAGAATCTCCCAGACGTTTATAGGTAAGTTCAAGCATTTTATTTAAAGAAGTTCCTACTGAACGGGTCTTATCAATTACTTTAACTTCCCCTTGATTAATTATAAGAATGGGTTTTAAAGAGAGGATATTTCCCAGCAGAGCTTTGACCTGGGAAACACGACCACTTTTGGCCAGGTATTTAAGGGTAGGTAAAACAACCATTCCACCCACTCTTTCTTTAACTTTTTCAACAAAGGTGATTATTTCTTCTGAAGAACAGCCTTCAATTGCTTTCCGGGCTGCTGTCATAACAATGAATCCTGTGGCCATGGAGATGTTGTTGGAATCAATTACATGGATGTCTTCATAGGGTAGCATTTCCCGGGCAAGTTTGGCCGACTGGTAGGTTGCACTGACTTTACCGCTGATAAGGATTGAAATTACTGTATCGTACTCCTCGCAGGCTTCCTTGAATTTTTCCAGGAAATCCCCGGGAGCAGGCGCAGAAGTTTTCGGCATCTTTCCTTTCTCTAAAACCCCGTAAAATTCCTGGAGGTCATCAGAAGGAATTTCCTCTCCATCACAGGTCACCGGAATTTTAACCACACCAATATTTAGTTTTTCCACCAGGAACTGAGGAAGGCTCGCCGCACCATCGGTTATTATTTTAATTTTTCCCAAAGCCAGGCCTCCTTAAAGGTTGTTTGGTTGATTATAACATAAAATTCCAAAAAAATTAAGAAAATTGATTCTACCAAAGGCTTACTCTTTTCCCGCGAATTTTATATTGGCAAACTTAAACCTACCAATTCAACTTTTTTAACTCAGGTATTTCTTCGTGGCTGGTCAGGTCAACGCAAAGAGGCGTTATTGAAACATACCCTTCCCTGATGGCCATGGTATCACTATCCTTTTCGTCCATCTCCTCAATGCTGCCCGTCATCCAGTAATACTTCTGGCCTCTGGGATCAACACGTTGGTCAAAAACATTGGCGTAATTTCGCCGGCTGAGTTTGGTAATTTTGGTTCCTTGAATCTGTTCAGCCGGGCGGGGAGGGAAGTTTATATTTAGAAGATATTTTTCTTCTAAAATTTTCGAGCCGTGCTTGGCTAAAAGTTCATTAATATAATATGCCCCAAAAGAAAAATCCCGAAACTCACCTTCAAGGACGAGAGATACCGCAAGAGAAGGATATCCAAGGAAAAACCCCTCCACTGCTGCAGAAACGGTTCCCGAGTAAAAGACATCATTGCCAAGATTGGGACCACTATTAATTCCCGAAATCACAAGATCGGGAGGCGAGGGTAATATTGCCTCGAGCGCGAGCTTTACACAATCAGAGGGAGTCCCATTTACCGCCCGGGCAACTCCTGCTTCTAACTCCACTTCCTTGACCCGGAGTGGTTTATGCAGGGTAATTGCATGCCCCGTCGCACTCATTTCCTTCTCCGGGGCTACAGTATAAACAGTATGTTTTTCTTTTAAAACCTGGTATAAGCGATTAATTCCAGGCGCCTGCAATCCATCATCATTTGTTAAAAGGATTTTCATCTTTTCCTCCCCCTAGTAAATTCCATAACTCATTGCAATAAAAACGATAAGAAGGCCCATTCCGTTCCAGACAATATGAGCAATTACCGGAGCCCAGAGACTCCTTGCCTTTTCAAAAACATACGTAAAACCAAGTCCTGCCAGAAATGTAGGGAAAAAAGCCCAGACTTCACCGTGGGCAAGGGCAAAAAACCCGCTGCTAATCAATGCCGCTCCCCTTATATTAACCCATTTCCGCAAATAAGTATAGAGTAATCCCCGGAAAAAAACTTCTTCTGCGATTGGGGCCAGAATAACAATAAGTAAACCATAAAAGATAATATGGACACCTTCAACATTTTTCACAATATAAGAAATAACTTCCTGGGGTTGAGGCGAGAGACCAAAAAAACCGGCCAGGAAAAGTTGAAACAAAAAGTTAAGGGCAGTAGCTCCAAACCAGAGGATAAAACTCCATTTAATTATCCGCCCAAAAAATCCAGTAATATCAAGAAACTTCTTATCCCAGATATCATAACGGTAACTCAGACCAATAAATAACCAGGTAAAAAGAAGTAAACCCAGCGCCTGGACCATCCCTGAAACTAAAGGCGCCCAGACACCTTGCAGGTTAAAAAAAATGTCAACCAGGACAATTAATAGAAGGGGACCGGCAAAAATCAGGACCAGTTCTGAAAAACCCCATCGGGAATGAAATGGCTCTTGCAAATCATTTGTCATTGCCTACCCCTCCAAAATGAAATTACGAATTTGCTCAACAAGCCAGGGCCGGAAAGGTTCCTGCCAGGACTGAATATATTCGTAGGGATTTAAATAATCAGGAAATTCCAGAAGGAAAAAATCAAAAACCGGTTGAATAAGCATCAGAATAAAAAACAGAAAAATTACCATATGCCCCGCAGTTAAAATACCTCCCAAAATCCGGGAAAAAACATACGGTTGTCTTTTTTTCCTGAAAATAGTCTCCATAATTAAAATTACCACTTTCTCTCCTAAAAAAGCCACGAAAAAAAGCAATAAAAAAGCTGCATGCAGGGCAAAGACGAAGGCCAGGGTTTCTCCCAGAAGCTCAATTATCTGAGCCGAACCCATTCCTGCTTCGGTAATTTCTTCTATAATTAAAGCTTCCTGGATAATTGAATCGCTAGGCTGAGAAATAGATACCTGTTGTAAATAAGTGTTAAATTGTTCAGCAAAATCGCCACTTACCGGGCTTATAACCTCCCGTAAAGCCATTTCCATATAGCCGGTTAAATCCAG
Organism: Bacillota bacterium; assembly: GCA_007122335.1. Lineage (GTDB taxonomy): Bacteria > Bacillota > Halanaerobiia > B1SED10-174 > B1SED10-174 > T1SED10-26. The sequence goes on from SKTZ01000026.1 coordinate 5,964, forward strand.
GCTTTCAATAATGGATCGGGCTACCGGAAAAGCCCAGAGATAAAATAAAACAGGTGCAGCGATAAATTTCATTGTCCTTAACAGAGAGGAGAAAAAACCTCGCCTCCCTCCAACTATCATTGCCAGAAGAAGAAGGGCTACAAATACCATTTCATACCAGGTCATATTAAACCTCTAAAACAAGAAATGCCAGACCAGGAAACCTATTACACCCAGCCCGACCAGGACCACTATTATAATAAGTAATAAAAACCGCCCTGAATCTTCATCTTCGCCTTCCTCTGGCAGGGAAGGAGGAACCTCCTGGGTCCGGGACATATTATAGCTTTCCACAAAATCTTTGCCGTCAAGACCCAGGGCATCGGCATAGGTCCTCAAAAAACCTCGCAGGTAAACTTCTTCGGGCAGTTCTCTCCAGTTTCCACTTTCAATAGCTTTCAGAAAACGAGGTTGAATTTTGGTTTTTTCAGAAATTTCCTCCAGAGAAATTCCTTTTTCTTCCCGAACTTCCTTTAATTCTTTTCCTATTTGCTTCATCGCACCCACCCTTTAACTTATGTCAAATTGGTTATACGGAAGCGGTTCCAGTTCCTCTTCATCTTCTCCATTTTCATCCCGCTTGAGGAATATAAGGGCGTCAAAATACCCGTACTCATAGCCAAGTTCTTCAACAAAAACTCCGGGATGTTCAATAATTTTAGCCTGAGGTTGTTCAAGAACATCTTTGAGTAATTGGCGGTGCTTAGGACCCGCCCGGTGCAGGGAAGTTAAAGCATCAATAATTATAACACTGTCGGTGTCAAGCTCTGAAAAATCCATTGCTTCCCGGGCCAGTTGTCTGACAAATGTTGTGGAAAAAAGAATCCACTTTTTATTGGCATGAACACAGGAAGCAATTGCCACCTCCGTTTTCCCCACCCGGGGAGACCCCTGAATTCCTATCACGGGAAATTCTTTTTCACGGAAGGTTTCTGCCAGGAAATCAACCAAAACTGGAAGTTCCTGGCGCCGAAAATGGAACATCGGGGGATCTCCTTCAGCGTGAATTTTACGTCCGTGACGCATGGTCAGCATATCTAAATAGGTTGGAGGATGTAATTCCAATAATTCCAGGTGCGGAGAAAGCCCAAGCGAACTTTTAACAGGAGTCAGGTATTCCGAACCGGGAACTTCCAAAAGAAAACATCTCCGATCAGGGGGAATCCCCCCGATCCTGATGATGTTAATTCCCAGCATACCCATGAGAGAGGTAACGTCCCCCAGCAAACCAACTCGGTTCTCTAAAATCTTGTATTCAAGGTAATACTTTTCCATCTTAATCCAGCCCTATCTGCTTTGGATTTCCTCAAGGAATTCGGGAAGATCCTCCTTATCCAGAAGAACCTTGCGGGGCTTACTTCCTGCAAAAGCACCAATAATTCCATCCTGTTCCATTGTATCAATCATCCTGGCCGCGCGAGTATAACCGATATTCATCCGCCTCTGTAAAATGGAAATGGAGGCCTGTCCGCTTTCAACAACCAGTTGAACTGCTTCAGAGTAGAGAGTATCCCTTTTCTCACTGGTCAAACTGGTTTCAGCTGTCCCAATATCTTCAAGTTCCATCTCGTAATTGGGATCTTGCTGATCTTTTATAAATTTTACTACCTTTTTTACTTCTGCAGTTGAAACAAAAGGTCCCTGGATGCGGACCGGTTTGATCGCGCCTACTGGAGAATAGAGCATATCCCCGTCCCCCATCAATTTCTCCGCGCCACCCATATCCAGGATAGTTCGGGAATCTGTTTGGGAGGAAACATAGAAGGAAATCCGGGTTGGAATATTTACCTTAATCAACCCGGTAATTATATCAACTGAAGGCCGCTGAGTTGCTATAATCAAGTGTATCCCCGCAGCCCTGGCCATTTGCGCCAGCCGACAGATAGAATCTTCGACATCCTTGGGAGCAGCCATCATTAAATCAGCAAGTTCATCAATTATTATTACAATCAAAGGAAGAACCTTTTCCGGGTCTTCCATTTCCTGAATTTCATTATATTCACTGATCCCCCGAACACCCAATTCGGAAAAAAGCTCGTACCTGTTCTGCATCTCCTGGACCATTTGCTGCAAAACTCCTGCGGCCTTATTCACCTGGTTCACCACAGGAACAAGCAGGTGAGGAAGTGCTTTGAAATTGGTCAATTCTACCTGCTTTGGATCTATCAATACCAGTCTTACCTCTTCAGGAGTTGCCCGGTAAAGAAGGCTCAAAATCAAGGTATTTAAGGCGACACTTTTTCCGGTCCCGGTTGCTCCAGCAATTAGAAGATGGGGCATTTTGCCAAGATCTTTTACAACAGGCTGGCCAGCAATATCTTTACCCAGGACAAGAGACAGTAAAGCTGGGTTATCAGCGTAAGCACTGCTGGCAAGGATTTGCCTTAAACCAACCACCTGTTGGGCGTTATGGGGAACTTCAATTCCCAGAGCTGCTTTCCCGGGAATTGGGGCCTCAATTCGGACATCTGGAGCAGCAAGGGCAAGAGCGATATCGTCCGCAAGGTTTACTATCCGACTCACCTTGACCCCTGGAGCTGGTTGTAATTCATAACGGGAAATTCTGGGGCCATGAGTCACCTTAATTACCTGGGCATCAATTCCAAAATCACTCAGGGTCTTCTCCAAAAGTTGGGTTTGATCTTCGGGCTTTTTATGAGCTGTCCCGTTATGGTTCCGCAGAAGATGCAGCGGGGGCAGGCGATAGCCCGTTCCGGGTTTGGGAACAATTACTGGTGCTTCTTCCGGTTCTTCCTCTTTTTTATCTTCCCAGCTCTCCTCTATTACCCGTTTTTTGGGTGCAGCCCGTTTTTTCCTTCGGGGAGGCTTCTCCTTTTTCCTGAAAGAAAACAATCCAACTATTTTCCGCCATAGATCAGCTAATTCCATTCCCGACCAGAATAAAAGCCCAATCAAACCAATAACTACCAAGACCATATAAGAAAATGGGTCGGAGAAAAATTGCCTGACCAGCCAGATAAGGCTTCCGCCAAACAAGCCTCCCCCACGGCTGCGCATTCCTTCATATATCTCTTCCCCTGAGGGCAAACCGGCATGGAAAAATGCTAAAAAAACCAGGAAAACCAGGGTAATTCCCAGTTGAGACAAACCCAGTTGAATTTTTTTATTCTTTAATAGCTGGTAACCAAGATAAAAAAGCAGGAAGGGAAAAAGGAAAACACCCTGGCCCAGGAAAAGATGAATTAATCCAAACATTGATTCCCCAAATCTTCCAGTATCACCCCAAAAAAGGTGCAATATGTTGATAAGGCCCAGGACGAGGAAAATAATCCCCAGGATTTCATTTTTTCTCTTTTCCGTAAGCCTTTTCATGGGTGTTTCACCTCGTGATATATATTCTCCCTTTTTAATCTTTGTCCTTCTTACCAGCTCCCCTAAAAGGAATAATATACCATTTAACCTCCGGGAATAAAAGAATTAATTACGATCTTTTAGCATGATTTTGGCAATGTTGGAAACGTGGTCACCTATTCTTTCCAGGTTACTCAGAATATCAACGAATACAATTCCCGATCCCGGATAGCACAATCCTTCATTTAATCTCTGGATATGATTTTCCCGATATTCATTTTCCAGATCATCTACTTCATCTTCAAAACGAAGAACTTTCACTGCAGTGGCAAGATCTCCTGTACTCAGGGATTTTATACCCTCATCAATCGTCTGCATAACCCGATCAAACATATTGTTGAGTTCGCCAATGGCCCGGTCGGAAAAAGGAAGTTTGTTTTCCATCTTATATTCCGCAAGTTCTACAATATTTTCTGCATGATCTCCTATCCTCTCAATATCATTGATTATGTGGAAATAATTATTGAGCCTTGCAGAATAGACCTCGTCCATGGACTGACGGGATAATTTGGCCAGGTAATCAGTAATTTTTGTTTCCAGGGCATCAATAGCTTCTTCCCGTTCAAAGAAATTATCTATAAGGTTTTCTTCTTCATCCATAAAAATCCGGCGGGAATCCCCAACATTTACATAGGCCAGGTCAGCCATCCGCAGTAATTCTTTATGGGCCTGTTCTAAAGCAACAACTGGAGTTTTAAGCATCCTTTCATCCAGGTAAATGGGACCTTTGTGTAATATTTCCTCTTTCCCTGGAATCAGTCTAATAACCAGGTTGGTTAAAAAAGCAATAAATGGGAACCAGATTAAGGTATTGGTAATATTAAAAGCTGTGTGTGTGTTGGCGATTAATCTCTGTACATTCCAGGTGTGGCCGAAATATTCGGCTATGTTCTGGAAAAAGGATTCCAAATAACCTGAAAATCCTGGAACAAGGTAAAAAACGACAATAAATACACCCGTTCCCAGGACATTAAAAACCATATGGGCCATTGCAGTACGCCGGGCTGAAAGTTTGGTGCCCAGACTAGATAACATGGCTGTAAAAGTTGTCCCAATATTATCTCCCAGCAAAATAGGGATCGCAACAGTAAAATCGATAGCCCCAACCGAAGCTAAACTAATCAAAATACCAATAGTCGCACTACTGCTCTGAACAAGGGCAGTTGTCATTGCCCCAACCAGAATCCCCAGGATGGGAAGAGCCCCAAACTTAGAGAAAAATTCCCGGAAAGCAGCAGAATCAGCCAGGGGAGCCATGGAGCCCTGCATAACAGTCATCCCCAGGAAGAGAAGCCCAAACCCGAAGATAACCTGTCCCAGTTGTTTAAACCTTTTTTGTTTGGTAAAAAATAACAAGAAAGCGCCTATCGCAATAGCAGGGAGAGAAAACCCTCCCAGATCAAAGGCAATCAACTGGGCGGTTATAGTTGTCCCAATATTTGCTCCCATTATAATCCCTACTGCCTGGCGCAAGGTCATCAGGCCGGCGTTAACAAAACCAACAGTCATAATGGTGGTAGCACTACTGCTCTGAATTATTGCAGTAACACCCGCCCCGACCAGGACACCGGCCAGGGGATTGGAAGTCAATAGCTCAATAAAGCGTTGTAGTTTATCTCCTGCGGTTTTCTGGAGCCCTTCTCCCATCTGCCGCATGCCATAAATAAAGAGGCCAACGCCCCCGAGTAATTCTAAAATCATGAAGTACGACAATCCCCACACCCTCCTCCATCCGGTTCCAACTGGGCTATTACCTTTTTCCTTCTATGCCCAGACGAACAATTCCTTTATTGATAGCAATAAATTGGGTTATAAAGTTCTTCTAACAGTAACTATCAGAAAAAAATGAAGCACCCCTCCTGGCTTTTTTTGGCAGGAGGGGATTTTTGCTATACATCCATGATAATAGGTAGGATCATGGGGCGTCGCTTAATTTTTTGATAAACAAAACCACTCAGGGCATCCCGGATTCGGTTTTTAAGACGGGACCATTGTTTAATCCCATTTGCTGAACACTTATCAAGGGTTCTTTCTACAATTTCCGTTGCCTGCTGAATCAGTTCCTCAGACTCCCTCATATAAACAAACCCCCGGGTTACAATATCCGGTCCAGAAACTATTTTCCCCGTTTCACTGTCAATGGTTAGAACAACGATTAAAATTCCATCCTGGGAAAGAAGTCTGCGATCCCTTAAAACAACAGTCCCCACATCACCAATTCCCAGCCCGTCAACCAAAACCCGGTCAACACCAACATTTCCGTTGATCTTCCCACGATCATCATTTAGGTCAAGAACGGCTCCAGGTTCGAGAATAAAAATATTATCTTTTTTAATCCCCAGGCTTTCTGCAAGTTGAGCATGATGGTACAAATGACGGTATTCACCATGAACCGGGATAAAATAACGGGGGCGAACCAGGTTGCACATTAACTTTAATTCTTCTCTGCTGGCGTGTCCGGATACATGGACACCGGAAATAGCCTGGTAAACCACATTCGCCCCAAGACGGTACAGCTTATTGATTGTTTCCCCGACCAGTCTTTCATTGCCCGGAATGGGCGATGCCGAAACCATGACTGTATCTCCAGCACAGACATTGACCTGCCGGTGTTCTCCATTAGCCATCCGGGTGAGAGCGGCCATCGGTTCTCCCTGGCTACCTGTGGTAAGGATAGCGATTTTATCATGTTCAAGACTGTGCAGGTCTTTCATTTCTACCTGAATATCGTTGGGAATATCAAGAAAGCCCAATTCCGAAGCAATCTGACAGTTATGAATCATGCTCCTCCCAGTAATTGCAACCTTGCGCCGATACCGATTGGCTGCATCAAACACCTGCTGGATCCGATGAATATTGGAAGCAAATGTTGCAACGATTATCCTTCCCCGGGCCGTGGAGAAAACATCATCAATTTTCTCACCGACAACCCTTTCTGATGGGGTAAAGCCTTCTCGTTCTGCATTGGTACTATCAGAAAACAGGGCCAAAACCCCTGAATCCCCGTACTCACTCAATTTATGATAATCAACCACAATCCCATCGACAGGAGTTTGATCAAACTTAAAATCACTTGCATAGATAATTGGACCATAAGGGGTTTGTATAGCCAGGGCACAGGTATCAGCAATACTGTGGTTAACTCTAATCAATTCTACTTCAAAAGAACCAATCTTGGTTTTTTGGCGGGGCGATATTTCATTGAATTTTACTTCCTTGGATAAATTGAATTCTTTTAATTTGGCCTTGACCAGTCCCAAAGCCAGTCTCGTCCCGTAAATAGGGACATCCAATTCTTCGATTATATAGGGGATCGCCCCTATATGGTCTTCGTGACCGTGGGTCAGGACCATCCCATCAATTCTTTTTTTGTTCTCCACAAGATAAGAAATATCAGGGATAACCAGATCTATTCCGAGGAGGTCATCTTCAGGGAACATAACCCCGGCGTCAATAATTAAAATCCTTCCATCTTTTTCAATCAACATCATGTTTTTCCCGATTTCGCCAACCCCGCCCAGGGGGATGGCCTTAATACTATCCATTTATGTCAAAACACCTCCAAATAATTATCTTTCTAAGTAAATAAACCATTTTAATTATACAACAGGGTGTGTAAAAAAACAAGGAAAACCCCTTTCCACAAACCCTTACAGCGCCAAAAAAATGTTTTTGATTAAATTTGTTCCCAGAGCTCTTCCTTCTATTTCCCTGTTTGCCCAAAACCTTTTTCTTTTCTTTCAGATTCTTCCAGTTCAGCAACCTGTTTCCATTCAATCTGTTCGTACTGGTGAATAATTAACTGGGCAATCCGATCCCCTTTTCTAATGGAGAAGGGTTTTTTCCCGTGGTTAATTAGGATAACACATATTTCCCCTCTAAAACCAGAATCAATTACTCCATCGGCGTTTAAAACGGTTACCCCGTATCTATTGGCTAATCCACTGCGGGGGTTAACATAACCAACATAACCCCGGGGAATAGCGATTGCAATCCCCGTGGGGACCGGCAAAAATTCGCCGGGGTTGATTAAACAATCTACTCTTGATTGTAAATCCAGGCCAGCATCCTCGCCGGGGTGTTGATAAACGGGGCACTGCCAGTCTTTTTCCAGAAGCTTGATTTCTATTTCCATTATAATTCCTCCCGAATAAGAAAAATAAAGGGAGCCCTTCGGCTCCCCCAAAATATTATCTTGCAAAAACATGATTCCCGATTATAACAGTTACCTCCCGACTCTTAACCCAGGAAGTATTGGTAGCAGTATTGGGATTAAAATAATAAATTGCCCCCCGTGTGGGGTCATTTCCCCGCAGAGCCTCCCTGGCAGCATCAAAGGCCTGTTGGTTGGGGGGAAGATTTATCTGTCCGTCCCGAACAACACAGAACTGCCCTGGTTGGTAAATAACCCCATGGAAAGTATCCGGGTAGTTGGGGCTTAATACCCGGTTAATTATAACTGCTCCAACGGCAACCTGTCCTATAAATGGTTCTCCCCGGGCTTCACCATGGATGGCTCGGGCCAGGATGTCTCTTTCCTCGGTACTTATGGTCCTCTCCACTGCCTGGCGGGGAGTTAAATTGTGAATCGGCAAATAGATTCGCTGCCCAATCCTTATATTCGGGCTGTCCAGCTCATTCAAGGCCTGGAGAAAAGCTGTGGTGGTATTAAATTCCCGGGCCAGGTCATATAGGCTGTCACCCCGTCGGACCTGGTAAATAATAACTTTATCCCTGGGCAAATCAACTTCGGGCATTGGGGGCCTGATGTATATTGCACGAGGAATACGTTCCAGGGTTAATTCGGGAGACCCATTGGGGTTCAAGTTATCGTTTAAAGAAGGGATTTCTTTAACTGGTTTTTGCGGGATTATCAGTTCATCTCCCAGCCTGATCAGGTCATCCTTCAATCCGTTGGCCCACCGCAGACCATCAATGCTGGTCCCAAACCGTTGAGCTATTCCACTTAAAGTATCTCCTTCCACAACCTCATAAACAAAATAAAAATCAGGGAAAAAATTCGAGGCTTGAATGGAGAATGTAATGGTTAAAGTTAAAATAAAGGTAAGTATAAATACTATGCTGATTAATTTCCTCCCCATAAAAACCCTCCCTTTCCACCCAAATTCGTCTTATTATTTTTCAACCTCGGTCCAGATTTCTCCTGCTCTTTCCCAGAATTTTTTACCTGCGGTAAAAAGTTTTTGGGCTGACCCCTCTATAATTGGAAGCCTCTCGGGCAGAGTACTGCAGAAAATTTTCCCATAATTTTTGGTAAGAATCCTTCGATCCAGAACCAGAAGGATACCCCGGTCGGAAAAGCTTCTAATCAAACGCCCCCAACCCTGCTTGAACCGAATAATAGCCCGGGGTAGCATTAAATGAGTAAAGGAGTTTTTCCCCTGTTTCTCCAGTTCCCTGGCTTTTCCTGAAATCCAGGGATCATCAGGCACGGGAAAGGGAAGTCGAAATAAAATAACTGAGGTTAAATCTGCCCCTGGAAGGTCCACTCCTTCCCAGAAACTTGCTGTCCCCAGCATTATGGCTCGTGGGCTTTCCCTGAAATCACGGAGAAGTTGACTTACAGCCCTTTTACCCTGAACAAAAACTTCAACTCCTTTTTCCTCGCAAAAACCCTCGATCTCCCTATAGAAACTCTGCAGCATTTGATAAGAGGTAAACAAGAGTAAATTGCGGGGCCCCAGAACAGGAAAAACTTCCTGGAAAATCTCGATGCTTTTCCCCACAAAATCAGGATCCTGAGGCGGAGGGATATCCCGGGGTATTAAAAGGATTGCCTGCTGGTCATAATCAAAAGGCGAACCCAGGATCATGGTATCAGTTCGTTCTGAAGGTAGGCCTAAGTTTTCAGCAAAGTAAGCGCCCTGGTCGTTAATGGAAAGAGTTGCCGAGGTAAAAATCAGGCTTTCTACCTGTGGATACAGGGACTGGATCAGAAAATCATCTAGAAATAAAGGTAACGAGCGAAGAATTAAATTTTTCCCGTCCCCCTCCAGCCAGGAAACAAAATTATCTCCCGGAAGATCAAGAAAATAATCCAGGGAGGCAATAAGCTTGCCCCAGCGATTTCTTAATTCGCCCAGGGCCAGGGTCAGTTCTTCGGGGAAAACTTCTTCCCCCACAACAAGCCCTCTATTCAATGCTTCCATACTCTCCAGCAATTCCAAGGGGGAATTCTGCAGTTTTTGCCACCAGCCCGGATAAATAAATCGGGGGTTATTCCTTTCAAGTTCCCTGTCAAACTCAAAGAAAAAAGCCTGGGCCTTTTCCTCTAATCCCTGCAGGGCAGAAAAAAGAGTGGCAAAGTTCAAACCGTCTTTTTTTTCTTTCTGCAGTCGCCCCAAAAAATCCCTGATTTCCCCAATAATTTCTATTACCTCAACCTGGGAAAAATCAGTTCCCAGAAAATCAATTCCCGTTTGTTCCAGGTGATGAGCCTCGTCAAATATTATTACTTGATGAGAAGGCAAAAGGCTTTGTTCCTCAGAATTTTGCATCTTAAGGTCACTGAAAAAAAGGTGGTGATTAATTACAATTATATCGGCCTGCTGGCATTTCCGCCGGGCTTTTTGGACAAAGCAATCATTCTGATGGGGACAAAACTGCCCCTGGCAACCATCGGCATCTGCAGCAATTAAAGACCAGATTTCGGGGTGGTCTGCGAAAGACCATTCTTCAAAAGTCCCCTCTTCTGTTTCCTGGGACCATAAATAAATCTGGGGTAAAAGGCGGACCGGGAATTGTTCTTTTTTTTGATGCAGAAACTGCAACCTGGTTCGGCACAAATAGTTGGACCGTCCCATTAAAACAGCAATTTCAAGATTTAAGTCCAGAATTTGGGCAACCTGGGGGATATCTTTTTGAGCCAGTTGCATCTGCAAATTTTTGGTGTAAGTAGAAATAACCAGGGGTTGTTCTTCCTGGTCTGCATATAACATAGCAGGAACAAGGTATGAAAAAGTCTTTCCTACCCCGGTTCCTGCTTCGGCGATTAAAAACCTTTTTTCATTTATTGTCCTGGTTATTCTCCTGGCCAGATCCCTCTGAGAAGTTCTAATTTCAAACGGGGGGAAATTCTGCTGGAAAAGGCCTTCTGGAGCAAAAAATTCTTCAATCTTACTGTACTCAATCAATGGGCGACTCTCCTTCATAGACTCCGCAGAAAATCCAGGTTTCGTTTTCCTTGTTTCCGGGCTTCTCCAGGCGTTTCCAGGATCAGGGGGATATTTCTAAGTTCGGGAAGTTTAACCATTGCTTCAAATCCCTGTCGTCCGATTTCCCCTTCTCCAAGATGAGTATGCCGGTCTTTTTTTTCCCCGAGTTTATGGACCGAATCATTTACATGAATCAGACCAAGTCTTTGATGGTCAATATGGGAAAAAAATTTATCCAGGGTCTTTCTCCATCCTCTTTCAGACCGAATATCAAATCCCGAACCAAAAAGGTGACAGGTATCCAAACAAATTCCAACTTTTTCCGGATCAAAAGGAGAAACTATCTTGCTTAGCTCCAGGAAATCTGCTCCCAGTTCAGTTCCAGCCCCTGCCATCCCTTCAACCAGAAAGCTTATTGCATGGAAATTTTCCAGCAGGTGGTTGAGGGTGTCCTGCAATCGGTTGATCGCCTCCTGGGAAGAACTTTTCTTCCTGTTTCCCGGGTGGATAACAAAAAACTCTGCTCCCATCTCCTCCGCTCTTCCAACTTCCAGCTCCAGGGCGGAAATTGAACGGGAATAGAGGTCATCATCAGGGGAACAGGCATTAATCAAGTAGGTCGCATGGACTACCCAGGGGTCAATACCCTGATCCTTTTTATTCTGCCGAATAAAAGCGGCCCCTTTTTGATCAAATGCTCCGGCCTTCCAGCTCCGGGGATTTTTTGCAAATATCTGTACTGTATTACATTTAAGGTCGAGGGCCTCCTCCATTGTTTTTTGGAGGCCCTGACCAATTGAAAGGTGAATTCCCAATCGCAATGCAATTACCCCTCGTTAACGGCGATCCCGGTTTCCTCCACTCCGGTTCCCACCGCGTCTTTGATCATTTCTTCTTTCTGAATTACCCGAATCCGATTTAGCTTTAGGTTGAGGATTGCGGCTTTCTTCTTCCATGCATTCAGAACCTTTTTCCTTGAGGACAGCTTCCCGGGATAGATTAATCCGGTCCTTATCGTCAATTTCCGTTACCTTAACCCATATTTTGTCCCCAACGCTAACAACATCTTCAACACTGCGGACTCTATAATCTGCCAGGCGGGAAATATGAACAAGGCCTTCTTTTCCTGGTAACACTTCAACAAAAGCACCAAAGTTCATGAGCCGCTTCACAGTCCCCATGTAGGTTTCGCCAACTTCCACATCTCGAGTTAATTCCTCAATCATGACAATTGCTTTGTCCACATCTTCCTTGCTGTATCCCAGGATAAATATCTTTCCAGTATCTTCAATGTCAATTTTGGTTTCTGTTTCCTCGGTGATTTTACGGATTGTTTTACCCTGCGGACCGATTATTTCCCGTATCTGTTCGGGATCGATTTGAATTGAAATCATCCGGGGGGCATATGGAGAAAGTTCACTTCTGGGCTCAGAAATGGCTTCTTCCATATTATCCAGGATTTCCAGGCGGGCTTTTCGGGCCTGCATTAGTGCTTGCTCCATTATTTCCCTGCTGATTCCCTTTATTTTAATATCCATCTGCAGGGCTGTAACTCCATTTCTTGTTCCGGCTACCTTAAAATCCATGTCTCCATAAAAATCCTCAAGACCCTGAATATCTGAAAGGACTGCGTAATCCTCTCCTTCTTTCATCAGCCCCATTGCAATTCCTGCAACATGGTTTTTAAGAGGTACCCCGCCGTCCATCAAAGCCAAAGAACTGGCACATATGCTGGCCTGGGAGGTTGAACCATTGGATTCCAGGATTTCTGAAACCAGCCGAATCGTATAGGGAAATTCTTCATTGTCGGGTAAAATTGGTTCTATGGCTTTCTCACCGAGAGCACCGTGTCCAATTTCTCTTCGTCCTGGTGGCCGCATGGGCCAGGTTTCTCCCACAGAATATGGCGGGAAATTGTAGTGAAGCATAAAGCGTTTTTGCTCAAATTCTCCCAGGTCAAACATTATCTGACTATCTCCGATAGCTCCAAGAGTTAGAACTGATAGAGCCTGGGTCTGGCCACGGGTAAATTCTGCTGAACCATGCACCCTGGGTAAAATTGAAACTTCACTGTGCAGGTTTCTGACTTCATCGAGATCTCTGCCATCAGGCCTTTTCTTTTCTTTAATTACCATTTGCCGCACATTATCTTTAAGCATTGCTTCGAATTCATTTTTAATTATCTTTTCAACTTCTTCTTCTTCTCCGTCTTCCGCAAACCGGGGAATCAGGATTTCAAGGATCTGTTCTTTTAACATATCAACAGCTTCCTGTCGGTCAAGCTTATCCTCAACCCGCAGGGCCCGATTAAGGTCAGAAGAATAAGATTGAACTTCCTCAACAATCTTTTGGTCCGTTTCGGCGGGCTCAAATTCTGCTTTTTCTTTTCCTACTTCGGTCCGCATTTTTTCCTGGATTTCAACGATCTTGCGCAGGTAAACCTGCCCGAATTCCAGGGCTTCAATCAATTTATCTTCTGGAATTTCGTGGGCGCAGGCTTCCACCATTGTTACTTCTTCCTTGGTTCCAGCTATAATTAATTCTAACTTGCTTTTTTCCCTTTCTTCTTCGGTAGGATTGACAACAAACTCATTATCTAACATACCTACCTTAATTCCCCCAATGGGTGTGGTAAAGGGGATATCAGAAATAATTATTGACGCCGAGGCCCCGATAAAAGCCAGCATTTCTGGTTCATAATCGGGATCAACAGATAAAACAGTAGCAATTATCTGAACATCATTCCGGAAACCATCAGGGAATAATGGCCGAAGAGGCCTATCAATTAGGCGAGCATTTAAAGTTGCAACATCTCGGGGCCGACCTTCCCTGCGGTTCCAACTTCCTGGAATCCGCCCAATCGCATAAACTCTTTCCTCGAAATTTACCATTAGCGGTAAAAAATCAACCCCAGGGCGGGGATCCGACATTGTTGCAGTAACCAGGACAACTGAATCTCCACCCTTAACAACAACCGAGCCATTTGCCTGTTTTGCATAATGACCTGTTTCAAGAGTAATTTTTCTCGAACCAAGTTCAATTTCCCAACTCTGTACCATCATTTTTCCTCCTCACGTCTTCTCCTATTAAAATTAAGAGCGGGGAGGGCCCGCTCCTAAAATTAATAATATTAACCCCTAATTCCAAGATCTGTAATTAACTCGCGATAACGATTCAAGTCTTTTTTCCTAAGATAGCGCAAGAGCCGCCTTCTTTTTCCAACCAGTTTTAACAGTCCCCGCCGGGAGTGGTGATCTTTGGGGTGTTGTTTCAGGTGGTCGGTTAGTTCGAAAATCCGGTGGGTTAAAATGGCGATTTGCACTTCAGGGGACCCGGTATCGTTTTCACTGGTCTGGTACTTGGCAATAATTTCTTGTTTTTTTTCGTTGTTCATAATAAGCCTCCTTTTTTTGGTTACACCCCAATCCAAGAAAAGAGTCGGAGCCTCTCCTATCCTAGAAAGGGGAGCAATTCTTTTTACAAAATTCATTTTATCATAAACGCTCTCCAGTGTAAAGAAAGGGGAAGATTACAACTTCAATATTTGCTTGGTCTCTGCAATATCTTTTGTTATCTGTTGCTGAAGATCCTCTGGATTGGGAAAAAGTTTAACCGGACGAAGGTATTTATGGAACAAGACCGATATTTCTTCCCCATAAATCTGGTCATTTAAACCCAGAAGATGAACCTCAACTCCTTCGCATTCTTTACCAAAAGTAGGGCAGGCCCCCAGATTTAAAACTCCAGGATATTTTTTGCCTTGAACTCTGGCCCAGACCGAATAAACTCCCTGCAGAGGCACTGTCAGCCCGGAGGGGAAATCCAGGTTGGCGGTAGGAAACCCCAGGGAGCTTCCCCTACCCTCTCCTTTTTCCACCCGGCCCCTTATTCCATACGGCCGGCCAAGAAAAGAAGGAACTTCAGCTACCCTACCCGCTTTAATTAGTCTTCTAACCAGTGTACTGCTTACACTGAATCCATTTATCGCAAGGGGTTCGAGCACAACTGGTTCAAAACCAAAATCTTTGCCCGCCTCTTTAATTTTTTCTTTATCTCCTTCCCCTCGTGCCCCAAAACGGAATTTTGCTCCCACAACCAGGCCCCGGATATCGAGCTTTTCCACCATGTAATCATTGATAAACTTCCGGTAATTCAGGTGGCCAAATTCAGGAGTAAACTGCTGCACCAGGCAAAGGTCAGCACCAAGAGCCCCCATGTAGTAAAGTTTATCTTCCAGAGAAGTTAAAAGGGTGGGAGCCCGGGGGGGATTGAGAACGGAAAGGGGATGAGGCCAAAAAGTAAATATTCCCGCGGGGACCCCAAGTTTTCGGGCTCTTTCAATAGTGGTTTCAATAACCTTTTTGTGGCCGAGATGAACTCCATCAAAAGTTCCCATTGCCAGAAAAAGGCCTCTGATTGAAATTTCCTCAGGTGAGGATATTTGATATACTTCCATGATTAATCTTTCACCTCATAAGAAAACTTTAAAAGGGTGGTAACCTCCATCCTTTTCTCGACAGAGGGCCAAAAAATTTTTTTCATCATCGTAAAGCCTATAAAGATCGCTTTTCTTATCTGGAGTTACTATCAATTCATTTTCATAAATTAACTGCCCGAAATTAACTTTTTCCCGCCCCTCTTGATCAACAATAATAGAGGGCAGATGAGTCAGAGGGGTATCCGGAGAAAGCAGGAACTTATCCGGTCCCATTTTTTCCATTTCTTCAAAAGTAAAACTATCCCGGATCTTAAAGGGTCCTGTGCTGGTCCGGATCAAAAAGTTTAAGTAACCGCCAACACCGAGGGCCTCACCAAGATCTCGTGCTATGGAGCGGATATAAGTTCCCTTGGAACAGTGAATCCAGAATCTAACCCTTGGTAAAGCTATTTCCAGGGGACGCAAGGAAAATATTTCTACTGCTCGAGGAGAGATTGAAAATTCTTCACCTCTACGGCTGCGGCGGTAGGCCCTTTCCCCCTCTATTTTAACCGCGGAAATATTGGGAGGTGTTTGGGTAATCGGGCCGGAGAATTTTGATAATTCCCGTAATACTTCATCTTCAGTACAGTCAAGGGGATAACTGGAAATTATCTTTCCGTAAGCATCGTCAGTATCCCTTTTCTCACCAAGGATCATTTCCCCCCAGTAAGTTTTATCCTCCTGCAGGATAAGACTGGCAACTTTGGTTCCCTTGCCCACGCAAAGGGGAAGAACCCCTGCTGCCAAGGGATCTAGAGTCCCCGTATGGCCAACCTTTTTCCAGTTCCATCTTTTCTTAATTCGATTGATAGCCCGGGCAGAACTAATACCAGGAGGTTTAAGAAAATTAATTATTCCATTCATCTATTTTCTCCTCCACTGTATTAAGGATTTCTGGATACACATCTGCAAAAGGTTTTTCCAGGGTAACTCCTGCAGCCCGAACATGACCGCCTCCTCCCCACCGAGCAGCGATATCGTTTACAGGGAAATTCCTGCTGCGGAAACTGATTTTAGTTCTTTGCTCCTGATCTACAAAAACAATAGCAATCTCAACTCCAGCAATACTCCTTATTTCGTCGATAACTTTTTGACTTACTTCCCGGGGTGAAGGTCCTTCTTTTTCTTCTTTTATCACTGTCCAGGCAAGCTGACCATCTCTGGAAAAGCGCAAAGACTGGAGTGCTTTCTGAAAAAGGGCAAAAGAAGGACGGGACTGCCTGCCGAATAATTTCTCCTGGACTATATGTAATTCCATGCCGGTAGCCATCCAGTTGGCTAATAAAGCAAGGGTTTCTTTGCGAGTATTGGGATGCCGAAGTCCCCCGGTGTCATAAAGAATACCGGCAGTCCATGCCTCCATAACCCGAGGGGGAAGATGAATTTTATCCCGGAGATTGAGTCCCAGGATTTCGCAGGCAGAAGAGGCTTTTTCGTCAACCAGGTTAATGTCCCCAAAATATTCATTGTCGGGGTGATGGTCTATATTAATAATTTCCAGGCCCTCAATTATTTCCCCCACCCGTCCCAGGCGCTTTAAGTCCCCGCTATCTACAATAATAGCCAGGTCCGCTTCTATTTCAGGTAATTTTTGTTCGCCACCTTCAATTACAATTATTTCCTCGGGTAACAGAAAAGAGAGCCGGTCGGGAACCGGCCCTTCAATGATACCTGTCACCCGAACATTTTTACCCTGCAATAGGAAAAATAACCCGGCGATTGCCCCCAGGCAATCACCGTCCGGATCAGAGTGACCGGTTAACAGTATTTTTTTATCACCATGCAAAACCGCCAGCAGGGAAGCAGTTTCAATCATTCTTATCTCCTTTTATTTCATTTAATAGATTGTGAATTCTCTGACCCCGCTCCAGGGACTGGTCATAGATAAAACGAAGTTCAGGAGTATGCCTGATTTCAATTCTCTGACCAATTTCTTTCCTTAAATAACCCACTGCTTTCTCCAGCCCTTCCATCATAGCTGCAGGGTCGTTTTTTTCCTGGAGGGTGCTTACATATATCTTCGCCACACTCAGATCTCCGCTTACTTCCACTTCGGTAATTGTCAGGAAATTCAAACGGGGATCTTTTACTTCTTTCTGGAACAAATCACTCAGCTCTTTCTTTAAAACTTCGGCCAAGCGGTTCGCTCTGTAATTCATCGCTCAACACTCCTTATCTATTATTCAGGAGCCCTGGTAATTGCCAGGTATCATTCAGATAATTTTCTCTTGATTTCTTCCAGAACAAAAGCCTCAATAATATCCCCAACTTTTACATCCTGGAAGCCCTCAACATTCAGTCCACATTCATAGTTGGCTTCTACTTCCCGCACATCATCCTGAAAGCGTTTTAACGAACCGATACTTCCCTCGTGAATAACAACGCCATCTCTTAAAACTCTAACCTTGGAATTGCGAGTAATTTTGCCGTCGGTAACATATAGACCAGCAATGGTTCCCGCTTTGGGAACCCGGAAAGTATCACGGACTTCCGCACGTCCAAGAACTTTTTCCCGGATCTCCGGATCCAATAAGCCTTCCAGAGCCTTTTTAACATCATCAATAACCTGATAAATAATCCGGTAGGTGCGGATATCAACTCCTTCCTGGTCAGCAATCCTTTTAGCTCTTGAATCGGGACGAACATTGAACCCAATTATAATAGCCTTGGAGGCTGATGCCAGGATAACATCGTTTTCAGAAATAGCGCCTGCACCAGTATGAATAATGTTGAGGTTTATATCATCACTTTTTATCTGATTCAGGGAATCTTTCAGGGCTTCAACAGAACCCTGAACATCTCCCTTTATAATGATTTTCAACTCCTTAACTTCTTCATCCTGCATTCGGGCAAAAAATTGTTCAAGGTTAGCCGGACGGTCACTGGTCAGCTCCAGTTCTCTTTTTCTTTCCCGTCTTTCTTCGGCTATTTTTTTTGCCTCTTTTTCACTTTTTACCGATTCAAGCAAATCACCGGCGACGGGAACATCGGAAAGACCCAAAACCTCAACAGGCATAGCCGGTCCCGCTTTTTTAACTCTTTCACCCTTATCATTAATCATTGCCCTGACCCGGCCATAAGTCGACCCGGCCATAATAGCATCACCTACTCGCATTGTTCCGTCCTTGATCAGGACAGTGGCAACTGGACCTCTTCCTTTGTCCAGTTGAGCTTCAATAATAACACCTGAGGCTTTTTCCTTGGGATCAGCTTTGATGTCTTCCATTTCTGCCACCAGGAGAATCATCTCCAGGAGTTCTTCAATATTGGTCTTTTGCAGGGCAGAAATTTCAACACAAACAGTTTCCCCACCCCATTCTTCAGGAACCAGGTGATATTCTGTAAGTTGCTGTTTTACCCTTTCGGGGTTTGCATTTTCCTTATCAATCTTGTTTATGGCAATAATTATGGGGATCCCGGCGTCCTGGGCATGGTTAATTGCTTCAACCGTCTGGGGCATGATCCCATCGTCCGCAGCAATGACCAGGATTGCTATATCAGTAACATGGGCCCCCCTTGCTCTCATAGCTGTAAAGGCTTCATGCCCGGGAGTATCGAGGAAAGTAATTTTTCTCCCGTTAATGTCAACCTGGTAAGCACCGATATGCTGGGTAATCCCTCCTGCTTCAGAAGCCACAACATTTGCTTCCCTGATAACATCAAGAAGCTGGGTTTTTCCATGATCAACATGACCCATAATAGTTACCACAGGTGGCCTGTTAACAAGATCCTTTTCTTTCTTTTTCTTTTTACGTTCTTCTTTTTTTGGTTTAACTGGTTGGGCCTTTTTTTCTTCTTCTTTTGCTTCAACTTTAATATCCAGGATTTTTTCAACTTCGGCCAGGGAATCTCCAGTTAAATTCTGGGTTAAATTTACCATTACCCCATTTTCTATCAATTGCTTTATGATTTTATTGGGGTTAACCTCCATAGCTTCGCCAATATTTTTCACATTAACCGGAGGATTAACTACTATTTTTTCTGCAGTTATTTCTTCCTCCTGTTCTTTTTGGGCTTTCCCTTCCCCACCTGCCAGCATTTCTTTTACAAGTTTCGCTGTTTCTTCTTCTAAAGTACTCATATGCGATTTTGCTTCGATACCGAGCTCTTTTAGCATATCAACAAGTTCATTGGATTTAATATCAAGTTCTTTTGCTAACTGGTAGATCCTGATTTTTCCCACTTTAACACCCCCATCAATTAATCATTATGGACCCTCCCTTTCCCGTCTAAGAAAGGTTTTGCTAAATTACTATCCATTATCAAAACTGCTGTCGTTTCCCTTGGAAAAACCCGGGTGAATTCCTCCTTTGTTCCCCATTCAAGGCAAGGAATATTATTATTGGAGCAAATCTCTCTAAGCTTATTTCTGGTATTTTTTCCACTGTCTTCTGCCAATAAGAGCAGCTTACCCCTGCCCTTTTTTAATTTCTGTTCAATATTGGTTGAACCTATTTGCACCTTCCTACCCCTGTAACCGAGCCCGAGCAGGCGTAGTCCTTTAGCTATTTCCATTTATTTTCCCCTCGAGAAATTCTTTTATTTCTTGAGGCAGTTCGATCTGCAGGTCCCGCTCTATTCTCTTATTTTTAAAAGCCTTTTTTAAACAATCTTTTTCAGGACAAAGATAGGCCCCTCGGCCCGGTTTTTTCCCAGTTGTATCAACATCCACTTCTCCTTCGGGGCTGCGGACGATCCTGATTAATTCTTTTTTTTCACGGCGCTGATCACAACCCACACATTTACGAAGAGGTATCTTCTTCTTCCTCTTCATCTCGAATTACCTCCCCTTCTGCAGTGGGTTCAATAAGCTTTGCTTCCTCGTCGGATTGACTTTCGCTCTTAATATCTATCCGCCATCCGGTCAATTTCGCTGCCAGTCGTGCGTTCTGGCCTTCTTTCCCAATGGCCAGGGACAGCTGGTAATCAGGGACAACTACCTTGGCAACTTTTTCTTTTTCATTTATTTCTACCGAAACGACCTTGGCCGGGCTTAAAGAATTAGCCACATAAACCGTCGGATCAGGGCTCCACTCAACAATATCAATTTTTTCTCCGCCAATTTCATCAACTATTGCCTGAACCCGCATTCCTTTTTGCCCCACACAGGCCCCAACAGGATCAACGTTTTCATCGCGGGAAAAAACAGATATTTTTGAGCGATAACCTGCTTCCCGGGTAACAGCTTTTATTTCCACTGTTCCTTCCTGGATCTCAGGAACCTCCAGTTCAAAAAGCCGCTTTAAAAGACCGGGGTGCGTTCTGGAAACAAGGATCCGGGGCCCTTTGGTGGTCTGCTTAACTTCAACTATAAAAAGTTTAATCCGGTCGCCAGGTTTATAATTATCCGTTGGCATCTGCTCTGGTTGAACCAGAATAGCCTCGGTTTTTCCCAGGTCAATCATAATATTATTATTGCTATACCGCTGGACAACACCGGTTATGATATCTCCCTCTCTGTCGCTGAACTCCTCGAATATTATTCCCCTTTCAGCTTCCCGGATCCGCTGCACCACCACCTGTTTAGCAGTTTGGGCAGCAATCCTGCCGAAATTGGCCGGGGTAACTTCGTATTCAACTACATCACCAACCTCGTAATTGGGGTCTATTTTTCTGGCCTCTTCCAGGGATATTTCCAGAGTCTTATCCTCAACTTCTTCTACTACCTCTTTACGAGCAATCACTTCCACTTTTCCGGTGTTCCGATCGATATGAGCTGTAACATTTTGCGAGGAACCAAAGTTTCTTTTGTATGCTGAAATCAGGGCAGCCTCAGCCGCCTCCAGTAATTGTTCTTTGGGGATATTTTTTTCCTTTTCAATTTCTGCTAATGCCTGAAGAAATTCAAAATTCATTTAAACTGCTCCTCCTTTAAAATTCAAAATGGAGCCGGGCTTTGGCAACCTGATCCCGGGGTATAGTTATTTTAGAACCATCTTCTAGTTCCAAACGCAAATCTTTATCTGCAAGACCCAACAAAGTCCCCCTTAGAGTTTTTTGCTTATTTACGAGAGGGCCAAATGTTTTTATCTCCACCTTTTTGCCTCGGGCCCTTTCAAAATCACGATCCCTTTTGAGAGGCCGATCCAGGCCAGGCGAAGAAACCTCCAGAACAAAACCATGGGGAATGGGGTCCTCCTCTTCTAAAACCGGCTCCAGGGCTCTTGTAACACGGACACATTCATCATGGGAAATCCCCTCCGGTCCATCAATAAAGACCCTTAACATCCATCTTTTCCCTTCTTTTTTATATTCCAGGTCAACCAGCTCCAAACCTTCCTTTTCAACAACCGGTCGGGCCAGGGCAAAAAGGGTTTCCTGTTGGCTCACTTTTTTTTCCTCCCGCTAATTTGATTATTATAAGCTAAAGAGTGGGCTGGGAACCCACTCTTAAATCTGCAACACGTTAATCATATCTATCAAAAGTATACCACAACCAAAAAGCGAATGCAAGGAGAATGCCTTCAGAAAAGGGATAGCTGGTTTTTTGCGGGCAGACCTTTCAAAACACCATATTTAACCATTGCTTCAACTACATTTTTGTTGGCTTGAGTCCTATCAGAAAAATCCTCAATTGAAGAAAACTTCTTTTTATCCCGGGCCTTGACCACCCGCTGAGCACAATTCTGCCCTAGATGGGGAATCGAAGTCAGGGGAGGTAAAATCCTTCCTTCCTTTAAAAGAAATTTATGGGAATGGGATTTATAAAGGTCAACGTTCAAAAATTCAACTCCCCTGAGCATGGCTTCCTGGAGAATTTCCAGGAGGGTCAGGGTGGCTTTTTCTTTGGGGCTGGCTTCTCTACCCTTTTCTTTAATCTTCTCCTGGGAACGATTGACATAGTCCAAACCCTCCAGGGCAAATTTAATCTCAAATTCCCCTCCCTTTGTGGAAAGATAGGTCGCATAAAAAGCTGAGGGATGGTGAACTTTAAAATAAGCAATGCGATAAGACATCAAAACGTAAGCAGCAGCGTGAGCTTTAGGAAACATGTACTTGATTTTCTTGCAGGATTCAATGTACCACTCGGGAACTTTTTTATCCCTGAGCAGTTCTTCCTCCTCGGCTGACATTCCCTTTCCCTTGCGAACTTTTTCCATTATGGGAAAGGCTTTTTCAGGCTCTACTCCCCAGCGGATTAGGTCGTTGAGAATATCATCCCGGGTAGAAATTACCTGTTTAAGAGAAATCTCTCCCGCAGAAATCAGATCCTGGGCATTATTCCTCCAGATATTTTCACCATGAGAAAGCCCACTAATTCTGATTAATTCTCCCATTGTCTCGGGCCGGGTTTCTTCCAGCATCCCCCGCACGAAAGGAGTTCCGTACTCCGGGACTCCCAGGGAACCAACTTTTGTATTCAGACCCCCTCCTTTTAATTCCAGGGCCTCAGTTCCGGAAAAAATACTCATGGTTGGGGGATCATTAAAAGGAATATCCTGGACGTTGATTCCTGTTAGTCCTTCCAGTTGTTTGAGGGCTGTAGGGTCGTCATGCCCCAGCAGATCAAGTTTTAATAATCTGCTGCTAATTGAGCGGTAATCAAAGTGAGTCGTCTGGACTCCCACCGAACTATCATTGGCAGGGTACTGAATTGGGGTGAATTCGTGAATATCTTTATCGGCAGGTAATACCATCAATCCCCCTGGATGCTGGCCAGTTGTTCTCCGCACACCGCTGCAGCCTTTTATCAGGCGTTCAACCTGGGCCCGGTTGGCCTGTAGATGATTTTCTTCCAGATAGCCTTTTACCATCCCGTAGGCAGTCCGGGAAGCAATGGTGGAAATGGTCCCTGCGCGGAAAACATTATCTTTGCCAAAAATTTCTTCAGTATAGGCGTGTATTTTGTTCTGAATTTCCCCGGCAAAGTTCAGGTCGATATCAGGAACTTTTTCTCCCCTGAAACCCAGAAAAACTTCAAAGGGTATGTCAAAGCCATCTCGAAACAGGCTTTCACCGCATTTTGGACATTCTTTTTCACCTAAATCCAGCCCACAATCAATTTCTTTATCGGGTTCAAAATCGGTATAGAAACAACCCGGGCAGCGGTAATGGGCCGGGAGGGGATTGATCTCGGTAATTTCGCACAGAAAAGCAACAAACGAAGAACCGACTGAACCCCTTGATCCAACAAGATAGCCAATTTCAAGAGATTTCCCCACCAGGGTTTGTGAGATAGCATAAATGGGAGCAAAGCCCTGGCCAATAATACTGTGCAATTCTTTGTCGATCCTTTTCTTTACTATTTCCGGCAGCTTTTTCCCGTAAAGTTTTCTTGCTTTTTCAATCGTGCGATTTTTTACCCGGTCTTCAGCCCCGGGAACATGAGGGGGATAAAGTCCTTCGGGAACAGGGGACATTTCGGGAACTTCCTCCGCCAGAAAATTTGGGTTTCCAATTACAATTTTTCTTGCCTTATCTTCCCCGAGAAAGTTGAACTGTTCCATCATTTCTTCTGTGGTTAGAAGATGCGCAGCCCCTTTCTCCTGCCGATTTCCTTTCTGATGGAGAAGGATATCTCTAAAAACTTTTTCTTCTCTTTCCAGATAATGGGCATCAGAGATTGCAATTGGGATTTTTCCCAGTTCTTCAGCAAGAGAGACCAGGTAAGAAGTAATTTCCCGTGCTATATCAATATCTTCTACCGGTGAATTTTCCACAAGATAATTCGGGGACAGAATTTCTATATAATCAAAATTAAAGGCAATCTCTTTAAGTTCTTCTTTAGCTGCTCCCCCTAGAAGCCTGTCGTATAATGGGCCCTCCAAACACCCACTCCCCAGGATAATTCCTTCCCTGTTTTTCTCCAGCCACTCCCACGGAATACAGGGATGGCGGTGAAAATAATCCAGGTGAGAAGTGCTTACAAGCCGATAAAGGTTAAAAAGCCCTTTTTTATTCCGGGCCCACAGGGTATTGTGTTTTGTGAATTTTAGAAACCAGGGAATTTCCCGGGACAGTTCTTTTAACTGTTTCAAATTTTTAATCTCCCGGGCTTCCAGCTTGCTGCAAAAAATTTCCCAGAGGCGATATGTAGCCTGAGAATCTGCAAGAGCCCGGTGATGATCATCAAGGCGAACATTAAATTTCTTGGTAAGGGCTCCCAGGCTATGACCCCGGAGGTCGGAGTTTATTGCCTTGGAAAGACTGAGTGTATCCAGAAAGCCGTTTTCCAGAGGCAGGTTTTGCCCCAGCTTTTTACCCCAGAACCTGAGAAAATCAATATCAAAATTGGCATTATGGGCAACAAGTATGGCCCCGTTAATGAAGTCAATAAATTCTGGCCAGACTTCTTTTAGGGGTCTTGCCTTTTTTAATTCTTTGGGATCTATACCAGTAAGGTCAATTATTTCTTCCGAAGGAGCTTTTTTGGGGCGGACCAGCTGCTGAAATTCACTGGTCGAACCCTTTTCAACTCGAACAGCCCCAATTTCGATTATTTCATGTTGCCAGGGGCTAAAACCTGTAGTTTCAATATCAAGGAAGACGAGGGGAAATTCATTCCAGGAACTTTCTTCCCGCCCTGAATAAATTACTTCCTGTTCCGGTAAAGTATTGGCCTCCAGGCCTAAAACCAGCTTGAGGCCTTCTTGCTGAAATGCCTCATAGGCATTAGGAAAGGATTGGACCACGCCATGATCAGTAATTGCAGCTCCCCGGTGACCCCATCTTTTCAGGGTTTTTGCCAGCTGATCAATATCAATTACTCCGTCCATATCGCTCATTTTAGTATGGAGGTGCAATTCAAACCTTTTTTCAGGGAAATTGTCTTTCCGGGAAATAGGCGTAACTTCAAGAATATCTTCAGCAAAAAGGACCTTCTCCCCACTGAAATTATCATACTCCATCTGCCCCCGGAATTTATACCATCCACCTTTTTGCAATTCCTCTTCTAGGTTGAATATTTTTACAGTAAGGGCAGCTGTTCTATCGGCGATATTAACAATTTGAATTGTTCCTCCCCGGCTCGATTGGTGGACTGTTTTAGAAAAAACCTCCCCCTCAACTACAAAAACCCCTTCCCCCTGGTCGAGAATACTGGATAGATTTTGTGGGGCTTCAGGCAATAAGCGGCCTTTAACAACACGGTGATCTTTCTTTCCCTTTTTTTCTTTTGGTTGTTTTTCTTTTGTCTTACCGGGGACTCTTTTTCTTCTTTTCTGGGAAAATTTAATCTTATCGGGAAGACCATTCTGGGCAAATTTCTGAGAAATTATCTGGTCCAATTTTTTAGCCTTGAGAAAATCAACCATGGTTTTGCTGGGAAGAGATAGTTCAATTTCTCCATCTTTTTCTTCAATCTGCAGATTTTCCAGGCAACTCCCAAACTGGGGGAAACGGGACTTTATTCCCCGCAAAACTTCCTGGATCCTGTCATGATTTGCTTTTTCCCAGGGTTCAAAAATAATTTTAAAGCCTGCAAAATCAGAAAGGTTACCCCGGAGAAGTTCTTCCATTCCTTCCAGTTCATCCTGGTTAATCCCTGGGGCCAGGGCTATAAAAAGTGAGCAGTTTTTTTCCCGGTCAATTTCAACCCTGTTTATTACAATTTTCCCTTTAAGCTCAGGGGAACACTGGCTGTGTAATAAACGCAAAAACCGGTTATTTGCTTTTGGTTTGATTATTATCCGTTCTAAACTTTTAGCCATTCGACCTGGTGCACTCCTTTTACCTGAGCAAGTTTTTGAGTCAATTCGTTACGGTCCAGTTTTGAGGGTATCTCAACCCGGATAATTATTTCAAGTTCTCCGTCAATCTGGTCATACTCCATGCGAACGTTAATGATATTCGCCCCAAATGCTCCAAAAACCGATCCCAGTTTACCGAGAAGTCCCGGTATATCCTGGACCCTGAATTTAACTTCGCTGAACTTGGATTTAGCAGCGGCGAAAAACTCAATTTTGGAAAGAAACCAGAGGCTGAGAAAAACCAGGGCAGCTGTAACAATACTGCCAAAGTAGAACCCGGCTCCTACTCCGAGTCCAATTCCTGCGACTGCCCAGAGGGAGGCCGCAGTGGTCAACCCCTTAACACTAACCCCCTCCCGGATTATTGTGCCTGCTCCCAAAAAGCCGATTCCGCTCACCACCTGGGCCGCTATTCGCCCAGGGTCTGAAGCCTCACCAAAAATTTCATGCATGTTCTGGGAGATCAGCATTATCAGGGTTGCACCCAGGCAGACCAGAATATGGGTTCGGAAACCTGCCGGTCGCTCATGAATTTCCCGCTCCCAGCCAATCAAACCGCTTAATACCAGAGCCAGGACAAGTCTTAATATAATTTCTTGACTTGAAATCAACTTTTCTCCTCCTCTCCCAGGTACTTCAGAACCCAGTCTGGAAGATCATCTTTATCCACCATATGATCCTGGTTATTAAACCTATCTTTTAATTCAACCTGGCCGCTATCCAAAAATTTCTTCCCTATTGTTATCCGCAGGGGTATTCCCAGAAGGTCAGCCTCGTTAAACTTAACACCCGGTCTTTCGGAGCGGTCATCCCAGATTATTTCAATTCCCTTTCCTTTTAATTCTGCATATATTTTCTCTGATTCTTCATTAAGTTTTTCATCTTTGCCCAGGGTAAGTAAAATAACCTGATACGGAGCAAGGGGCAGGGGCCATTTGATTCCATTTTCGTCGTGGTTTTGTTCAATGGCTGCAGCAACAGTTCGGGTCACTCCTATCCCATAACACCCCATAATCATGGGGTGGGCTTTTCCGTTTTCGTCCAGAAAGCTGGCCTTCATTGATTCGCTGTATTTGGTTCCAAGTTTGAAAATATGCCCTACTTCGATTCCCCGGATTTCTTCCAGGGTTCCCTGGCAATCAGGACAACCTTCTCCATGACGAGCACTGCGGATATCTCCGACAATGTCCGGAGAAAAATCCCGGCCGGGAACAATCCCCTGGATGTGATAATCTTCCCGGTTTGCTCCGGCAACTCCCCAGTCCATCTCCATAACCAGTTCATCGGCGATTATTTTCAAACCATGTTCCCCCTGGGGGCCCAGAAAACCGGCAGGAAGATCTCTGTAACCATCCTCGGCCAGGCCAAGGAAAGGATCTCCCAGGAGTGCAATTAACTTGTTTTCATTTAACTGGTCCGAACCCCTGACAATAGCAAGGTAGTAATCTTTTTCACCTTTGTACAGCAGGCTTTTAAACAGGTATTCTCCAGGGAGGTTCATCTTTTCCATTAGCTTTTCAATTGTTGTGACTCCCGGGGTATATATTTCTTCCTTCTCCGGCCGATCAATTTTTTCCTTTAGTTTCGGAACTTTACTCTGAGCTTTTTCAACATTGGCAGCATATCCACAGTTATCGCAAAAGAGAACACTGTCTTCACCTGTTTCTGCTAACACCATAAACTCATGGGAATCCGTTCCTCCCATTGGTCCGGTATCTGCTTCCACCACCCGGTAATCCAGGCCACAGCGTTCAAAAATCCGGCAGTAAGCATCGTGCATGTCCCGATATGTTACATCCAGAGATTCCCAGCTGGCATGAAAGCTGTAGGCATCCTTCATGGAAAATTCCTTGGCCCTGAGCAGCCCAAACCTGGGCCTGATTTCATCCCTTACCTTGGTTTGAATCTGGAAAAAGTTCTGGGGAAGATCCTTATAAGATTTTAATTCATTTCTGATCAGGTCCGTCATTACTTCCTCGTGGGTGGGACCAATACAGTAATCTCTGTTCCGGCGGTCCTTCAGCTTTACCATCAGGTCGCCCATTTCATCCCATCTTCCTGATTCCTGCCATAATTCGGCAGGGTGAAGCAGGGGCAGGTGAACTTCCTGGGCTCCCGCCTTTTCCAGTTCTTCTCGAATTATCTGTTCAACCTTGCGGACAACCTTGTAACCAAGGGGCAGGAAAGAATAAATTCCAGCAGCAACTCGTCGAATCATCCCACCCCTTAACAAAAGTTCATGGCTGGGAGTTTCTGCTTCAGTCGGTCTTTCTTTTAATGTCGGAATATAAGCCTGGGACATTTTCATGGTCATCTTCCTTTCTTAAATAAAATAACCTCTCATCCACCTAGGGACGAGAGGTTTGTTTACCACCCGCGGTACCACCCTGATTTCCCATCAAGGGACACTCTAAGGCCTGTAAATCATCGGGACGGGTTCAATCGGGGAAAAGACAGCCTCGCACCGGAATGGCTGTTCTCTGTGGCTTTTCTAACCGATCTAGTATTTCCCGTACAGGAAAATGAATTTTATTGTTATAGTATTTTAGCAGGAAAATCTGGTTTCTGTCAACCGGGGAATTCCTTTATTTTCTCAACAAAAACCCTGATAAGTTTATCAGCGGGAAATGTTCCGAGGGGTTTTCCTTTTGAAAAAATCACCCCAAAGCCCCGGCCCCCGGCAAGACCCAGGTCAGCTTCTTTTGCTTCTCCAGGACCATTTACCGCGCAACCCATAACAGCAATATTCAAATCTTTTTGGATACCCTCTGTAGCCTTTTCAATTTCCTTAACCATTTTTTCCAATTCAATTTCACAACGGCCACAGGTTGGACAGGAATAAATATTAAGGCCTCTCCACCGAAGACCCACTGCCCGCAATAGATCCCAGGCGGCCCTTACCTCCTGAACAGGATCCTCGGTTAAAGAGATCCTGATTGTATCACCAATTCCTTCCAAAAGAAGCGGAGCAAGACAGGCCACTGAATTAACAAGGCCCCTCCTCAAAGTTCCAGCTTCAGTAAGACCAAGGTGGATCGGGTAGGGAAAATGATTGGAAACTTCCCGGTTGGCAACAATGGTTTCCAGGACGCTAGTTGATTTAACTGACAGTTTAATGTTGAAAAAATCCCTTTCTTCAAAAAACCGGACATAATCAACCAGGGTTTCTACCATGGCTTCAGCACCGGGGGAACCAAACTTTTTAATTTTTCCCTCCGGCAGAGACCCACTATTAACTCCAATTCGGATGGGGATATTATTTTCCCGGGCCGCTTTTATTATTGCTTCTACTCTATCCGGCGAACCAATATTTCCCGGGTTAATCCTGATGCCGTGAACGCCTGCCGCAATTGAACTTAAGGCCAGCCTGTAATCAAAATGGATATCGGCTATCACTGGAATGGGGGTTTCCCCTAAAATCCCTGGTAAAGCCTGAACTGATTCTTCATCGGGTACTGCTACCCTTACCAGTTCACAACCATTTTGAACCAGCCTGGATATCTGGGCACAGGTCTTTTCAATATCGGAAGTTTTAGTGTTGGTCATGGATTGAATAACTACCGGGGCCCCTCCACCTACCTGAACCCCGCCGATAAAAACGGCTCTTGTTTTTTTCTCCACTCCAACCACCTCAGAAAATCTGGGTCAGATCCCGGATTATAATAACCCCGATTAAAAGAAGCAGAAATACAAACCCAATAAAATGGACCAGCCCTTCTTTTTCCGGGTCAAGACTTTTGCGTCGGATCATTTCAATAATTATAAACACAAGTCGTCCCCCATCAAGGGCGGGGAAAGGCAACAGGTTAATAATTCCCAGGTTAATGCTGATAAAACCAGCAAAGGTGAGCAGGTAATAAAAACCAATTTCAGCGGCTTCCCCAACCATCTGGGCAATCCGTACCGGTCCTCCAATATCTGCAGGGGCTTGCCCCGTAATCATTTCCTGCAGGGCTACAAATAAGGCGCCGATTACTTGGAAGGTTTGTAAGACCCCCATACCAAGAGCTCTAAAAGGCGATAGCCTCTCCCGGACTGCATCTGGATAAATCCCGATTGCACCCCGGCCATCTTCCTGCTCCTGGGGAGCCATTACAATATTAAAAACTTCGCCCTGCCTCTGTATGCTGAATTCCAGTTCCTGCCCGGGGCTCTGGTTAATAATGTAGGCCATTCTATCCCATTCTTCAACGGTTTCCCCGTTAATGGCCACAATCCTGTCACCGGCTCTCAACCCTGCTTCAGCAGCCGGTGCTCCAGGTATTACATCTCCAATATCGGTGGTTTCCGAAGCTGCTACAGGAAGGCCAAAGAAAGTAAAAACTGATGCAAACAAAAGGGCAGCAAGAACAAAATTCATTACCGGACCCATGGAAACAACAATAAAACGCATCCAGGCCGGTTTCTGGTAAAAACAACGCCCGGCCTCCCTGGCTTTTTTATATTGATCACTTTCTTTTCCTTCTTCTTCAGGCATCTCCCCGGCCATTTTGCAAAAACCACCCAGGGGAAAAGCCCTCAGAGAATATTTGGTTTCCCCCCTTTTTTTTGAGATAAGTGCGGGGCCAAAACCAAGGGCAAATTCTTCAACCAGGATACCACTCTTTTTCGCAGCCAGAAAATGGCCCATTTCATGGAAAAAGATCAGCACCCCAATAACAATAATAAAAGTAACTAGCGTCTGGAGAAATGAAAATGCTCCCAGAAAAGCCAGGACAATTTCCATCCTAGCCAACCTCCTCTACAAATTTTTGCCGCGCCCACAGGTCCGCTTCTAAAACTGCTTTTAGGTCTGTTAAAGGGAAAGGACCATGGGCGGCCATAATTCTCCCCACCGTACTGGCGATCTCCAGAAAAGAGATCCGGCCTTCTAAAAATGCGGTTACAGCGGCTTCATTTGCTCCGTTGAAAACAACGGGCATGCTGTCCCCCCGGCGTCCCGCTTCATAACCCAATTCCAGGGCTGGGAAATCTGCCCAGCGCGGTTGAAAAAAATTCAACCTGCCCACCCGGGCCAGGTCCAGATTACCAAATTCCCCGCCCACGTGGCGGGGCCCGGTTAGGGCATACTGGATGGGAACCCGCATATCCGGCTCTCCCATATGAGCAAGAAGAGCTCCATCCTGCAGGCGAACAAGCGAATGAATTATACTCTCGGGATGGACCAGCACCTCAATTTTATCATACTCCACTCCAAATAACCAGTGGGCTTCAATAACTTCCAGGGCTTTATTCATAAGGGTTGCCGAGTCAATAGAAATTTTACCCCCCATATTCCAGGTAGGATGCTGCAGAGCCCTTTCCGGTGTGATTTCTTCCATTTCCTCCCTGGGTGTATAAAGAAAAGGCCCACCTGATGCGGTGAGGACCAGAGAAGCAATATCCTGTTCTTGGGAACCCCGCAACAACTGGTAAATTGCACTGTGCTCACTATCAACCGGAACTATTTCCCCCGATCCTGGCTGGGCAAGAATACGGGAAATGAGTGGGCCCCCTGTTACCAGGCTCTCTTTATTGGCCAGGGCCAGCTTTTTCCCTGCTTTCAGAACAGCGAGGCTTGGTTCCAGTCCGCTGATCCCGACCAGTCCATTAATAACAATTTCCACATCATCCCGGACAACCAGTTCAAGGAGGGCTTCTCGTCCAAACTCAAATCCAGCCCTTTTTTCTTCTTCTCTCCCGGTTAGAACCGCCAGGTTGGGCTGGAAAGTTGCTTTCTGCTTTTGCAATTTATCCCAGTTTGTATGGGCAGTTATACCCACAAGATTTAACTCGTAACCTTTTTTGCGAAGGTTTTCAATGACTTCCAGGCTTTGCTGCCCGATAGAACCTGTCGAACCCAGGATAACTATTCCTGCCAAGTTATCACCCCTTTTCCAGTTTCCATTTAGCTACGATTCCTGCCCTGATCAGGGCTTTGGTCACAATAAGAATGGCTGGACCTATAATCACCCCAGACGGCCCAAAGACTCGCAGCCCGACGTACAGGGCAATTAAAGTAGCCACAGGGTGAACTCCTATATTTTTTCCGATAACCTTGGGTTCAAGGATAGAGCGGACAACAGCCATGGTTCCGTATAAAAGAACCAGCTGAAATCCGAGAAGGACATCTCCCATGAAAAATGACAAAATTATCCAGGGCACAAAGATCAGGCCCGGGCCCACGATGGGAATCAAATCCAGGATACCCGAAATAATTCCGATTACCAGAGCATAATTCACTCCGAAAATC
The DNA here is from genome assembly GCA_007122335.1 of Bacillota bacterium. Taxonomy (GTDB): domain Bacteria; phylum Bacillota; class Halanaerobiia; order B1SED10-174; family B1SED10-174; genus T1SED10-26. Next base: position 37,950 of record SKTZ01000026.1, read on the forward strand.
TCCAGCCCAATAATAGTCAAAACCGTTGTTACTGATATGAGGATAAAAAGGGCTCTTAGGTAACCAATAACACTTACAGAAAGTTCACTTTTAAAACTAATTGCTTCATTGCGCCACTTATCTTGGACCACTCCAAATATTGAAGCTTCAAGATATTCTTTATCCTTACTGATAAAGTATGCTGCCAAAAAGGATAAGAAAATTACTGTTATAAAGTGGACGACCCGTTGAGCTCCAGCCTGTAAAGCACCGAAAAGGGTTCGGATGCCGCCTTCAATGGTTGCATAAATTTCTTCTATCCCTTCTTCCAGTGAAGCCTGCAGTTGGGGAGAAAACTCCCAATCCTCCAGCAATTCCTGGAGCCGTTCATTATCCCACAGTACTTCGAATTGATTTAAAGCATCCCGGTACTCGGGAAGAGAACGAATCAGCCGGTCCATTTCAAAAAATAATCGGGAGGCACCTGTGGTCAGAATAATAAGCAGGACGGCTATAATAATTACCAGGCAAATAGCAACACTAAGCCCCCGCCCCAGCTTTAGAAACCTCTGCATTCTTGAAACTAGAGGTTCAATCAGGGCCGCAATTATAACCGCAAATAAAAAAGGCAGGATATAAGTTAAAATATAGGAGACAAAAAAATAAACGAAAAGGAAGAAAAGAATAATTCCACCCAGGTACAAAAGGTAAGGAGGAATTTTTTTAGTCATCGGGCTCCCCTCCTAAAAGAAATAAACCACAAAATAATAAGCTACTGGTATGGTAAAAATCAGGCTATCCATTCTATCCAGAAACCCACCGTGCCCCGGGAGACTATTTCCGGAATCTTTAATTCCGGCATTTCGTTTCAGGCAGGATTCCACGAGATCACCAGCCTGACCAACTATTGTCAATACAATCCCCAAAACTAAAACAGGAACAAGGGGCCAGGCAAAAAACCAGCCCATTACAAGGGCAACCAGAGCTCCAAATATTACCCCTCCAATAGCCCCTTCGACTGACTTTTTGGGGCTGATCGTTGGAGCAAGCCTTCTTTTTCCAAAATTCGTTCCCAGGAAAAACGCCGAAATATCAGTAATCCAGGTTACTATTAGGGGAAGCCAGACCAGAAAAAGGGGGTCATAACCGGAAATATTAATCCCTCCCCGTAAAAAGAGAATATGGACCATCGTAAAGGGAATATAAACCAGTCCAAATCCCAACAAAGCAACCCGGGAAAAATACTCCTGAGGCCCATATTTAATATTAACTAATAAAACCAGGAAAAAAGAAGCAATTAGGGCTGGAGATAGATAATTTCCTCCCATTTCAACACCCGCTATTCCTCCCCCTAATATAAGCAGGGCGCCGGCATATAACGGCCAGGTATCTATATCTGGCAAAAAGCACCGGATAAGCCGACCAAACTCCCGCAAGCCAAGGAAAATTGCAATCAATAACCCTGCTGCCAGCCAGAGGTTTCCTAAATAAATTAAAATTAAAACCAGAAAAAAACCTATCAGTCCGGTTGTTACCCTCTTCTGCAGCAAATTATTCCCCTCCTACTTTCCCAAATCTTCTCTGCCGGTTTTGGAAATCCTCTACTGCCTGGTAAAGATCTTTTTCGGTAAAATCAGGCCAGAAAACCTCGGTAAAATATAGTTCAGCATAGGCCATTTGCCAGAGGAGAAAATTGCTTAGCCGTTTTTCCCCGCCAGGGCGGATTAAGAGATCAACATCAGGGAGGTCAGGGTTATAAAAATAATTTTCCAAACCCTTTTCCGAAAAATCCCCCTCGCCTCTTTGGCACAGGTTTACCGCTGCTTCAAAAATTTCCCTGCGACTCCCATAATTCAGGGCTATATTTAAATTTACCCCGTTACATTTAGCTGTATTTTTTTCAACTTTTCTCATAATTTTTTGCAGGCTAGGAGCCATTTCTGTTCTGTTGCCCAGGAACAAAACCCGCACGTTATTTTTAACCAGTTCTTCAGCCTCTCTTTCAAAGGTCCGCTGAAAAAGATCCATCAGGAAATTTACCTCTCTGCGGGGTCTATTCCAGTTTTCGGTAGAAAAGGCATATACAGTCAGGTTTTTCACCCCCAATTCTCCACAGGCCTGGGTGATTTTCTTTAAAGTTTCAACTCCCTTCCGGTGACCTTCTTCCCGGGGCAGGCCCCTTTTCTTGGCCCACCGGCCATTTCCATCCATTATTATTGCGACATGGGCAGGGAGGTTTTTGGTTTTTAATTTTTCCTTCCACTTTTCCAGCTCTTTTTTATTGATAAATATTCCTCCCTTATCAGCTAACCCCCTCATTAAGAGGGGGTTTTGCCCTGAGGACGATCTGGGTCGGCAATGGTGCATTCAATTTTATCATCATAATTTATTGCCCTGATTATCCTCATTTCTTCCTGGGCTATTTCTTTTTCATAGCCTCCGGTAACCTGGAAAATCAGCTTTTTCCCCGGGTGTTTTTGCAGAGCTTCCCGAACGGTCAAACCCAGAAGTCGGGCCATTTATACTTCCATAATCTCGGCTTCTTTTTCTTCCAGTAATTCATCAATCTTTTCAATGTAACTATTGGTCAGTTCCTGGACATTTTCCAGCCCTCTGTGATAATTATCTTCAGAAATATCTCCGTTGTTTTCCATTTCTTTCAAATCTTCATTGGCATCCCGCCTAATATTGCGCACTGCAACCCTTTGTTCCTCCGCTTTGTTTCGAACCACGCGTACCAGTTCTTTGCGTCTTTCTTCAGTGAGCTGGGGAATAACAAGGCGGATTAAGTCTGCATCAACATTGGGATTGAGACCCAAATCAGATTTTAGGATTGCTTTTTCAATGGGCTTAATCGCGTTCTTATCCCAGGGTTGAATAACAAGCTGCCGGGATTCAGGAACCGAAATTTTTGCCATCTGATTAATCGGAGTTGGGGTCCCGTAATAATCAGCCTTAATCCCCTCCAATAGAGATGGGGTCGCCCGGCCGGTTCGAACCATGGAAAATTCTTTCTTGGTCCTTTCAATTACCTTTTCCATTCTGTCTTCTGATTCCTTTACCACCTGATCAAACAAGTCCAAGCCCTCCTTTTAAGAAACTGAAGTCCCGATTTTTTCTCCCATTACTGCCCTTCGAATATTATCCAGGTCTGCTAGGCCAAAGACAACCAGGGGAATTTTATTGTCCATGCAAAGAGAAACTGCAGTTGAGTCCATTACCCGAAGAGAATTTTTTATTACATCCATGTATTTGAGTTCATTAAATTTCTGGGCATCAGGATTTTCAACAGGATCAGAATCATAAACCCCATCGACTTTTTTGGCCATCAGTATTGCATCTGCACCTATCTCTGCAGCCCGCAGTGCGGCGGTTGTATCAGTGGAAAAGAATGGGTTTCCCGTTCCCCCAGAAAAGATTACAAGTCGACCTTTTTCCAGGTGTCGAATGGCCCGCCGCCTGATGTAGGGTTCAGCTATTTGTCTCATTTCCACGGCTGTCTGTAAACGAGTCTGTAAACCTTCATGTTCGAGGGCATCTTGGAGGGCAAGCCCATTTATTACTGTGGCCAGCATCCCCATATAATCTGCGGTGCTTCTATCCATACCCTCTGCGCTTCCGGCCAGACCTCGGAAAATATTCCCCCCGCCAACAACTATTGCAATTTCAACCCCTGTTTCCTGAACCACCTTGCAAATTTCCCGGGCAATCTTACTAATATACCTGGCATCAATGCCATATTGCTGGTCACCGGCCAGCGCTTCACCACTTAGTTTTAAAATTACCCTTGAAAAGACCGGTTTGGACATACAAGGCCCCCCATTTAAAATTTTTTCGCCTTTCGTCTGGAAAATCCTGCACAAAAAAGAGAACACCAGAGGTGCTCTCTTTGTAATACCTATTCCTCTTCTCCCACCGCGAAGCGAGCGAAGCGGTTCACCAATATATTCTCTCCCAGCTGAGCAATGCTTTCCATAATAAGATCTTTAACGGTCTGATCATTATCCTTGATATATGGTTGCTCCATCAAGCATCTGTCTTCAAAGAATTTTTCCAACCGGCCTTCAACCATCTTCTCAACGACATGCTCGGGTTTATTTTCTGCCAGGGCCTGCTGGCGAAGGATTTTCTTTTCCTTTTCAACTTCTTCTGCGGGAACATGTTCTCTGGATACATATTCTGGCTGGCTGGCGGCAACCTGCATAGCCAGGTTATGGACCAGTTCTTTAAACTTATCGGTTTTAGCAACAAAATCGGTTTCACAATTTACTTCAATCAGGACACCAATTTTGCCACCCATATGAATATAAGAACCTACAATTCCTTCAGCGGCAGTTCGGCCTGCTTTTTTAGATGCAGCAGCGATGCCTTTTTCCCGGAGGTATTCAACTGCCTTATCAATATCGCCACCGGTTTCCTGCAAGGCTTTTTTGCAATCCATTACGCCTGCCCCGGTTTTCTGGCGAAGAGCTTTTACATTCTCCATGCTTATAGACACGTTTTCCCCTCCTTTATTCCGCCTTTTTCTCTTCCTCTTCTGCGGAAGTATCTTCTTTTAGGTCTTCGAGATCCTTAACAGGTTCTTTTTTATCTTCTTTATCTTTGACCTGTTCTTCTTCGGGTTCCGGCATTTCAGCTTCCTGGCCCTGATTCCCTTCCAGGACTGCATCTGCCATAACTCCGGTTAAAAGCTTAACAGCGCGGATTGCATCATCATTACCGGGAATTACATAATCAATTATGTCGGGATCACAGTTGGTATCCACAATAGCTACAACAGGTATTCCCAATTTGTTGGCTTCTGCGACTGCAATACTTTCCTTGCGAGGATCAACCACGTACACAGCACCCGGCAATCTCTTCATATGACGGATACCACCAAGGAAACGGTTTAAACGTTCTTTTTCTTTCTGAAGCTGGATGACTTCTTTTTTAGGAAGGACTTCAAACATCCCTTCCTCTTCCATCTTTTCCAGTTCGTCAAGCCTTTTGACCCTGCGGTTGATTGTCTGGAAATTGGTGAGCATCCCCCCCAGCCAGCGCTGGTTTACATAGGGCATTCCGCACCTTTCCGCTTCTTTTTTTACCGTTTCCTGGGCCTGTTTTTTGGTTCCTACAAAAAGAATTTCTTTACCTTCCATGGCCAGATCGCGGACAACTTTGTAGGCGACCTCGACCAATTTTACAGTTTGCTGCAGGTCAACGATGTAAATCCCGTTACGTTCAGTAAAAATATAGGGTTTCATTTTAGGATTCCACCGCCGGGTTTGATGTCCGAAATGGACACCTGATTCCAGCAGTTGTTTCATTGTTACTACTGCCATTTTTAATTTTCCTCCTCTCGGTTTTTCCTCTGATCCGGTCATCCCCAGCCTAGGGAACCTTTGCAGGCACCACCCTCGGAGTTGCGGATCATGTGTTATTAACCATTAGGTAGTATACCACAGCGCAGCTGATTAATCAATAGGAATAAGGGGGTTCAAACAATTTTCTCTCCCTTATGGAAGGTTTTAATCTTCAGTTCTCCGGATTCCAGGCAAAATTTAATTGTGCGCCCGGATTTTCCCCCACAATCCATCCCCTTAAGGGGAACTTTAATCTCCTTCAGGATTTCCCTGACTTTTTCGGTATTGCGTTCTCCAATACGCCCTATATCGGTATCAAAGGAAAACATGTGGGCTCCCCCTGCTATTTTAGCCCACAACTGATTGCGTTCGGCTCCTGCTTTGCATAAATCTTCAATAAGCTTGGGAATGGCGGTATCGGCATATTTACCTGGTTTATCCGGGGAATTTCCATTCCTTCCTGCCTCGGGCAAAATAATATGGGCCAATCCCCCTATTTTCTTTTGCGAATCATATATAACCAGTCCAATACAGGACCCCAGGCCGGTGCAACCCAGAAAATCAGGAGATTCGGAAATTTTTAATTCACCCATTCGCACCAGGATCAATCTGCTCATCGGTTTCAGCTCCAATTGCCCCGAGAATCTTTTCCAGGCTTCCCGGCTCGGGAATCAGGAAAAATTTACTGAAAATTTTATTATCGCCTTCATAAAAGGATGTTTCCAGGAATAACGCCTGATCGCCAAATTGTCCTTCATGGGCAGCAATTGAACCCAGAACTGCTCCCGCCATATCCAGAACAAAACTCGGCAAAGACTGGACACAGTTAAAACCAGTCATTTTGTTAATGGAGTTCAAAAAAGACCCCGACAGGATATTGGCTATTTCCTGTAGTGCCGATTGTTCCATTTCCCCGCTAATCTCCTGAGGTTCATAACCCAGGGCCAGGGTCAAAAGCCGGTACATGCTTTTCTCGTCCACAAGGTAAACGATTTTTCCCGGAGCCTCGCCCAGCATTCTAAGCAAAACACAACCAACAAGGCGTTCTTCTCCTCCCATAATTTCAGGAATTTCTTCCAGGGAAAGAATTCTGGCCCCGGGAACTTCCATTTTAATCTCTCGTTCCAGGAACTGGGCAAGGGCTGTAGCAGAATTCCCGGCACCAATATTACCCACTTCCCGCAGGGCATCAATTTGAAATGGAGTCAGCCGGCTAATTTGATCTGACATTAATAAAACCCCTCTCGCTATTTGCAGTTAAAGGTCTATTTTCTCAATTTCTTCCATGAGAAATTCGTTAAGAATTTTAATGTAAGTTCCCTTCATACCAAGAGAGCGAGATTCAATAACTCCTGCGCTTTCAAATTTCCGCAGGGCGTTAACGATTACTGAACGGGTTATACCGGCCCTGTCAGCAATTTTACTGGCAACAATCAACCCTTCATGTTCATTAAGTTCGGCAAAAATGTGTTCAACTGCTTCAATTTCGGAGAAAGAGAGGCTTTCCAGGGCCATATGCACTGCAGCTTTTTTCCGGGCCTTTTCTTCCATTTTTTCGCTCCGGGAACGTAATATTTCCATCCCCACAACTGCGGCAGCGTATTCAGCCAGAATTAAATCTCCTGGTCCAAATTTATTTTTAAACCTAGCCATAATCAAGGTTCCCAGGCGAACCCCCCCTCCTTTTACGGGGACGATAGTTGTAACCTTGGTGGAAAAGAGACAATCACCCTTGAATTCAAAAACACACTTTCCATTTTCCTGTTCGATATTTGCCCTGGTTTCATTTATGGAAAGTACCTTGTTATTAAAATCTTCGGGAAAGTGTTTCTTTTCCAATACTTCTTCAACCATAATCTCGCATTCAAACTGGTCCAGAAGATTGTAGCCGAGTAATTTTCCTTTCTTGCTGACTACATAAATGTTAGCCTGGAGTGCTTCGCTCAATACCCGAGCCATTTCCGAGAAATTAACTGGTTTTCCGGCACCACCCAGAATCAAGTTATTTATTCGCCGGGTTTTTTGGAGTAGATCTTCCAATTTTTTCGACCTCCTTTATTTATAAAATATATCGACTTAGATCCTTATCTTTAATAATACCTTCAAGTTGCTCCTTGACAAAAGTTTCGTCAATTTCTATTTTTTCCCCTTTCAATTCTGGGGCCCGGAAAGAAATATCTTCAAGGAGTTTTTCCAGAACTGTATGCAGTCGCCTGGCCCCGATATTTTCCATTTGATCATTGGCCAGCCGGGCGATCCGGGCCAGTTCAGCTATCCCGGATTTGGCAAATTGAATTTCAACTTCCTCTGCATTCAGGAGAGCTACATACTGCTTGATCAGGGCGTTTTGCGGTTCTGTCAGTATCTGGCGGAAATCTCCCTCGCTGAGGCTTTCCAGTTCAACCCTGATGGGGAAACGCCCCTGCAGTTCAGGAATTAAATCAGCTGGTTTGGCCATGTGAAAAGCTCCTGCAGCGATAAAGAGGATGTGGTCAGTTTTTACTGGTCCGTGCTTTGTCATAACGGTGGAACCTTCAACAATCGGAAGTATATCTCTCTGGACACCTTCTCGGGAAACGTCAGGGCCATGGCTATTTTCTTTCCCTGCAATTTTATCAATTTCATCAAGGAAAATTATCCCGCTCTGTTCAACCCTCTCCTTTGCTTCTTCGGTTACTTCGTCCATATCAATTAGTTTTTGCGCTTCCTGTTGTTTTAATATTTCCCGGGCCTGTTCAATACTAACTCTTCTTTTTTTCTTTTTTTTCGGGAACATACCTCCGAAAAGATCCTGCATGTTGATTCCCATTTCTTCTACTCCCTGGCCGGAAAAAATTTCCAGCATGGGCGAATGACTGGATTCAACCTCTATTTCAATCATGTGGGCTTCCAGTTCACCTGCTCGAAGTTTTTCCCCTAATCTCTCTCTACGGGAACGAAGTCTTTCCTGGGCTTCAGTTTCTTCCTGTTCCTCATCTCCGTTATCTTCCCGGGAAGAGGTTAAGAAAAGGTTAAAGGGATTGCTTGCTTTTTTCTTAATGGGCATCAGGTAATCCATTATTCTATCTTCCACCAGCTCTTCCGCCTTGTCTTCCACTTCTCTCATCTTTTCCTGTTTTTCCATTTGGATTGCGTTTTCTACCAGGTCGCGAATCATGGATTCAACATCCCGGCCCACATAACCAACTTCAGTAAATTTGCTTACCTCCACCTTGATAAAAGGTGCTCGAACAAGGCGGGCCAGTCTGCGGGCAATTTCAGTTTTTCCTACACCGGTTGGGCCAATCATCAGAATATTTTTGGGTAAAATTTCTTCCCGCAGTTCATCATCCAATAAACCGCGACGGTACCTGTTCCGCAAGGCAATTGCAACGGCCTTTTTGGCTTGGTTCTGTCCAATAATATATTTATCAAGCTCATTTACCGTCTGTCGAGGAGTTAAATCTTCCAACTTCAGGCCTCCTTTTTAATCCACCACTTCAACCCGGATCTGATCATTAGTATAAATACAGATATCAGCAGCAATTTTCATTGCTTCCCGGGTAATTTCCTCTGCTTCCAAACCAGTATGTCCAATTAGAGCACGGGCTGCAGCCAGGGCATAAGCTCCACCCGAGCCAATTGCTGCGATGTCATCGTCTGGTTCGATAACATCTCCGGTACCCGAGATTATAAACATCTCTTCCCGGTCAGCAACAATCAATAACGCTTCAAGCCGGCGAAGCATCCGGTCAGTTCTCCACTCTTTGGCCAGTTCTACAGCAGCCCTTTTAAGATTTCCCTGATAACTCTCGAGCTTTCCCTCAAACTTCTCAAAAAGAGTAAAAGCATCTGCTGATGCTCCAGCGAAACCAGCAACCACTTTCCCTTCATAGAACCGCCTGACTTTATTTGCTCCCTTTTTCATTATCGTGTTTCCCATCGAAACCTGCCCGTCACCAGCAAGGGCCAGGCTCCCATTTTTTCTTACCGCAAGAATGGTTGTCGCTTTCATCTTACTGGCCTCCATTAATTATTTTCCCCCGGATACTCGGAAAATGGTTCCAGTAGTTCAAATTTATCGATAAAATCTTTTAAAGCTTCCCGCGCAATGTTCACCTGTTTTTCTCTTCGTTCTTCTTTCTTTTTTATCCTTTTTTCCGGGTTGGGTAAAAGTCCAAAATTCATGTTAATAGGCTGAAAATTTTTGTTGGGAGTTGTAATATAATCGATTAAACTTCCCAGAGCTGTTTCTCGGGGAGGAACCAAAGGTTCTTGCCCCCGGGCCAGAAGAAAGGCATTTATACCCGCCCAGAGACCTGTAATTGCCGATTCCAGGTAACCTTCAACCCCTGTAACCTGGCCAGCGAAAAAAACATCAGGCCGATCCCTGAACTGAAGGGTTGGTTTTATTACCGAAGGGGAGTCAATAAATATGTTGCGGTGCATTACCCCAAACCTGGCAAACTCGGCTTTTTCCAAACCAGGAACCATCCGAAATACCCTTTTCTGTTCGGGCCATTTAAGCCGGGTTTGAAAACCAACAAGGTTAAAAAGCGTTCCTTCCCGGTTATCCCTCCGGAGTTGGACAACTGCAAAGGGTCTTTTCCCCTCCCGGTCCTTTAAACCAACGGGCTTTAATGGCCCAAAAGCAAGAGTTTTATAACCTTTTTTAGCCAGGTTTTCTACCGGCATACAACCCGCAAAAAGTTTGTTCTCCTCAAATCCATGCAGGGGCATTACTTCGGCCCTGACCAGTTCATTGTAAAAATTTTGGTACTGTTCTTCAGTCAGGGGACAGTTAATATAATCACTGCTTTGTTCATCATAACGGGCCCCGTAAAAAGCAATATCCATATTGATGGTATCGAAATAAACTAAAGGAGCGGCGGCATCAAAAAAATAAAGGCTTTGCTGCCCGGTTAAATCCTGAAGTTTTTGGGTTAATGAATCCGAAGTGAGAGGACCGGTAGCAATAATCGTTATAGGTCCCTCGGGGATTTCATTAACTTCCTCCCGGCGAATTTCCACCAGGGGGTGTTCTTCCAGGCGGCGGGTAATTTCCTTTGGAAATTTTTGCCGATCCACTGCCAGGGCATTACCCGCGGGAACCCGGGTTTTCCGGGCAACCTCTAACAGCAGGGAATTGAATTTTTCCAGTTCAAGTTTTAACAGTCCTCCCCCGGTGGTAATTTTTTCTGAACCCAGGGAATTGCTACAAACAAGCTCCCCCAGATAAGAAGTGTGATGGGCAGGGGTGTTTTTATTCGGACGCATCTCATAAAGCCTTACTGGTTCTCCCCGGCTGGCAATCTGCCATGCCGCTTCAGATCCAGCGAGTCCCCCTCCAATTATCTCAACTTTTGCCACCTTTATCCTCTCCATGCACATAATCACATTCTTCCCGGGCGCAAACTTTTTTTACGCCTTTTTTACTCCTTTTTTCCAGCAAAAAAGCTCCACACTTGGGGCAATCTTCTGCCAGGGGCCGGGACCAGGAAACATAATCACAATCAGGAAATTGATCACAACCGTAAAAAGTTCTTCCTTTCTTACTCCGCCGCTGAACAATTTTTCCTTTGCCGCATTTAAAACAATCAATATCCTCTAAGACCATGTAGGGCTTGGTATTGCGACATTCTGGAAACCTGGGGCAGGCCAGAAATTTTCCGAATCTTCCGTGCTTGATAACCATTTTGGCTCCACACTTATCACATTCGATATCAGTTTTTTCATCCTCAATGTCAACTTCCTGCATCTGTTCCTGGGCTTTTTCCAGTTTAACTCTAAAATCCTCATAAAATTCCTGCAAAAGTTTGACCCAATCTTCCTGATTTTCTTCAACCCTGTCCAGTTTTTCCTCCATCTGAGCGGTAAACTGAACTTCAGTAATTTCCGGGAAGAAAGAAACCAAAAGATCATTGACCTTAAAACCCAGTTCGGTGGGCTTAAAACGGCGTTCTTCGCTTATAATATATCCCCTTTGCTGAATAGTGCTTACAATTGGGGCGTAGGTGGAGGGCCGGCCAATTCCCTTTGCTTCAAGTTCTTTGACCAGGGTCCCCTCTGTAAAGCGGGGGGGAGGCTGGGTAAAGTGCTGCTCTTCCTCCATTTTATTTAACTTAACCTCTTCCCCTTCTTTTAATTCGGGGAGAATATTTTCCTCAATATTTTCAGCACCGAGAACTTTTAAAAAACCCGGGAAGATTACCTGAGAACCATTGGCCCGGAAAACAAATTTTCCCCCCTGGACATCAACATTTAAACCGAAAAATACAGCGGGTTTCATCTGGCTGGCAATAAAACGGTCCCAGATTAGCCGGTATAGTTTAAACTGATCTTTATTCAAATAGGGTTTTGCATCTTCAGGGGTGAGGGTGGGGTCTGTGGGCCGGATTGCTTCGTGAGCATCCTGGCTTCCTTTTTTGCCCCGGTACTGCTGGGCCTTAGCTGGAAGGTACTTTTCCCCAAATTTGTCTTTTATTACCTCGCGGGCAGATTCTTGAGCGACAGGAGAAGTTCTGACTGAATCCGTTCGCATATAGGTTATAAGTCCTGTTTGTCCTCGGCCACCTATTTGTAGGCCTTCATAAAGCTGCTGGGCCACAGCCATGGTTTTGCGAGCAGTAAAATTGAGGCGCTTTATTGCCTCCTGTTGGAGGGTGCTGGTAATAAAGGGAGGCAGCGGTCGCCGTTCCCGTTTGCGTTCCTTGATTTTAGAAATTTTATATTCTTCTTTTTTAATTTCGGTGAGGAGTTTTTTGGCCTGGTCCTCATTTTTTACCTTTATTCTCTTATTATCAATGCGGAAAAGCCGGGCTTTAAAGTTTCCCTGGGGAGCTTTAAAATTCCCGGTTATTGTCCAGTATTCTTCTGGTTCAAATTTTTCTATCTCTCTTTCCCTCTCGCAAATAAGTCGCACAGCTACAGTTTGAACCCTTCCTGCACTTAGACCCTTTTTAACCTTTTTCCAGAGCAGTGGGCTCAATTTATAACCCACCAGACGATCCAGAATACGCCTGGCCTGCTGGGCATCAACAAGTTTCCCATCAATAGCCCGGGGTTTTTCCATGGCCTTTTTTACTGCATCTTTAGTTATTTCATTAAAAACCACCCGGCATTTTTGATTGGGGATCTCCAGGACACGCTTAAGATGCCAGGAAATCGCCTCTCCTTCCCGATCCGGGTCAGTTGCCAGGTAAACTTCATCAGCTTTTTGGGCTTCTTTTTTCAGCTGAGATAAAATCTTCCCTTTACCTCTGATTGTAATATAGTGGGGACGGAAATTGTTTTCGACATCAACTCCCAGTTTGCTTTTGGGAAGGTCAATTAAATGGCCCATGGAAGCTTCAATAGAATATTTTCTTCCCAAAAATCTCTTAAGAGTTCGGGCCTTGGCTGGAGATTCGACTATAACAAGCTTGCTTGCCATTCTATCTCGTCCCTTCAGTTAATATAGAATTTAGCATCCCGCATAAAGCTCTTGAATTCAGGAATTGAGCGGGCCAGCATTGCCAGATCTTCCTCGGGTAAAATCTTCACAAGACCCTGCCACAGAGCCGAAGAATCTATTGGAGCTTCCTGATCATTGAACAGGGTCAAAAGCAAGTATTCCCATTTTTGCAGATCAAGTAAACCCGAAGCCTGGACCTTGAAGAGGACCCCTAGAGCTTCCCTGGTTAATTGCATTTTTTCGTCTGTTGTTAATAGACGAACCCGGGATTGTGACAACTCGACTCCGGCCAGGGGAGTAAGGTCAATTACATTTTGCTGCTGGGCAAATATTAACTGGAATGCTGTATCAATATCTTCAAGGGGGTATCCTTCATCCAGAAGATATTGAATGAGTTCTTCTTTTTTGACGGAAATTTCTTCGTCGGAAATTTTCTCCATCAAAATATTTAAAATTTGCGCAACATTATTATTCAAGAATACCCCTCCTTCCATACTAATAATATATTATAGGGGTTCGTAGTAGGTTTGTAAAGATTAGTTATTTATCGCAAAAAGTCAATTTCTCCCTTTACCCTTTTTAGATACCTGATCAGGGGATAACCCAGTCCCAGGATAACAATAGCCTGGCTGATAGTTATGCTGATTGCTACCTCCCAGTAGGGCAGGTTAAAAAGCAAATGTAAATAAGCACTGACCAAAAAGCCATTGAGGACAATGGGGCTGAGGTAGGCCAGGAAATTCTGGCGAAAAAGGTAGGTTAAAAAGGCTGCCAGTAAAGAAATCAAGCTTCCCAGCCCAATATCTACCAGCCCCAAACCCCCAAAAATGTTGGCAATTAAAACCCCGGCAAAAATCCCGGGGACGGCTTCCAGATAAAGAATTGGTAGGACAGTAAGAGCTTCTGCAACCCTGAGTTGAATAGGTCCAAAACTGATCGCCTGTAAAAGAAAGGTTATAACAATATAAAGAGCGGCAATAATTCCCGCCCGGGCAATATTTTTAGTCAAAAAGGGTCCCTCCTTTTTGCCTTTTTGCTTTTTGAACCGGGGCAAAAGACAACCGGTGAATCGGAGTCGGCCCTTTTAGCTTTAGTGCTTTTAGGTGGTCCGGGCTTCCATAACCCTTATTATGGACCAGTCCATAACCCGGGTAAACGGTATCCAGATAATCCATTATCCAGTCCCGAAGAACCTTGGCAACGATTGAAGCCGCAGCAATAGAGAGAGATTTATTATCACCACCGATTACTGTGGTCTGTTTAAATCCAGAATCCGGTATCCTTTGATTGCCATCAATTAAAACCCCATCTATTTTTTTGTTGATCCCGCTGATTGCCATTTCCATGGCTTTTAAAGAAGCCTTACCGATATTCAGGCGGTCAATTTCCTCGGGTTCAACCAGCCCCAACCCTATAGAAATACTGAATTTATGAATTTGACAAAACAATTCTTCTCTCTGAAAGGAGGTCAATTCCTTGGAATCCTGGATCCCGTAAAGAGGAATTCTTTTAGGCAGTATAACGGCTGCAGCTACTACAGGTCCAGCCAGGGGGCCCCGGCCAACTTCATCCACGCCCACCAGGTACTCTCCATTTTCATCCCGGAATTTGCGATCAAAGGCTTCCATATCCTTAAAATTCTTTATTCTTTTCTGGCGCTGGTCCATTTCTTTTTGCAGCTTTCTTCCCAGCTTCTGAACTCCTGCCCTGTCATCGTCTAAAAGAGCCTGCAAAAGATCCCGGGAATATACATTTTTTTCCATTATGGCTTTTTTTATCTGGGAAATGGTTAGGTCTTTTAACAACTTTCTTCCTCCTCTCGGGGAGGCTCTTCCAGGGTCACCCGGCCCAAAAGCCCCTTCCTGAAATCCTGTAAAAGAAGGGAAGCAGCTTTTTCCAGATAAATTGTCCCCCCGGGTTTAAAACAACCTCTTGCCCGGCCAACACCTTCCAAAGCTTCCCAGGGCATTTGACCTTCCAGAGAAAAACCGTATCTTTTTTCAAAACCGGGAACAGGCCTTTTGACAAGCAAACTCAGGAGTTCATATGCAACTTCTAAATTATCAAAAATTCCCTCGCGCAGTGCTCCAACTGAAGCAAGGATCAACCCGGTTTCCTGCGCCTGATCGGGACCGGTAATCCCCGGGGTATCCAAAAGAGAAAGATCTTCACTTACCTTCAGCCACTGCTTGCCCCGGGTGGTTCCGGCTACGTTCCCTGTTTTGGCCATTTTCCGGCCAGCAAGGGCATTTAGGAGGGTTGATTTGCCCACGTTGGGGATACCCGCTACTAAAATCCTCAGGGGGCGTCGACCTTTCTGCTTTTCCTCCCGGTCTTTCTTTATTTTTTTAGCTCTTTTCTCCATGAAATTCTTAAGCTCAACCAGACCTTTTTTATTGGGAATGTCCAGAGCAAAAACGGGGGTTCCCCTTTCCTGGAAATATTCACACCATTCCTTGGTTTTCTTTTCGTCGGCAAGGTCCCTTTTGGATAGGATTATTACCTTTTCCTGGTCTTTCAAATAACGGTCTAAATCATAGGGTCGGCTGGTGTGGGGAACCCTTGCGTCCCTAACTTCCAGTAACAAGTCAATCAGGGCAATATTATTTCGGAGTTCTTTTTTGGTTTTTACCATAAGACCTGGATACCAGTTGTTCATTCATCTACCCCCATAAACAAAGAGGGACAGAAGTCCCCCTTTGGATTAAAACCTTTTCTCTTTAACCCGGGCTGCACGCCCCACTCTCTTCCGCAGGTAGTAAAGCTTGGCCCGGTTGACATCGCCCCTGCGCACAACTTCAATTTTAGGGATATTAGGCGAATGAAGGGGAAAAGTTCTTTCAACACCAATTCCGTGAGATATTTTCCGCACGGTAAAGGTTTCTCTAATTCCACCGCCTTTGCGGCGGAGAACAATCCCCTGGAACACCTGAACCCTCTCCTTACCACCTTCAACAACGCGGACATGAACTTTAACTGTATCCCCGGGATTAAACTGGGGAAGATTTTCTTTCATTTGCTTTTTTTCTACGCGATCAACACTTTTCATTTCTGTCCTCCTTTCCGCCCAGACCTTCTTCTATTTCAGCCTCGATTTCGGCCAGTAAATCCCGGTCCTCGGGATCCAGGTTGGCCTTTTTTATTAGATCGGGACGTTTTAACAGAGTCTGGCGCAGACTTTCCTTTTTTCTCCACCGAGCGATTTTTTTATGGTCCCCGCTCAAAAGAACTCCGGGAACACGATATCCTTTAAATTCTTCAGGCCTCGTATAGTGAGGGTGGTCCAAAAGTCCCTGGTAAAAAGAATCACCCACAACTGAATCTTCATCTCCCAACACTTCGGGCAACAGGCGAATAACTGCTTCCATTATTACCATTGCGGGGATCTCGCCCCCGTTTAAAACATAATCCCCAATTGAAATTTCTTCATCAACAAGTTCTTCGCGAACCCTCTCATCAACACCTTCATAACGGCCACAGATCAGAACCAGATTTTTTAACTGGGCCATTTCCCAGGCTTTTTCCTGATCAAAAGTTCTTCCGTGAGGTGTAAGGAAAACTACCCTTCTGGGTTGGGGGATCTGTTCAACAGCTCTCCAGATGGGTTCGGGTTTTAAAACCATTCCCGGACCACCACCGTAGGGATAATCATCAACCATCCGGTGCTTATCCAGAGCAAAATTCCGCAGGTCATGGGCCCGGATATCGACGGTCTTTTTCTCCAGGGCTTTTTTTACAATCCCCAGTTGGAGGAAAGGATTAAAAAGTTCAGGAAAAATTGTTATAATATCAATCCGCATTTTTGCCCGCCTCCCGTAAACCGGGCAGAAGTTCAACTTCCATCCGCCGTCCGGAAATATCAACCTTTTTTACAACCTTTTTCAGGGCCGGAACCGGAATTTCCTGTTCTTCTTTTTCCACCATGTAGACATCATTTCCTGGCAGGGACAGAACTTCAGTTAATTTCCCCAGGTATTCTCCTGAAGTGGAAAAAACACTGAGCCCAATCAGCTCGTAGATGTAATACTCTCCTCGGGGAAGTTTTTTTCTCCAGGAAGCAGGAATTTTTAGAAGTTTTCCGCGCAGGGGGCCAGCATCTTCAATTGATTCTATCCCCTTGATTTTCAAGTAAACAAAGTTTTGTTGCAAGCGGACCTCGCTAATTTCCAGTTCTTCCAGACCCGATAACTCGGTAAAAACCCTTTCCAGCTCAAAAAACCTCTCTGGAAAACTGGTCAAAATCTCTACTTTAAGTTCGCCTTTAATTCCCTGTGGTTTTAGAACTTTTCCAACAGCCAGGTAATCCATAACTACACCTCACTAAGGGAAAGAGATTTATTCCAGGATATCGACCTGGCTCCTTTTTCCCTCCCGGGCAGCCGAGGCCTTGGCCAGGGTCCGGATTGCCTTGGCAATTCTACCCTGTTTACCAATAACTTTGCCCATATCTTCCTCGGCAACTTTGATGCCAACCCGGATCATTTTGTCTTCTTCTTCAACAAATACCTCAACCTGTTCGGGATTATCTACAAGCGCACAGGTTATAAACCTGATTAATTCTTGCAAAGGTAGCCCCCCTAACTATTTCTGCTGTTGAAATTTTTCCATTATACCGGCCTTGCGGAAAAGGGTCCGTACCGTATCAGATGGGCGGGCACCTTTTGCCAGCCAGTCCAGAGCTTTTTCCTCTTCAATTTTCACTTCTGCCGGGTCTCGAGTGGGATTATAATAACCCAGTTCATCGATAAAACGTCCATCGGGAGCCCTGCGAGAATCCGCTACCACAAACCGGTAAAAAGCATTTCTTTTTGCACCCATTCTTTTCAACCTGATTTTTACTGCCAAATCTTTCACCTCCACTTGTTTTCTAAAAGGGGAAGGGGTTTTTCATCATGGAACTCTTCCCCGATTTTTGGAACCTCTTCATCATTTTTTTCATTTCCTTAAACTGCTTGAGCAGGCGGTTAACCTCCTGGGTGGAAGTTCCACTTCCATGGGCAATTCTGCGCCGGCGGCTGCCGTCAATAATTTCCGGATCCTGACGCTCTTTTTTGGTCATGGAATTAATAATTGCCTCGGTATAAACCAGCTGTTTTTCATCAACCTGGAGATTCTTTAACATTTTCTTGTTGCCCATTCCCGGCAGCATGCCAATGATATCTTCCAGGGGACCCATTTCCCGAACCTGGTGGAGTTGTTCGAGAAAATCATCAAAGGTAAAGCTGGCTTCCCGGAGCTTTTGTTCCATTTTCCTGGCTTGTTCCCGGTCATAGCTTGCCTCAGCCTTCTCAATTAACCCCAGGACATCGCCCATGCCCAGAATCCGGGAAGCAAGGCGGTCGGGGTGGAAGGGTTCGAGGGCATCAGCTTTTTCTCCAACCCCAACAAATTTAATTGGGGCATCGGTTACTGCCTTGATAGAAAGGGCTGCACCTCCCCTGGCGTCACCATCCATTTTGGTCAGTATTACCCCCGTCAATCCCAGGTCCCTGTTAAAACTCTCAGCGAGATTAACCGCATCCTGACCCGTCATGGCATCAGCCACCAGCAGAATTTCTCCGGGTTCAATGTCTTTTTTCAGGTCTTTGAGCTCGGTCATCATTTCTTCATTGATGTGCAGCCTTCCTGCGGTGTCAATAATGACCGGTTCAAAACCTTCCCGCCGGGCCTTGGAAAGCGCCCCCCGGCAGATATCCCGGGGACTGGTTCCGGTTCCTAGCGAAAAAACTTCCAGACCTGTTTGCTGGCCAAGAGTTTCCAGCTGTTCAATAGCAGCAGGGCGATATATATCAGCGGCAACCAGAAGTGGCTTTTTCCCGTTTTTCCGCAGATAATTACCGAGCTTGGCTGTTGCAGTAGT
Organism: Bacillota bacterium; assembly: GCA_007122335.1. GTDB lineage: Bacteria > Bacillota > Halanaerobiia > B1SED10-174 > B1SED10-174 > T1SED10-26. The sequence continues at coordinate 56,566 of SKTZ01000026.1, forward strand.
TTTTCCTGCTCCCTGCAAACCTACCAGCATGATTACGGGAATATCTCCGGTCAAATTGAGATCTTCCCTTTCGCTTCCCATAAGTTCGGTTAGCTCCTGCTGGACAATCTTTACAACCTGCTGACCGGGTGTCAGACTGGAAAGAACCTCTTCACCAACGGCTTTTTCTTCAACCCTGGCCACGAAGTTTTTTACTACTTTAAAATTAACATCGGCTTCCAACAGGGCCATTTTTACCTCCCGCAGAATTTCTTTTACATCCCGCGGAGAAATTTTTCCCTTGCTGCGCAGCTTTTGCATTGCTCCCTGCAGTTTTTCGGAAAGGTTGGCAAAAACCAAAGTTACCAATCCCCTCTCAAATTTTTTCCAAACGTTTTACTTTTTCCAACAATCCATCACGTTGCTTGCACGAACAATCTTCCAGGCCTTTTTTAATTTCTTCCAGGCCCTTTTTCAACTTGCGATCCCTTTTGACCAGGCCCATTCTTTCTTCATACTCCTGCAGGATTTTCTCCGCCCTGTGCAGGTGATCGTAAACGGCCTGCCGGCTAATGGCAAGGGTTTCTCCTATTTCACCCAGGGAAAGATTTTCGAAATAGTAAAGGCGAATTATTTCCCTTTGTTTCGGAGTAAGAAGAATACCATAAAAATCAAATAGATGGCCAATAAGGACCGTTTTCTCCAACATGAAATCACCTGCAGTCTGTTAAGGATAACAGCTTTACAGGTGATAGTATATTAAACCAGACTCCTTTTGTCAAGAGTATTCGGGGAAAAAACCAAATTATTCGTTATCTTCAAGCAGTTGTTCAACAAAAAGTTCGGGTTCAAAGGATTTTAAATCTTCCATGCCCTCTCCCAATCCAAGTTTGAAAACCGGTAATTCGAGTTCCCGGGCTAAGGGGAAAACAATTCCACCTTTTGCAGTTCCATCAAGCTTGGTCAGAATTACCCCGTCAATAGTCAGAGATTTGTTAAAAGTCCTTCCCTGCTCCAGTGCGTTCTGGCCGTTGGTGGCATCCAGAACCAGCAGGGTTTTTAAGTTACACTCTTCCTTGCCCAGGACCCTTTTAATCTTCTTGAGTTCTTCCATCAGGTTTTTCTCCGTATGGAGTCGGCCTGCTGTATCCACCAGAAGTAGGTTTTTGCCGCGGGCTCGGGCGGCCTCGCGGGCATCATAACAAACCGCTGCGGGATCAGAACCGGGGCTTTGCGCAATTACAGGGAGGTTAAGGCGATTCCCCCAGACTTTCAACTGATCTATTGCTGCGGCCCGAAAGGTATCTCCAGCCACGAGAAGAGGGGCAAAACCCTCCTGTTTATAATAGTGGGCAAGTTTGGCCAGGGAAGTTGTTTTCCCTGACCCATTGACACCGACAATCAGGAGAATATTTAACTGTTCCGGGTCCAGTTTGAAATTACTTATCTGGAGAAACCCTGAGAGAAGACTTTTGAACTCAGCAAAAAGTTCTTCCCCTCCCAGGTTTTTTTCTTTCTGTCGCTGACGGAGTTCTTCAATTAATTCCATTGTAGTGTTGACGCCAACATCTCCCTGGATTAAAAGCTCCGCCAGTTCTTCATAAAATTCCTCATCCACCTTGCCCCGGAAAAGACCAACAGTATTTTTCCAGATACCCTGGCGCGTTTTGGCCAACCCTGATTTTAATTTATCTATGAGACTCATGGGAGTACCCTCCTTCGATTATTATTTTCTCTCCAGGAAATCAAACTCTTAATCCTGCGGGAAATTCACGGGAAAATTTTTTCCCAGAAAACTTGGCCTGCAGTGGAGCTCTTTTTCCAGTTTCGGCAAAGAGAAAAACCCGCAATAAAAATTAACCAAAGACCGGTTGATAAGCCGGTCTTTGGAGTTTTCCCATCTTTTTGGGATTAGTTTTTTCAGCTGGCTCTTTCCTTCAACCGGTATGATATTATTTTAGATATTCCTTCCTCTTCCATGGTTATTCCATATATCGTATTGGCTTCAGAAATAGTCCTCTTGCGGTGGGTAATAATGATAAACTGGGACAATTCGTTGATGTCACCAAGGAATGAAATGAACCGATCCACATTGGCGTCATCAAGGGGAGCATCGATTTCATCCAGAACATAAAAGGGACAGGGTTTCACTTTCATCAGGGCAAAAAGCAGAGCAATAGCCGTTAAAGCTTTTTCCCCGCCGGACATAAGGGATAACTTCTGCAGTTTTTTCCCGGGCGGTTGGGCCACAACTTCAACTCCAGTTTCCAGAAGTTCTTCCTCATTGGAAAGGTAAAGGCGGGCTTTACCTCCCTGGAATAGTTTATTAAAAACATCCTCGAATTCCCGGCTGACCCGCTTAAAAGTACTCAAAAATTTCTTTTCCATGGTCCGATCAATGCCTTCTATAATCCGGTTCAGGGTATCCTGGGCTTCCCGCAAATCCCGGTGCTGTTCCCGCATGAAATTCAGGCGTTTCTCCAGGGCTTCGAATTCGTCTATTGCCCCCAGGTTTACAGGGCCCATTTTTTCTTTTTTCTGTTTCAATTCCTTAATTTCGCTATCTGCGCCGTTCAAATCCAGTTTTTCATCAGCATGTTTTTTGGCGTTTTCAATACTCAGGTTATACTCCCGGTCAAGCCAGTCGGTGATTTTCTCCCGCTCTCCTTCCAGCCTTGTTTCTTCGAGCTGGAGGCTGTGGAGTTTTTTCTCCGTTTTTTCCAGAATTTCCTCGAGCTTTTCCAGTTCATTTCCCAACTTGCTTTCCTTTTCTTCCAGTTCTATTTTTTGGTTTTCTAATTCCTGAAGTTGAGCTTCTTTTTTAATTTTTCCCTCGCGGAAGGAGATTTTTTGTTCCTTCCAGTCGGCAATATTATCCTTAAGCTGGGAAATGGCCTTTTCCAGGGCCTGTTTTTGCTCCTCTTTTTCCTGCTGCTCTACGTTTATTTCTTCAACTTCTTCCCGGTTTTTTTCCAGCCTTTCCTGGAGGTGGGTATAGTGCTGGCGGTTTTCTGCCATCTCAACCCTCAGGTCCATTACTGAGTTCTGATGTTCGCCGCGTCTTAAATCCAGTTCTTCCAGTTCTCTTTCTAATTCATTCAGCTTATTTCTTTTCTCCTGGACCTTTTCCTGCCAGGTTTTTATGGCCCCCTGTTCATCTTCAATTGATTGTTTTACCTTTTTCAAGTCCTTTGTCAGCTGGCTAAATCGTTTTTCCTGTTCTTCCAGGCCGGCGGTCATCTTAACAAGGTTTTTCTCCTGGAGGTCAATATCTTTTTCCAGGGCTTTTTCTTCCAGCTGTAATTCGTAAATTTTCCCCCGGAACTCTTCTTGTTTTTTCCGCAGGTTATCCTGTTCAGTTTCCTTTTCTTTTAGCTTCGTTGCCAAACTATCTATGTTCTTTTGTAGCTTTTTCAGCGTTTTATTTAAATCTGCTTCCTGGCTGGATCCGCTGAAAAGAGTTCTCCTTCTACGACTACCCCCGGTTATTGCCCCACCGGGTTGAATAATATCCCCATCTAGGGTCACAAAACGCAACCTATTCCCTGTTCCCCGGGAGGCTTTAACAGCATGGTCCATCTTTTCCGATACAATCACTCTTCCCAGGAGGTAGGAAAAAACCGGTTTTAGCTCCGGAGAAAAGGTGATCAATTCCAGACCCGTGCCCAGTATTCCAGGGCCTTTTAAAATTTTTTCCTCAGAAGAGCTCAAAGAACGTTCGTTTATTAAATCCAGGGGTAAAAATGTTGCCCGCCCCGAATTATTTTCTTTTAACACCTGAACTGCTTTCCTTGCTGCCCGGTCAGTTTCCGTTATTATATTTTGTTCCCGGCCTTCTATGGCCGCAGCTATGGCCTCCGAGTAACGGCCATCAACTTCGAAGGATTCAGAAACAATCCCCAGAATTCCTTCCAGTTTTTTGGACTGGGCTGCTTCCAGGACAGCCCTTACTCCCCCGTGGTAGCCCCGCCCTTTTTCCCGGAAATCACTTATAACCACAAGCTGGTTCCGAACACTTTCCAAATCTTTTTGCAATTCTTCTTTTTCCCTGGACATGTCTTGAAGTTCGGTCCGGGTTTTGTTTAATTTTCCATTATTTTTTTTATCTTTCTCTCTGTGCTTTTCCAGTTCTCTCTTTTTCTCGTCCAGGTTTGCCTTGCTTTGGGCAAGATTATTTTTTAACTCAGCTATATTTTGTTTTACTGTTTCCCTGGTTGTTTCCAGCTCCTGGATTCTTGTTTCCAGGCGGGTTTTTTCTCCTTCTAATTCCTGAACTTTTTGCCTTTTGTTGCTCAGGTCATTAAATATATCTTTAATTGCCCCTCTCAGAACTTCCCTTTTCTGTTGGAGTTCATCTCCGCGGGTAATTTTTTTCTGTTCTTCCTGAGAAAATGTTTCCAGTTTTTCTCCCAGCGCTTTAACCTTTTCCTTTTTAGCCTCCAGCTCAGCCTCGATTTCCTGCCCCTCCTGTTTTTTTCTCGCATAACTCTGGGCCAGGGTTTCAAGGTTGTTTAATTTTTCCTTTTTGGATTCCCGGTTTACCCTTATCTTCTCCTCGTTTATTTCAATCTTATTGCTGAGAACCTCGGCCTTGTTGCCCAGCTGATAAATTTCCTGCCTTGTTTTATCCAGCTCCTGGCTAATCTCTTTTCGCCGGGAGTTTGCACCTTGCAAATCTTTTTCAAATTTTTGATATTCAGCCTCTTTTTCCTGAAACTGTTTCTCGCAGGCTTTGACTTCAGTTTGCAGAGCATCCAATCTTGCCGAGTAGTTATTGTATCTTTTTAAGAGGAGGTTTACCTCAAGCAAAAAAAGGCGACCCTGGATTTCCATGTACTTGCGAGCAGTCCGGGCCTGTTTTTTTAAGGGCTGGCCCTGCCGATTAAGTTCATGGATAATATCCCTGATCCGCCGTTGTTGTTGTTGAGTATGTTCGAGTTTGCCGAAGGCTTCTTTCTTGCGATACTTGTACTTGATTATTCCAGCAGCCTCCTCAAAAAGTTCCCTGCGGTCCGAGGGTTTACTCATCAGAATTGTTTCAATTTTCCCCTGACCCAGGATTGAGGAGGAATCTTTACGCATGCCACCATCCATAAGCAGATTTTCTATATCTTTAAGCCGGCAACCTTCTCCATTCAAAAGGTAATTGCTTCCATGAGTCTGGTTTACTCTCCTGGTTATCCGGACTTCGTCTTCAGCCAGAGGTAATTCCCCCATGGAATTATCCAAAATCAAGGTTACTTCAGCAGATTTTTTCGGACCTCTTTTTAGTGTCCCCGAAAAAATCAAATCCTCCATTTTTCCGCCGCGAAGCGTTTTAGCGCTTTGCTCTCCTAAAACCCAGCGGATTGCATCAACTATATTGCTCTTACCACTACCATTCGGTCCAACAACCGCCGTTATTTCCCTGTCAAACCAGACTGTCACCTTATCCGGGAAAGATTTAAACCCGTTAAGTGTGATGCCCTTGATGTGCATTTTCTTCCCCCATTTCTCCAGCTCATCAGCAAAAATTAGCGCGCCTCAACTATAAATTTGATTGCAGTCCGCTCCTCCCCATCTATCTCGATCTCGGCAAAGCAAGGATACATCACCAGATTAATCCCATTTGGGGCCACATAACCCCGACAGATAGCTATGGCTTTCACCGCCTGGTTAATAGCTCCTGCTCCAATAGCCTGCATTTCCACCCGATTTTCATTTCTCAACACTGCCGCAAGGGCGCCTGCTACTGCTTTGGGTTTTGATTTTGCTGATACCTTCAAAAGTTCCACCTTTTTTCCCCCTTTTTTTTGTACTCAGCTGCATATTTTAGGACAACGGCAAGTAATCTATTATATATTATAGTAATTCTACACAAGTCGTGATAAACCTTTCTAAATCAACTGCCCGGCCCTTTCTTTAATTTCTCAATTTCTTTTGGGGTTAGCTTGCGAAATTTCCCCGCAGGCAGGTCTTTCAACTCAATGGGGCCCATAGAAATTCGCTTGAGCCTTTTAACTGGAAGGTTAAGGGCTCCCATCATCCGTCTTACCTGCCGGTTTCTTCCTTCGTGGATGGTGAGTTCAATTAAACCCGGTTCAATTAGGCGGGCGCGACCAGGAGAAGTCTCTCCATCTTCCAGCTTGATCCCCCCTGCCAGTTTTTCCAATTCTTTCTTTCCCACGCCAGGTTCTGTCCAAACCAGGTAGGTTTTTTTAATTTCATGGCTGGGGTGAGTTATTTTGAAGGTTAATTCTCCATCATTGGTAAGAAGCAAAAGCCCCTCGGTATTCCAGTCCAGCCTCCCCACAGGATGCAGATTTTGATATGCGGGGGGCAGAAAATCCATTATGGTCGGCCTGCCCTGGGGATCAGTTTTACTTGTAATACAATAAAGCGGTTTATGGAAAGCAAGATAAACCATCCTGGCCTTAGCAATAGTTTTCCCATCAACAGTAATAACATCCTTATCAGGATCAACTCTGGTCCCGAGTTCCCGCACAATTTCCCCATTGACAGCAACCCGGCCTGCGGTAATATATTCTTCGGCTTTTCGCCGGGAGGCTACACCACGCCGGGCCAGAATTTTTTGTAATCTTTCCACATCCATACCCCCTTCAGCCCTCCTACTTTCCAGCAGTAGGCGATGAATTTTTTCTTTCTATGTAGGGAGCAACTTTTCTGCCAGTACACCATTCAGGTTGGGGCCCTGTTGGTTTTATGTCAAATCCTTTAATTTTTCTCGCGGAAAATAAGAAAAAGGGGCTGCCTACCTATCCCCTTCTCTCGTTTCTTCCTCATCAGGACTTTCTTTGTGCAGATCTGGTCCGCCTTCCCCACGCAAACCATCGGGGTCGGGCAACTGTTCAATATCCGAAAGCCCGAAGTGCTTCAGGAAGGCGTCAGTAGTTCCGTAGAGAATGGGCGTCCCTGTTTTTTCCAGGCGGCCAACTTCTTTAATCAGGTCTTTTTTGACCAGGGTAAACAATGCTTTTTCCGCTTTAACTCCCCTGATATCTTCAATTTCTGCCCTGGTTATGGGTTGGCGATAGGCTATTATAGCCAGGGTTTCCAGTGAAGCCTGGGTAATTCTCTGTTTTAATTTTGGTTTATGCAGGCGGCGAATATATTCTCCAAACTCAAGCCTTGTAGAAAAAATATATCCCCCGGCGAGTTCATCAAGCTGAATTCCTCGCCTTTCATCCTCATTATATTCCTGCTTCAATTCTTCGATTGCCTGGCTTATTTCCCTCGGATCAACCTCCAGGGCCTGGGCCATTTCATCAATATTAACTGGTTCGGAAGCCAGGAAAACCAGGGCTTCCACTGCACCTTTTAAGTTTGCCGGAGAGGACACTCAAACCTAACCTCCCTTGATAATCAGTTTTTGGACGCTTGTTCCTCTGCCAATCTTTATCTTCTTGCTCTTAATCAGTTCCAATAGGGCAAGAAAGGAAACAACTTTTTCCTGGGGGTTTTCAATATTTTTTATTATCCTCCCAAAAGGGAAACCGCGGGGAAACTTCTGGCAGAAGTCAAGGATCTCTTCCATTTTTTCAGTAATGGTATAGGTTTCTCCCTCGAGTTCCTGCCATTTTTCTTCCCGTGACTTTTCTCTTTTTTTCCGGGCCCTTGCATCAATCCTGGCCCGGTTAAAAGCAGCAACAACCTGTTTTAAATGGATCCCTTCAAGAGGGTTTTCTCTCTGTTTTTCCTGGTCTTCATATCGACTCAGGAAATATATTAAATGATCGGAATTGCGCTCATAAACACCGAGTCTTTTTTCTTCAAGGTCTTTAAGGAGTTCCGTTACTTTTTTAACCCGCCGGTAGAAAAAAAGTCTTTTAACCAGATCCGTTTCAACAGGGGGACTTCCCCTTTTCTTTTTGCCACCGGGGAGCAGGGTTTTTGTTTTTAACTGGACAAGTTCTGCTGCAAGCATCAAAAACTCACTGGCCACCTCCAGGTCCATTTCTTCCATCCGGTTCAAATAATCCAGGTATTGCTGGGCAACCTTTCTCAGGGAAATTTCACTTATATCCAGCTGGTTTTTTTCTATCAGGTGGACCAGTAAATCCAGGGGTCCTTCAAAAGTATCCAGCCTGAGGTTGTACTGCACTTTAAATCCTCCCGACACCGATCTTTTGCCTTACAATTCTCATAGTAGCCGAAGCTTCTTCCCGGGCCTTTTCAGTTCCCCTTGCCAGGTAGTCCTCAACCAGGCCTGGATCCTGCTCGAACTTCTTTCTCTCCTTTTGGATTGGTGTCAGTAGGTCTATCAGGATCTCAACTAGTTCTTTTTTGCAGGCAGTACAGCCCCGTTCAGCGTTCCTGCATTCCCGACCAACGCGTTCCACCCGGTCTTCGGCAAAGACCTTGTAAAAGGAATACACATTGCAAACCTCCGGGTTTCCAGGATCTTTCAGGCGGATTCTCTGGGGATCGGTTATTACATTCCAGACCTTTTTGTGAACTGTATCCGGGTCATCAGTAAGGAAAATTGCGTTACCATAACTTTTGCTCATTTTGCGCCCGTCAATTCCAGGCAATCTCGCTGTTTTGGTAAGCTTTGGTTCCGGTACTGGAAAAACTTCCCCGAACAGGTAATTAAAACGACGGGCCATTTCCCGGGTAAATTCAAGGTGAGGCAACTGATCATCTCCAACGGGAACAGCATGAGCCCGATAAATCAAAACATCCGCTGCCTGCAAAACAGGGTACCCCAGAAGACCATAACTCACCTGATCGCCAAGGTTTAGTTCATTAATCTGTTCTTTATAGGTAGGATTTCGTTCAAGGCGGGAAACCGTTGCCAGCATGGAAAAAAGAAGGTGCAATTCGGCGTGTTCAGGGACCCGGGACTGGATAAAAACAGTGCTTTTTTCAGGGTCAATACCCACGGCGAACCAGTCCATTGCCATTTCCCTGGTATTTTCAGCTATCGCCCCGCTATTTTCAATTGAGGTGGTCAAAACATGCCAATCCGCAACCTCATAAAAACATTCATATTGATCCTGCATATCAACCCAATTACCTAAAATTCCTACCAGATGCCCAAGGTGAAGGCGCCCGGTTGGACGGTTTCCGCTTAGAACTCTCTTTTTGTCCATTTTCCCGCTCCTTTCTGTTTATGTTCCTAACATGAGGATATTATAAAAAAAGAAAATTACTGGAGAAATTACCCTCCCGATTATTCCCGTAAACAGAAGCAAAATTATAATCATAAAACCATATGGTCCTTCCAGGAAATTAAGGTACTGATGATAGCGGTAGGGCAAAACTCCCCGCAGAATTTTCGACCCGTCCAGGGGAGGGACTGGAAGCAGGTTGAAAATTGCCAGAGCCAGGTTGATAATAATCCCAATCTGGATCATCTGAACCAGAAAGAAAGTAAAATTACCTACAGCGTAGTTGATAAAACCCATTTCCAGCAGAAACAGGACAAATCGAAAAATTAAAGATATTAAAATTGCCAGGCCAATATTGGAAAGAGGGCCTGCAAGGCTTACAATCAGAATATCTCTCTGGGGATTTCTAAAATTCCGCGGGTTTATTGGGACCGGTTTGGCCCACCCAAAGCGGCGAGTTAATAGCAGGACCAGGGCACCGATGGGATCCAGGTGAGCTATCGGATTCAAGGTCAACCTTCCCATGGCCCTGGGGGTAGGATCTCCAAGCATATCAGCAGCCTTCCCGTGGGAAAACTCGTGAATGGAGAGGGAGAGCAAAATTACCGGTATAATTAATAATATTTCAGTCATCTCTGTTTTTACCTCCTTGAGCAGTGAGAATTCGTCTGGCTATTTCTTTTTCCTGGTCTAATGAAGAAACTTCCCCATTAATTCGAGCAGCCCGGATTTCCTGCAAAGCTTTTCCCAGTTCCGGGCCCCTGGGAAAGCCCATTTTTAATAGTTCCTGCCCGGAAAGTTCTACTTCTTCAAAGCTGCTGCGGAAAAGGAAATCAGTAATTTTTCTCTGCAGCTTTTCTTCTCGGTCCAGGGCCCCCAGAATTGCAGAAAAATCCCGGGTATATTTACTTAAAAGCTGAAAAACTTCGGCCGGTTTATCCATATTTCTGATTTTTTCCAGTGTTGATTCGATCAGGTCAATTTCTACTGTAAAAAGTCTTTTGGCTTTTTTATCCAACTGCCACCTTTCAACAAGCTCATCCCGGTCGGGAACTGGCTCATTTCGGCAGATATATCCGGTAAATAATAAAAGGGGATCGAATCTCTTTATCTCATCTTTTTTATAGGTCTTTTCCAAAAAACCAAGGGCCTCTTTTTCAGTTTCTATTCCCTGGGGAAAAAACGGTAGCAGAGCTGGCCAGATCTTAAATTCCTCAAATAGTTCTCCCAGTCTTCCCCAGTCGCCAAGGTCAAGTAATCTCCTGATATTATCCTTGATTACCAGGGCGGGAAGGTTCTGAAAGATATCGGCCTGAATTGTCTCTTCCATAAGAGAGCGAGTTTCCGTGCTAAAAGAAAAATTATAACGCAAAATCAAACTGATACCCCGGAAAATTCGCTGGGGATCATCCACAAAACTCATTGTATGCAAAACCTGCAGCCTTTTCTTTTTTAAATCCTGATAGCCTCCGAAAAGGTCAAGGAGTTGTCCCCATTCATCACCGGAAAGGGAAATTACCATGGAATTCACGGTATAATCACGGCGGTAAAGATCCTGTTTCAGAGAGGCTGGTTCAACCTGAGGCAAGGCTGCAGGATATTCGTAATATTCCCTTCTGGTCTGGGCAATATCCATGGCCAGGCCATCCTCCAGCTCGAGGGTTGCAGTATTGAAATCTTCAAACTGAGTAAGCTTGCCTCCCAAACGGCGAGCAAGTTGCCGGGCCAGCAGGACACCCTCCTCTTCCACGATAAAATCCAGATTAAAGTTAATTCTGCCCAGAAGAAGGTCCCTGACAAATCCCCCCACAACATAAACCTTGACTCCGATCTGGGAGCTGCATTCACTGATTTCTCCAAAAACTTCCTCCAGTCGGGGCGGTAAGTTAGCCAGCCGCTCCCTGACATTATAGGTTTTTAATTCAGGCAAAACCAGCTGGCCTCCATAACGGTTAACTTCGAGCTGTTCTTTATGATGAACTTTTAATAAATCACTTCGGGTCACAATTCCCAGTAAATTATTTTCTGCATCAAGAACGGGAAGTCGACCAACATTATTTTTAATCATTATTTCCTGTATCTCAGGAATTGATGTGTCAGGTCCAATCGTAAGAACCCTCCTGCTCATATATCCCTTTACCGGAGCATGGCTCAGTCCGTGTTTTTTAACCTTTATTAAATCCCTCCGGGAAAATATACCCTCAATTCCCTTTTCCCCCACTATGATCAGTCCATTATGCCCGTAAAATTCCATTAACTCCTCGGCTTTTTCTACAGGAGTATCCGGAGTTACAGTTTTAACCGGGCTTGACATTATATCCCGGGCGGTTTGTTCGGTAACAATACTCTCTTCCAGGTAATCTCGGAGCATTTTGACTAGAGTATTTCCATCAATATCTTTAGCCAGGGCCGACCCAGCTCCGCGATGACCACCGCCGCCAAGCCTTTCCATAATGGGACCGAGGTTGATTTCTGGAACAATAGCCCTGCCCACAACGAACTGGCGATTTTTATTTTCCAGAATTAAAAAAACCGCGTCTGCATCCCGGATATCAATCAGGGTCTGAGCGATTTGATTCAATCCGGTCATGTAGTCCTTTTGTTTGTGGCGGAAAATATGGATGCTCAACCCCTTTATTTTCCAGATCTCTCCTTCGTCCAAAAGTTGGTTTAAAAGATCCTGCTGTTTTTCATTGAGGGGCAGGTGCAGAAATTCTCTCAAAATAGAAATATTAAAACCTTTTTCCCAGAGGTATAGAGCAGCTCGAAAATCTTCCAGGGAAGTATAGTCTGCAGTAAAGGACACGGTATCGCTATAAATAGCTATTGCGGCTAAAACCTTTTCCGGTTCGGTAAGTTCCATTCCTTTTTCAATTATTTTGCCCAGAAGAATTGCAGTCGTTGACCCTACTTTTTTTACCTCTCCATCCACTCCTTCGGTCAACTCAAATGGGGGATGGTGGTCATAAATTATGAGCCTAAAATCCGAATCCTGGGGAAAAGGATTTTTTTGGGTGTCGACTAAAATTAATTCGGTTATCTTTTCTTCATCACCTGGAAATTCTTCCAAAAAATCAAACTCATCCTTGTATATAGCCAGAAAATCCTGAACCGCTTTGCTCAACCTTTGGGGGAGAAAAACCCGAAAATCGGGATTCAGTTTTTTGGCCAGGGCCATTGCCGCCAGGCCATCAAAATCCGTTAACCCATGAGTTGTTATTGCTTTCATAGATTCTCCCCCCAGTCCAAACTAATTATAACATAAAGCATCAATTATAGTTAATCCCATGCCGCTGCATCTTGTTGTAAAGAGTGGTCCGGGCAACCTTTAAATGGCGGGCTGCTTCAGTTCGATTCCCCCCCGTTTTATGCAGGGCCTGGATAATGGCTCTTTTTTCTGCTTCTTCCACCGATTGATCAAGAGACAGGCCAAGCTCCTCTGCTTTTTCTGCCCCAACTTCATCTTTTTCTGCCTGCAGGGTATGGGGCAGGTAAGAAGAGAGAATAATATTCCCCTCAGCCAGGTTAATGCCCCGTTCCAGGACATTTTCCAGTTCTCGAATATTGCCGGGCCAGTCGTAATTTAGCATTAAGCGCAGGGCTTCATCCGAAACCCCGGTAACATCTTTTCCTACCTTTGTGGCCAGTTTAGGTAGCAGGAAACGAATTAAATCCAAAATATCATCTTTTCTCCTTCTCAGGGGAGGAATTATCAGGGAGATTATATTCAAGCGGTAATAGAGGTCTTCCCGGAATTCCTTTTTCATCATTGCTTCTTCCAGATTTTGATTGGTCGCCGCTATTATCCGAATATCCAGTTCAATCGGTTCCACTCCACCAAGTCTTTGAATGGTCTGATCCTGCAAAACATGTAATAGTTTTGCCTGCAGAGACAGGCTCAGATCCCCTATCTCATCCAGAAAAAGTGTCCCCTTGTTGGCCATTTCAAATTTACCAAGTTTCCCGCTTTTTTTGGCCCCGGTAAAGGCCCCATCCTGATAACCAAATAATTCGCTTTCCAAGAGAGATTCGGGAATTGCAGCACAGTTAACCTGGACAAAAGGTCCATCTTTTCTATTGCTAGCATCGTGAACCCCCCGGGCAAAAAGCCCCTTCCCGGTTCCACTCTCTCCCAAAAGAAGGATTGTTGAATTGGAACGGGCCGCCCGATCGGCCATGCGAACGACATTGAGAAATTCCGGGTTATGCCCAACTATTTTGGAAAATTCGCGCGGTTTTTGATAATCCCCAGTCAGACGGTCTTCCAGACTTCGAACCGTAGCCAAAGCCCGGTCCCTTTCGGAAGACAGGTTTTTAAGTTCCGAAATATCCTCAATTAAAAGCAGTCCACCCACAATATCATCACCACTGGCCAGAGTCCTGGTCCGACAGCGGACCGGGACACCATTGAGTTCATACTCCACCTGGGAGTTTATTTCTTTTTTTTGTTGAAGGTACTGAATTAACTGGACAATTTCCTCGTTCTGGGGATGGATTTCCCTTAAATTTCTACCTCGTAAGTGAGGCACTGGAGCAGTTGGACCTTTTGCTCCAAAGCGCTTCCCTTTTAAAATGTCCCCCATATCCTCTCCTCTGGCCGTGTAACCCCTGGCCTGGTAGAACTTAACTTCCCTTGTTTCACCATCCAGGATAACCATGTGGCCAGCAGCAACCTTGTATTCATATGGAAATTGTTTCCTGTCTATTGTTATGTTCATTAGTTTCCGGGCTCGATCCAGAAGGAGTTCAACAGAGCGCCCCCTCCATTCAGATTGGAAATGGGTTTGCATTTGTTCCCGGGGAGCGAGTTCAATACAACCCTCACCTGTCCTGGCCCCAAATTCACCCATGGCCAAAAACCCCTGTCCTTTTTTTACATCACCAGGATAAATCCCCAAAATATTCAGGCTGTTTGGTTCTAATTGGCCATCATCTTCACCAAGGGCATTATCAATAATCAGGACCAAATCACCGGGCATAAGCTGGCCTGGGGAATGGCCGGGCCCAACCCGGGGATCAATCCCGAATATTGAACGAGCAACGTTATTATAAACGATTATATGGCCTTCCCGGTCAACAACAATTACCCCTTCTTCCAGGTGATTGGCGACCATGGCCAGTAGGTCTGGGTTATCCCCATTCCAGGCTTGCTCCATTTTACTTACCTCCTTGAGTGGTCAATAAACATTCGGAAAAGAGCGAGGGTTTTCTGGTCCCTTTCCCAGAGGTGCTCGGGATGCCACTGCACCCCTACCAGAAACTGTCCATTTTTGGATTCAATAGCCTCAACTACTCCATCAGCAGCCCTGGCACTCACAAAAAACCCGGGAGCGCCCTCCTTTATTGCCTGATGGTGGAAAGAATTTACCTTGATTTTGCCATCTCCCAATACTTTACTCAACTTGGATCCTTTTTCCACTTCAATTGAATGGGTAGGGTACCAGCGAGGAGCATTTTGGGAATGTTTGATTAACTCGCTATCCATTTGGGAAGTTATGTCCTGGTAAATTGTCCCACCTAAAACCAGATTAATAATCTGACAACCCCGGCAAATCCCAAAAACCGCCTTATCTTCTTCTAGGAAATTTTCCAGGATGTTTTTTTCAAAAAAATCTCGCTCCGGATCAATGCGGCCCATCTTGGGATGGGGTTCTTCTCCAAAAATCAAGGGGTCCATGTCAACCCCTCCCGAGATCAGGAGACCATCAAGTCTTTTGGCCATCTCCTTAATTTGTTCTTTATCCTGCAAAAGAGGAAGAATGACCGGAGTTCCTCCTACCGCGGCAATTCCTTTAACATAATGTCTCCCGATTTGATAACTTGCCGGTGAATCACCTTTTTCCTGCGTTGCTGTAATTCCAATTAATGGTTTTTTGTTCACTGTTTGTCAGCTCCTTTTCTGGCCATAATTTTGGACACAATTCTATAATAGTTTCTGTAAAGCCGTTAATATACCTGCCTTTTCTGTTTAAAATTTTAAACAAATTTCTTAAAATTATATTCAAAGCAAAAAACTCTCCTCGCGGAGAGTTAATTTTGTGCTCTTTTCCCTTTAATGGTAATTCAGTTAAGTCTCCTGGAAATCCCTCAAAATATCCGGGTTAAAGCTGACCAGATCTTCCTGGGGAACATTTTTTACCTCTTTTGCATTAAGTCAAACCCTTGCTAGTTTTTTCAGAAAAAAACCCGCCGACTACACCGGCGGATTTTATCTCTAAAGGGCCATGTATTGATCTTCATCCTTCTGGAGATGAGCAGGTATTTCCTGGTTTTGCAGGAGATCTTCATAAGATTCCCCTTTTATTAACGTGCTGGCCTTCCCGTTACCTACCAGGACAACTGCTGGGCGGGGTAACCCGTTGTAGTTAGAAGCCATGGGGTAGGTATAGGCACCGGTGCAGGTTACAGCCAGTAAATCACCTGCTTTAATTCTGGGCAAGTCAATCCCGTTGATCAGGTTATCGCCAGATTCACATAGACGTCCAGCAATAGTCACCTTTTCCCGGTCTCTTCTCTCCGCACCTTTGTTCACCACAAAAGCATTGTATTCTGCTTCATACAGGGCCGGTCTAATATTATCAGACATTCCCCCATCAACCGGGACAAAAGTCCCCAGGCCTTCAACTTCTTTCCGGGCTCCTAGAGTATAGAGAGTTACTCCGGCGGTAGCCATGATACTCCGGCCCGGTTCAAATTCCAGGGTAGGAAGGGGCAGATTTAATTCCCGGCTTAAGGAAATAACTTTTTGAGCTATCACGGGTAGAAAACTCTCAAAGGCAAAGCTCTCTTCTTCCTCATTGTGGGCAACAGCAAAACCACCACCAAGGTTTAAAGCAAACCCTTCAGTCCACAAATGTTTGAATTCAGATGCGAGTAATAAAACTTCTTCTGCTGCTTCCAGGTAAATTTCAGAATCAGTAATCTGAGAACCAAGGTGGCAGTGAAGACCAACCGGTTTCATAACATCAGAACGGGACAATTTACGCAGGGCTTTTCTGGCCTGTCCCTGATGCATTTTAAAGCCAAACTTGGAACCCATACCGGTTTGCAGGTGAGGATGGGTTACCGCTTCCAGGGCAGGGACAACTCTAAGCATAACAGGAACGTTACTCCCCATTGCCTTACCAATCTTTTCAATCCTATCGAGTTCATCATCGTTATCCACGACAATAGCCCTGATCCCGGATCTGATAGCCTGAATAATATCTCGCCTGCTTTTATTATTGCCGTGCATTATTATTCTGTCAGCGGGAAATCCGGCACTGAGAGCAGTATATAATTCTCCACCGGAAACTACATCCAGGCCCATTCCCTCTTCTTCCATTATTCTACATATTCCCATATTTAAAAAAGCCTTAGAGGCATAATATACATTGCTTTGAGGGTAATACTGTTTGAGATTATCCAGGTAATAACGAGCATTACTCCGGATTGTTTCTTCGTCCATTACCAAAAGCGGAGTACCATATTCCCTGGTCAATTCTTCCAGCTTACAACCTCCTAAATAGTACTCTCCATCACACTTTTCTAAAGTTGCTGGCAAATCCATCATTAATTCCTCCCAAATCTTTAGGTAAAAACAAAGCGGTTGCTTGGACAACCGCTTTACAAGCCATTTTCCTTTGAAAGTAAGTTTACCACACATTTCCCTTTCGGTCAAATTGCCTTTGGTCCTAAATAAGAGGATAATGGCGATTATCAGGGAGAATCAAACCCCTTAACTATTGGTGAGCAAAAATAAGAGTACTTAAAACCCGTCTATTCGGTCATATCGGGGATTTTTCTTAAATCAATAAATTGTATCCCCGATCAGTTGGCCGATTTCAGGTTTTTCTTTCTCAATCAACCAGGCCTTTTGCAGGAGAGGTTCTGCTTGCTGGAAAATTTGTTGATCCCGAGCATAAATTGAGGCCAACACGTCTCCCTTTTGTACCCTTTCACCTATCTTTTTTCGGAGATAAATACCCACCTCATGGTCAATTTCTTCTTCTTTGGTTTTGCGACCTGCGCCGAGAACAACACTGCAGCGCCCGATTAATCGGGCGTCAAGGCCAAATACAAAACCCGTCCTATCAGCCTTAAAATTAAATTCGGTAGCAAGAGGGAATTCAGGGGGAAGGTTTCCTCCCTGGGCCTGGACAATTTCCTGGAATTTATCCCAGGGTTTCCCTTTTTTCCATTCTGCTTCAATTTTTTCCCGGGTTTTTTCCCTGTTTTCATCGGTGTGCTCGAGTTGAAATGCTGCCTGAGCCAGGGAAATAACTACCTCTCGCAAATCTTCTGGCCCTTCTCCCTTCAGGCAATTTATTGCTTCAATTACTTCAATGTTATTACCGACCGCTCTTCCCAGGGGTTGTTCCATACTGGAAAGAATGGCCCTGACTTTTCTGCCCATTCCCTTCCCTATTTCAACCATGGTTTCGGCCAGGAAACGAGCCTTATCAATTTCCTGCATAAAAGCACCTTTCCCGAATTTAACATCCAGAATAATGTTTTCAGCTCCCCCAGCGATCTTTTTACTCATAATGCTGCTGGCTATGAGAGGGATGGAATCAACTGTCCCTGTAACATCTCTCAACCCATAAAGCTTTTTATCACCAGGAGCAAGGTTTCCTGTTTGCCCAATCATTGCCGCTCCAACCCTGTTTACCTGGTCTATGAACTCTTTTTTGTTCAAATCAGTTCGAAAGCCGGGAATACCCTCCAGTTTATCAACGGTCCCGCCGGTATGCCCAAGCCCCCTGCCCGACATTTTGGAGGCTTTAAAACCAAGGGAAGCAAGGAGGGGGATCAGGACCAGGCTTACCTTGTCCCCTACCCCTCCTGTGGAATGTTTATCAATCTTTGTTCCTTTTATTCCTGAAAGATCAATTGTTTCTCCTGAATTAACAAGAGCACGGGTAAGGGCAACGGTTTCCTCTTTTCCCATCCCCTGGAAATATATTGCCATGACCAGTGCAGCCATTTGATATTCCGGGATTTTTCCCTGGACATAACCAGAAATCAAAAATTCGATCTCTTCCGGTTCTAACTCATGCCCATCCCTTTTTTTAATTATTAAATCATAGGTTTGCATTTACAAAACTCCTTCAGCTAAAATCCCCTTGATCAGTTTTTTGAATTCAGGTTTGACCTTTTCTCCAACTTCCATGACTTCTTCATGGCTCAATGGTTCAGGAAGGGTCCCTGCAGCCATATTTGTTATACAGGATATCCCCAGGACCCGGATACCCATGTGGTTGGCTGCGATAACCTCGGGAACGGTAGACATGCCTACCGCATCTCCTCCCCACCGGCCCACCATTTTAATCTCTGCCGGCGTTTCAAAGCAGGGTCCCGCAAATGCCGTGTAAACGCCCTTTCTGGTCATTTTACCAATACTTTTGGCCACGGTTTCCCCAACCTCAATTAACTCTGGATCATAGGCCTTGCTCATATCTGGAAACCGGGGACCCAGATCATCAAGGTTAACCCCCCGCAGGGGATTAATTCCCATAAAGTTAATGTGATCAGAAATAAACATGAAGTCTCCCACGTTAAAATTGGTATTTACAGCTCCGGCCGCATTGGTAACAATTAAAACTTCAATACCCATCTGGGCCATTATCCGCATAGGCCTGACTAATTCCTGGGGAGAATAGCCTTCGTAATAATGGTAGCGCCCCTGCATCATTGCTACAGGTATATTATTCAAAAAACCAAAAACAAACTGCCCACTATGGCCGGTAACGGTTGAAGGGGAAAGGTGGGGAATTTCTTCGTAAGGGACAGTTGTTTTCCTTTCCACTTCATTGGCTAAGTCCCCCAGGCCCGAGCCAAGAATCAGCCCAACCTTGGGTTTGGTTATCTTTTTTTTCTTGAGAAACTGGATTCCTTCTTTAATCTTCTTCATCTCTTCAACCATTTTTATTCCTCCTTGCCTTTAATTTGGTCCCAAAAACTTTTGCCATCGAGCTTGCAATCAAGGGCAAAAAAGCTTGCAATCGTTGCTCCCACATCTGCCAGTGTTGACCGGGTTCCTAAATCTACATTTTCCTTTAGGGCAGGCCCCCAGACCAGCAACGGAACATATTCCCTGGTATGGTCAGTTGAATCAAAGCCAGGATCCGTTCCATGGTCTGCTGTTATTATTAGAATATCTTCTTTTTCCATTTCTGCTAAAAAGGAGGGCAGGAACTTATCAAATTCCAATAGAGCCCGGGCAAATCCATCAATATCATTCCTGTGCCCATAAAGCATATCAAAATCAACCAGGTTGGTAAAAATCAAATCATCTCGGGATGTTTTTGCCTCTTTCAGCAATTTCTCCATTCCATCCGCGTTATTTTCCGTGGGAACAGAGCGGGAAATCCCTCTTCCCGAAAATATATTTTCCAGTTTCCCTACAACAACTACCGCCCGGCCTACTTCTTCTAAATAATCAAGAAGTAATTTCCGGGGTGGTTCCAGGGAAAAATCTTTTCTCCGGTGGGTTCGGGTATAATCCCCCTCTTTTCCAACAAAGGGCCTCGCGATGACCCGGCCAACTGCCCACTCATCTTTCAAAAGCCCCCTCGCTATTTCACAGATCCGGTAAAGTTCATCAACGGAAATAATTTTTTCGTGGGCGGCTATTTGAAAAACACTATCTGCTGATGTATATACAATTGGTTTGCCGGTTTTTTCGTGTTCGGGACCCAGCTCTTTAATTATTTCGGTGCCCGAAGCTACTTTGTTTCCCAGGTATCCATGCCCCGTTTCCTGGACAAAGGCTTCCATCAATTCCTCGGGAAAACCCTCACCGAAAGTGGGAAAAGCTTTTTGTAAAACCAACCCGCTCAACTCCCAGTGTCCCGAAGTAGTGTCCTTATTAGGTGAAGCAAGGGCCATCCGCCCAAAACCACCTCTTGGGGAAGTTATTGCTCGGGGTGATTCAATTATATTGAAAAGACCCAATTTCTGCATATTAACCAGGGGTAAATCGGGGTGTTTTTCCAGAATATGTCCGAAGGTATTACTACCCGCATCGCCAAATTTCTCTGCGTCAGGCATGGCCCCCACGCCGAAACCATCCAGCACTAGTAAAAATACCCTTCCCATTGTCCCACCTCCTTTTGTTTTCTCCATCTCCTTTTAATATTCCTTATAAGAGCCACTTTTTCCTCCCACCAAAAAAGCCCCCTGCCGAGCAAGGGGGCTTTTCAGCCTAGCTTAATGGATAATATTCCAGATCCAGGGCATCGGCAACCGCCTTGTAGGTCACCTTGCCATTGAGGACATTGACTCCTTTGGCCAGACCAGGATCCTGGTGAATTGCCTTTTTGTAACCGCTATTGGCTATGCGCAGGGCATAGGGTAGGGTTTGATTGGTCAGAGCATAGGTTGAAGTCCGGGGTACTGCACCAGGCATATTTACTACACAGTAATGGATTACATCGTGGACGGTGTAAACAGGGTCACTGTGAGAAGTGGGCCTTGCAGTCTCTACACAACCACCCTGGTCAATCGCCACGTCAACTATGACCGAACCGGGTTCCATTGTTTTAACCATTTCTTCTGTGACCAGGCTGGGAGCCTTGGCGCCAGGCAGAAGAACTCCACCGATAACCAGGTCAGAATCTTTTACTGCCTCGGCAATATTGAGACTGTTGGACATAATTGTCTTGACCTGGCCGCGGAAAATATCGTCCAGATACTGCATCTGCTTGTGGCTAACATCCATAATGGTAACTTCTCCACCCAGGCCCAGGGCCATTTTGGCCGAGTTAATTCCAACAGTCCCTCCACCGATAATAGTAACCTTGGCAGGTCCAACACCCGGAACGCCGCCGAGAAGGACTCCTTTTCCACCATGGTGCTTTTCCAGGTAGCGGATACCCATCTGGGGAGCAAGACGGCCGGCAACTTCGCTCATTGGGTTTAAGAGAGGTAAACCACCCTGCTTGTCCTCAACAGTTTCGTAGGCAATTGCGACAACTTTCTTTTCCATCAGGGACAGGGTTAATTCTTTGGGAACACCTGCAAGGTGAAGGAAAGTAAACAAGATCTGTCCTTCTTTGAAGAATTTGTATTCTTCCGCTTCAGGTTCTTTTACCTTGATAACCATTTCGGTATCCCAGGCTTCTTCCCGGGAGACCATTTTTGCTCCTGCTGCCTCAAAATCTTCATTACTGATGCCACTGCCCAGGCCCCCATCCTTCTGAACGAAAACCTCGTGGCCACTGGAGGTCAGTGCTTTGACTCCAGCGGGGGTAATCGCTATGCGATTTTCTTTGTCCTTAATTTCCTTAGGTACACCGATAATCATGCTGTTATTACCTCCTTTTCTTCCTTGCTTGTTAATTATTGAGCAAACTTTGTACCAAGACACCCTGTTCGGGCATCATTTTTTTACCTTTCCATAGCTGCCTGCTCCGCCACATTCAATTTCCAGCCCTCCTCTTCTCAGTCGCAAAATCATCTCTACCCTTTTTTTATCTAAAAACCTTTCCAGTTGCTCTGGAGAAATATTATGGATTATCTCCATTTCTGAACCAAGGTTTTTGTAAAGAACATCTAAAGTCTTTGGTCCAAACCCGGGCAAAAGGTGAAGAGGGATATGATAAAAGTATGGAGCCCTGCCAGTTAAAGGTTTTTCAGTATCAGATAATTTTTCAATCCGATTGGAAACTCCCTGAACCAGAGTCGGTTTCAAGCATCTGGGGCAGTTTTTTCTCTCGTCTTCCCCAGGGGTAAAACCACACTGGCGACACCTGGTCTTGTAATATTTGCCCAGGGCAGGGGGAAAACCACGGAATGCTTTTATCCCCTTTCCAGACAGTATAATTTGAAAAAGTTGTTCAAAATCCCTTACAGTAGTGTCAATTTCCAGGTACTCCCGGGCAATGTTGGGAGAGGAGTGAGCATCAGATCCAACTAGGAAAGGAATTTTTTGCAATTCTTTTATCCGGTCCGCAAGGGTACTGTCTGCACTCAAGCCCAGCTCTACAAAATCCACCCCTTTAGCATATTCCCCCAGGGGTAAAAAACTATCCAGTTGACCAAAATAACCTTTGAAAGGGGTAAAAGCATGGGCCAGCCCAGGGTGCCCGCCCAGGCGCCCGACCATTGAAAAAGCTTTGTGAAATCCGTCACGTAAAAACTGAGTACTAAGACCCGGATTCCTTACTTTTTCCCTTAAATAGGAGTTATAGGCTTCCAATTCTCCCATCCCCGGGAAAAATGCCAAACAATGAACCCGGGTCCCCTCGATGTCCATTTCCCATTCCGAACCGGGGATAAGCAAAAGACCGCGGGCCGTTTTCAGGCCTCCCCCTGGACATTCTTCCAGGGATCCCTCGGCGAGCAATCCCTTGAATTCCTTTAAAACTCCGTCACAGGCTGCATCTATTATCCCCAGAACATTAAGTCCTTTTATTTTCTCTGCGTGATCGATGGCCCGGTTCAGGGTTAACCCCGAAGAAGCGGTAATTTTCACGGGTTTTCCCGAAGCCCGCCCCAGGTGGACATGCAGATCACAAAAGCTCAGCACTGTTCAAACTCCTGTAAATACATTTGGAGCCCGATGATGGTCTTGGCATCGTTGAAAATACCTTTTTGTAGCCCTTCTTTTATTTCCTTTTTATCCATAATAACCTCTTCCAGCCCCTCTTCCTGGACTGGCTGCGAAAACTCCAGGCCAGAAGCAAGACACAAAAACAGCTCTTCATTGCTGTACCCGGGAGTTGTGAAAAACTTCTGCCGAATTTCAATCTTGTTACATCTGTAACCGGTTTCTTCCAGCAGTTCTCTTCTCCCCGTTTCTATTGGTTCTTCTCCTGGTTCCAATAATCCTGCCGGTAATTCTAAAATAAAATCATTTACCGCCGGTCGAAATTGCCTGACCAAAACCACACCGCCGTCATTTAAAACGGGAAGAACCACCACAGCTCCCGGGTGAATAACACACTCGTATTTGCTTTCAAGCTTAACCAGATGAAGCAATTTCCCAGAGAAAATTTCTTCCGGGTCTGAGTTCACTTTGACCACCCTTTTCCTTTTGCTTAACCCACTTCAGTCTCTGAGAATATTTACTATCAACTTTGAAAGATCCACCAGGTCGGAAAAAGGAATATATTCATCAGTGGAATGGGCTTTTTCCATCCCTGTTGCCAGATTAAGTGTGGGAACACCCTTGCCATTAAATATATTGGCATCACTTCCACCACCACTGGCTAAAAGGTTGGCTTCTTTGCCCAGTTTTTCCAGGGCTTTTTTACATCTTTTCACAACCTCTTCTTCAGCAGAAAACTCAAAGGAGGGATAAAGATTTTCTGCTTCGAACTCCAGTTTTGCTCCATACTTTTCCGCTGCTTTCCGGAAAATATTTTCCATTTTTTCCGTTTCTCCACTGAGCTTTTCTGGATCGTGGCTGCGGACCTCACCAGCCATTTCCACCTCATCTGGAACAACGTTACGGGCCTTACCTCCCTTTATGGTTCCAATATTGGAAGTGGTTTCAGAATCTATTCTTCCCTGCTCAATTTCAGCCAGAGCAACACTGGCAACCTTGATGGCATTGATCCCTTCCTCTGGACTTACTCCAGCGTGACTTGCTTTCCCTTTAATTTTTACCTTAATACTGTTGTGGGTCGGGCCCTTGATTATAATGTTGCCAACGGGCCCATTGGAATCAAAGGCATATCCAAAATCAGCTTTCAGAGTTCCCTCTTCAAGGTTTTTTGCTCCTAACAGGCCAACCTCTTCCGATACTGTAAAAACGAGCTGCACGGGATAGTGGTCCAATCCTTGGTCTTTAATAGTGTAAAGAGCTTCAAAGATTGGAGCAATTCCGGAAATATCATCTGCAGCAAGAATAGTTTCACCCTTAGAGCGAAAAATTCCGTCTCCCTGAACAGGTTCTATATTTTCACCGGGTTCCACCCGGTCCAGGTGAGCAGTAAACAAAATTGTAGGGCCATCCTTGTTCTTTCCAGGCAGGTAGGCAATAATGTTTCCCGCATTTCCTCCGGTTTTTTCTCCTGTATTGTCCTCTTTTACTTCCAGCCCCAGTTTTTGCAGATGGTTTTTTACATAATCAGCAAGTTTTCTTTCTCCCCCTGATGGACTGTAAATTTTGACCATCTCGACAAAAAACTGTTCCAATCTTTTTTCGTCAATCATTGGCTCACCTCTACTTATTCCCGGGCCGCCTCCATGCCTCTCTTGAGGGCTTCTTCGTTCAGGGGAATTAATTTATGGTGGCGTTCGGGTAGATTTTTTTTCAGGGAAGAAATTATTGAGTCAACTTCTACAATTTTTACTTTTTCTATTATTGCTCCCAGAGCAACCATATTTGCGGCTCTATCACTACCGACTTCAGCTGCCAGTTCATTAGCGGGGATTTTTATTACCCGAATATCCTTACGTTCCGGCTCATCATCAATAAGGGAACTATTGATAATCAGGAGCCCTCCTTCTTTTAGCTGGGGAGCAAATTTATCCATAGAGGGCAGGTTCATTGCTACGACAACATCCGGGGAAGATACAAAAGGAGAGCCGATTCGTTCCTCGGAGACTATAACGTGACAGTTAGCCGTTCCTCCCCGCATTTCCGGACCATAGGAAGGAAGCCAGGAAACCTCTTTTCCTTCTATCATTCCTGCTCCAGCCAGGACCTGACCCATCAGCATTACTCCCTGACCACCAAATCCTGCAATGATAATTTCCTTCATCACTTGCTATCCCCTCCTTCCGGTGTTTTAAACTCGCCGAGGGGATAATAAGGAACCATATTACTTTCAACCCAATCCAGGGCTTCAGTGGGATTCATACCCCAGTTGGTAGGACAGGTTGAAAGAAGTTCAACCAGTGAGAACCCCTGGCCGGCTTTTTGGGTCTCAAAAGCTTTCCTGATTGCCTTTTTAGCTTTTTTGATTTCCTTATTATTAAACAAACCAACCCGGGAAAGATAGGCAGAACCCTTGAGGGTAGCGAGCATCTCCACAACCCTGATCGGATTACCGGCTGATTTAGCATCCCTTCCATAGGGTGATGTAGTTGTCTTTTGCCCGATCATCGTTGTTGGAGCCATCTGTCCACCGGTCATTCCATAAATGGCGTTGTTGATAAAGATTGTTGTAATATTCTCTCCCCGCATCGCTGCGTGGACTATTTCCGCTGTTCCAATAGAAGCCAGGTCTCCATCACCCTGGTAGGTAAAAACAAAGTTCTCTGGATTTACCCGCTTTATTCCTGTAGCAACAGCAGGGGCTCGACCATGAGCTGCCTGCTGGAAATCACAATTGAAGTACTCGTAAGCTAATACTGCACAGCCAACAGGGGCAACACCTATTGTTTTTTCCCGGATATTCATCTCATCTATTACCTCTGCCACCAGGCGGTGAGCTATCCCGTGAGTACACCCGGGACAGTAGTGAGTGGGTTTATCCGCCAGGGATTCGGGTCTTTTAGCTACGATTTTCATTCCTTTTCACCCCTTACTAGCTCCATTAGTTGTTCATAAATCTCCTGGGAGGTCGGAACTACCCCTCCACTTCTTCCGTAGAAATATACCGGGCAACGGCCGTTTGCTGAGAGACGAACATCTTCTACCATCTGGCCACAGCTCATCTCTACTGTGAGCAAAAACTTAACCTGCTCGGCTACTTTCCCCACAACCTGTTCGGGGTAAGGGAATAAAGAGATGGGCCGGATTAACCCCACTTTAATTCCTTCTTCCCTCGCTCTTTCGACAGCGCTCAGAGCAATCCTGGCCATTGAGCCGAAGGCAACGATTGCATAATCAGCATCCTCGGTTTTGATGGTTTCGACCCGGACTTCCTCTTCCTTCATCTGCACATATTTCTTTTGCAACCGAAGGTTCAGTTCTTCCAGTTTTTCAGCCTGGAGACTTAGAGAGTTAATAACGTTGGGCTTGCGCCCTTTATTGCCCACAGTTGCCCATTCTTTTTTCGGGAGATCCTCTGGAGAGATTTCCTTTTTAAATTCAACTGGCTCCATCATCTGCCCGATCATACCATCACCTAAAATCATTACGGGGTTGCGATATTTATCCGCAAGATCAAAAGCTTCCAGAGTTAAATCAACTGCTTCCTGGACGGATTGGGGAGCCAGGACAAGCAGGCGATAATCTCCATGCCCTCCCCCTTTAGTTGCCTGCAGATAATCAGATTGAGCGGGTTGAATTCCACCAAGACCAGGGCCTCCCCGGATTATATTAACAATAACCCCGGGAAGCTCTGAACCAGCCATGTAGGAAATCCCTTCCTGTTTCAGGCTTATTCCCGGACTCGATGAAGATGTCATAACCCTGGCTCCAGCACCTGCAGCTCCGTAAACCATGTTAATTGCAGCAACTTCACTTTCCGCCTGCAGAAAAACTCCATCTTCCATGGGCAAGCGTCTTGCCATGTAAGCCGGGAGTTCGTTCTGAGGGGTTATAGGATAACCAAAAAAGTAACGGCACCCCGCCTTTATTCCTGCTTCGGCGATTGCCTCGTTTCCCTTCATTAAAATCTTCTCGGCCATCATTTACCTCCTTCCTCTTTATATACTTCTATTACCGTATCCGGACAGATTTCATAACAGAAACCACATCCAATACATTTATCCATCTCTTCAACATAAGCAGGGTGATAACCCTTCTTATTTATGCCATTGCTCATCTTGATTATTTTTACTGGGCAAACCCTTGGACACAGGTTGCAGCCCTTACATCTTTCCGAATCAAAGACAACTTTAGGCACCACTTATCCTCCTTCCCTAACCATTTATTAGCTGTAAATCTGGGGTTCTTCACGCCCCTGCAATACCCGGAGAGCGCCTTTCCAAAGCGCTTCCATTTCCTTTTCCCCGGGTTTAATTATCACTG
Source organism: Bacillota bacterium (assembly GCA_007122335.1). Taxonomy (GTDB): domain Bacteria; phylum Bacillota; class Halanaerobiia; order B1SED10-174; family B1SED10-174; genus T1SED10-26. The sequence goes on from SKTZ01000026.1 coordinate 83,506, forward strand.
GGGCAATATATTTAACCCTTTCTTCAATTAATTTAACCAGGGGAGGCGATTTGGCCATTCCTCCAGTAAGGATTACAGCGTCAATTTCACCATAATTTGCCGGGGCAAGACTTCCAATCTCTTTTGCTATCTGGTAGGCCATGGCTTCAAATACTTCCTCTGCTTTTTTATCCCCATTTTCAATATCCTTTTCAATCTGAATCAGGTCATTATTACCAAGGTAGGCAACCAGGCCACCCTGTCCTTTAATTCTTTTTTTGATAAAATCCTGGGAATATTTTTCCGAAAAACAGAGTTTGACCAGGTCTCCGACAGGCAAGCCTCCCGAACGTTCAGGGGAAAATGGCCCTTCGCCATCCAGGGCGTTATTTAC
>SKTZ01000053.1 GCA_007122335.1 Bacillota bacterium
ATGTATTACAAATGTTATAATAAAAAATAAGTGAGGTGATTTGAAAATGAAAACAATTAAGATCCGAAAAATAGGAAATAGTTACGGATTTACTATTTCCAAGGAATTAATTAAAAAATATAACTTAAAAGAAGGGGATGTTCTTCATTTAATTGAAAATGAAGATGGCTTTTCTATAACCCCCTATAATCCGGAATTTCAAAAATGGTCAGAACACTTTAAAAGAACTAAGGGAAAATACAAAAACACCCTGAAGGCTTTATCATAATGAAGGAAGTTAACTTTATTCCCTGTGAGGTTATCTTAATTATCCAGCGGGAAATCATTCAGCTTTATGGAGGCATCCCGGGATTAAGAGATAGGGATTTATTGGAGTCAGCTATGGAACAACCAAAAACTTCTTATGATGGTGTCTTTTTGCATGAAACCATTTTCGAGATGGCCGCAGCTTATGGTTTTCATCTTTCTCAAAAACACCCTTTTTTTGATGGGAATAAAAGAATTTCTCTTATTGCAATGGATATTTTTTTACAGGAAAACGGGTATGAAATAGTTGCCTCCGAAAAAGAGCTTTTTAAACTAATGATGTCTTTATCAGAGGGGAATATTGCCAAAAAGGAACTTTCTGTTTGGATAAAAGCTAATAGCCAGCAACTATAAAATCCTGGAAATTTCCCAGGAGTTTTTTTTTCCACTAAGAAATAAATCCGATAACAAATCGCCGGGGAAAGGATACCATCAACTTCTAAAACCATTTGGGGCTTTTTCCCGGGAAATGTTCCGGGAATGAAAAAAGAAACTAAGAAAAAATCCAGGGGGTTTTAGTCAATGAGAAGGTTAACAAAAGAAACTCTAATGGAAATTTCCACCCCGCAATCCTTTGAAAGGGGTAAGGAGTATTTTCAGATGGGACTGGTGGGGGATTGCGAACGGGTTGCAAAAACTATTCGGGGAGAAGTTGAAGGGAGTGGGCTAATTTCCTATGATGTTGAACTGACCATTGGTAGGAGATTGGATTGGCACTGCTCCTGCCCCTATGATTGGGAAGGAGCATGTAAACATGTTGTTGCTCTTGGCCTGGCCTGGATTGATGATCCAGCTTCTTTTCCTGATCGGACCGAGGAAAAAAGAAAGGAAAGGGAAAAAATAAAAGGAATTCTGGAGGAACAAACTCAGGAGGTCTTGGCTGAATTTCTTTTCGAACTTCTCTGTGAAGATAAAATAATGAAGGCTAAATTTTTTCGGTTTTTGAAGGAGAATAGATTTTAGCAAAGAAGGACTTGGTTCTTTAGGAGTTAAGGGAGTTTTTATTAAAATTTATTTTGAAAAATCTTTTCGAAAAAGTATAATAAATTAACCCCCGGATGGTTTTTTGAGAGACAAAAGATCATAAAAATTTTACAGCTTTAGTTAAATAGCAAGGAGAAAAAAGAAAAAAATTACCGGTTGTTCCTCTGATGGAAGCAAATAAGGAAAAAAGGTGGGAGTATTTTGACTAATAAGGAAAACATGAGGGACTTGATTTTGACTTATGTAAGTGGATTGCTCTGGTTTTACGGGTGGGTGGAAAAGAAAACCCTATACCGAATGGTTCAGGAAATGTTGGAAACTCCACTGGATGAAGAGGTGTTTAGAAGCTTTTTGGAAAAAGCAATAGAAAGCGGCAAAAATTATCCTTTTTATCTTGAAGGTGGATTTTGCGGCCATATTTATGCCGATAGGAAGGATTGGATTCTGGCAGAACAGGCCAAAAGGGCTGAAGCATCTTATCGTCCGGTTTCTGCAAAAGAAGCTTCCCTTGCTGCAGAAAACAATGGTATTGGGTTATGGGGTGACACGGAGAAAAAACTGATAAAATTTTTCCGGGATATAAACAACCTGACCCAAAAGAATGCAGAAGAAGTAATTATAGAAATTAAGAAAATGCACCAGCGAAATATCTCAACAAAAGATATAATTGATACCTTTTCTAAAGAACTTGTTTTTAAATCCTTTGAAGATTTTCAAACATTTTTGTCGTTAGTTACCGATACTTTAAATGCAACTCCCCTTTGGATATTAAAAGGTTGGAAACCTGAGGAGTTTTTTGAGAAATATGAAAAGAAAGAATTGAAACCTCTTCCTCGCCAGCAAAAGTTATTTGATGATATTCCCCAGGTTTCTGCCCCGGAAGGTAAAGTGAAAAGGAATGAACCCTGTCCCTGTGGGAGTGGTAAAAAATACAAGAAGTGTTGTGGAAGCCCAGGTGGGGAAGAAAAGGCTAATTTAAGAGACCAAAAAACTGAAGGAAAAGATCCAACACTGGAAGAGTGGAGAAAACTTTATCAAGCAGCAAAAAATTTCAAAGAAGAAAAACCCTGGAAATGGTTAGGAGATAATGAAATTTTTGGGATCGAGGACCCGGAATCCGGGAGGATTATTTATTGTTCTATAATGGGTTGGGGTGGGCAGGTTTTTGGCATTACTGCTTATTATGACAGTGAAGGTTTCGAGGCCTTAAGGGAAATAATAACAGGAGAAATGGATGATTATAATCCCGATGTTATGTTGGAGCAGGAAGGGTTTTCGGCAACTTTTGAAGATCGGGAAGAATTGGAAGAAAGGGACAGAAAGGTTCTTAAACAACTTGGTTTTAGTTTTAGAGGGGATAATCAGTGGCCCCTTTTGCGCTCCCTGCGCCCGGGTTTCTTCCCCTGGTTTTTGCAGTCTGATGAATGTCGTTTTTTAACTGTAATTTTAGAACAAGCATTAGAAGTAGCCCAAAAAGCAAAAAAAGAACCTTATTTCTTGCATCCTGAAAACGGTACTATCTTAATCAGAGCTCCCAGAAAACCGGGAAAAAAAGTTAACTGGGAAAACTATTATTATAGTCCTCCGGCCTCGGAAAAACAGTACCTTTCTTTTTTTCATCGGGATGAATTGATGATAAAAAAGGTCCGGAAATCGATGGAAAAAACAGAAGTCCCCTGGGAAGTAGATGTTTTTCGTTTTGCCGGGATTATTAGGAAAAATGATCATGAGAGGCCATATTTCCCCCTGGTATTTTTGGTAGTTGAGGGATCTAATGGGTTTGTTTTAACGAATAAAATGGCAGCCGCTTATGAGGAGGGCTTCCAGTTTATTGATTCCCTGCTGGAGTTAATTAAGACCAAGGGGAATCGTCCTTCGGAAATATTGGTGGAAAAGGAAGCAGCTTATTTTCTGCTTGAAGAATTTTGTAAACAGTTGGATGTTCCTTTAAAAGAAGTAAAGAAATTGCGGTTTATTCCGGAAATCAGGGATAGTTTAAATCGAAGGGCCCCGATGTAACAAGAAAGATGAAGTAGTTGCGAGAAAAATTTTGGGTGAGGTAAGGAGGGAACATAGATCTGAATATGGCCCAAGTTTCTAAGTTGTCTTGCCTTCTGGTACTTGATTGATCCCAAATTTCACTTTAACTTGACAAAGTAGAAAATTGTGATATAATATGCGAATAAAAATAATAATTATAAATTCTGTGAAAGGGAGATTAGGAGTGGGGAAGGCCAAGCGAGTCGGGGTATGGTGTGAGCCTGACCTGGAACCTCTCTGAAACGCACCCTGGAGGAGTCCCGCTGAAAGTATCTATAGGCGGGAACGTAGGCCCTACGTTAACGGGCCCGAGTGGGCTATTTTAGCCAACAGAGGTGGTACCGCGGGAAATTCTCGTCCTTAAATTTGGACGGGGATTTTTTATTTTAGAAAGGGGCGAAAATATGCAGAAAATAGTTTTAGCTTATTCAGGAGGATTGGATACATCAGTAATTTTGCGGTGGTTATTGGAAAATCGAGATTGCGAAGTTATCGCTGTTGCGGTGGATGTTGGGCTTGGAGAAGAAGACCTGGCCAACCTTACAGAAAAAGCTCTGAAAACGGGGGCTGCAGAATGTTTTGTTATTGATGTTCGGGAAGAATTTGTCCGGGATTATTTATACCCATTGATTAAAGCTGGAGCGGTTTACGAAGGTCAGTATTTTCTTGGGACTGCAATAGCAAGACCTTTGATTGCCAAGAAATTAGTTGAGGTTGCCCAAAATACTCAGTCAAATGCGATAGCTCATGGGGCCACGGGGAAAGGAAATGACCAGGTTCGGTTCGAGTTAGGAATAAAAGCTCTTGCTCCTGACCTTGAAATTATTGCTCCCTGGAGGGAATGGAATATTCAATCCCGAAAGGACGCCCTGGATTATGCAAAGAAACAGGGAATTTCGGTTTCAGCAACATTAGAAAAACCATACAGTATTGATAGGAATTTCTGGCATATTAGCTATGAAGGGGGTATCCTTGAAGACCCGATTAATGCTCCCCCCCTTTCGATTTTCCAGGGAACCAAAAGTCCTTTTGAGGCTCCCGATGAACCAGAAGAAATAACGATTGATTGGGAGCAGGGAATCCC
>SKTZ01000106.1 GCA_007122335.1 Bacillota bacterium
ACCACTGCAGCATTCGGTCGAGATATTCAAAGGGAAATTTCCTGAGGAGGGTGAAAATTGCTTTTTATAGATACCCTGACAACTTCAATAATGAAAATATTTTTATTCAGTTTAATCCCTTTTATTTTTTATCTTTTTACCCGGAGAACTCGAGAAGGTTTCCTGGGCTACCTTGGATTTTTTAAACCACCTGCTTTTGGTCTGAAGATGGGAATAATGAGTGCGCCTCTGTTAATAATCCTTGGTTTTAGCAGTGCTTTGTGGCCAGAATTCCGGGAAATTATGATATCTAGTGGACCCGTTTTAGGGGAATTTAAAAATTCTGGTTCCGGGATTATTGTTGTAATTAGCATCTTCCTTGCTGCTGTTTTTAAAATTGCCCTGGCTGAGGAAGTTCTTTTCCGGGGTTTTCTAGCCAGGGAGCTAATCAACCGCCTGGGTTTTGCCAGCGGAAATGCGATTCAGGCCTTTCTATTTGGGATCAGTCATGTTCTCTGGTTCCACTTTTCCCCTGGTGAAATGGAAATTTCGTCTCTTTTTCTTTCTGCAATATTTATAGGGAATTGTCTGGTTGGATACATCTTGGGCTATCTGCAGGTATTGGCCGGGAGAGGCAGCATTATCCCCAACTGGATTTCCCGTTCTTTAACCAATCTAATTGCTTTTTTAATTTTAATTTTTTATTATTAAACAGGAGGCAAGACCATGATCCCCCCCAAGGAAGCGGCCCAGAAATACATAGAAGAATATTATCCCGATTGCCGGGCTGCCATCCTAGCCGGGAGCGTGGTCCGGGGAGAAGCAACTGCAACTTCTGATCTTGATATTATTATAATTACCAATACTTCCAAGCCCCCTTACAGGGAAAGTATTTACCGGTACGGCTGGCCCATTGAGGCATTTGTCCATACAGAAGAATCCTTTTTTAAATTTGCTAATGGTGACCTGGACCGGCGCAGGCCCAGTTTGCCATTAATGTTATCCGAAGGCCTTATCCTCAAGAATGAAGGGGACCTGGCCGGGTTTTTAAAGGACGAATCCCTACGGATGCTGCAAAGAGGTGTCAGACCCTTTTCGGCCGGTGAACTTAAAAACTGCCGGTACCGGATTACTGATCTATTGGATGACCTCATTGGCTCCGCTAACCCCGACCAGGATTTATTTATTATTAATGAACTTGTCCAGGAAATGGGGAATCTGCTTCTAGTTGGTAACGGCCAATGGCAGGCCAGAGGCAAATGGATGGCTCGGAGTTTAAAAAATCTCGATGAAGATCTTTATCGGGAACTTATGGGAGCCTTAAAGGCCTTCTATGGCGAAGGGAATAAAAAAAGACTCCTGGCCTTTATTGAAAGAGAACTAAAAAGGTTCGGAGGCCGCCTGTTTGCAGGTTATAAAATTGTTGAAGAATGAAAAAGCCGGTCAAAATTGACCGGCTTTGTTTTTAAAAGGAAGCTATATGACTGTCCGTTCGTGGTTCAGTTCCCCCTACCAGAACTCCATTTCTTTCCTTCAAGATAATCTGACCCCGACCAAAGGAACCGGATTCCAACCTGACCTCAATCTGATGGCCCCTGTCAGCAAGGGAGGAGGCGATATGTTCGGGGAAGCTTTTCTCAACAGCCACTTTCCGCCCTTCTATCCACTGCCAGCGGGGAGCGTCAAGGGCAGCCTGTGGACTCAGGTTCTGGTCAATCATTTTCCGAATTACCTGCAGGTGCCCCTGGGTCTGCATGTATCCTCCCATAACTCCAAATGGCCCTACCCCCTTATCATCCCGGGTTAAAAAACCGGGAATAATGGTGTGGTAGGTTTTTTTGCCTCCAGCAAGAGCGTTGGGGTGTTCGGGATCCATCTGGAAGGAAAAACCCCGGTTTTGCATGCTGATACCCGTCCCGGGGACAACAACCCCAGAGCCAAAGCCCATAAAATTACTCTGGATAAAAGAAACCATGTTTCCTTCACCATCAGCAGCAGCAAGGTAAACCGTTCCTCCCGAAGGAGGTTGTCCTGGTCCGGGGGTCAAAGCCCTTTTGCCAATCAACCTGGCTCTTTCCTCGAGATATTCTGAGGAAAGAAGTTTTTCCGGAGATACCTTCATTGCATCGGGGTCGGTAATCTGGGCCATCCCATCTGTTAAGCCCAGTTTCAAAGCTTCGATTTCCCGGTGATAAAATTCCTCAGGAGGGCCGTCCTCGCCGGGAAGTGTTTTTAAAATTCCCAGGGCCATCAGGGCGGCCAGACCCTGGCCGTTGGGAGGTATTTCCCAGACCCTGTAGCGGCCGTAATCCATTCCCAGGGGTTGGACCCACTGGGCGTTGTAGTTTTTCAGGTCTTCCTCAGTTAAAAAACCTCCGTGGCTTTGGGCAGCTTTAATTATTTTTTCCGCGAGAGATCCTTGATAAAAAGATTTCCCTTGGGTTTCGGCAATTTTCCCCAGGGTTTCGGCCATATTTTGTGAACTCCAGATTTCTCCCGGGTAAGGCGCTCTACCACCGGGAGCAAAAGTTGAAAACCATTCTTTAAATTCCTCGCCTTTTAAATTGTCAGAGTAAATTCGGTAAGCCCGGGCCCAGTTTCTGGCCAGGACAGGTGAAAGAGGATAGCCTTGTTCCGCGTAGCGATGTGCGGGTTCAAAAAGTTTGGGGAAAGGGAGCCTACCGAATTTTTCCGAAGCGGCGGCCCACCCGGCTACAGCCCCGGGAACAGTAACAGGTAGCCAGCCCCAGGCAGGGATTTTTTCATGGCCTTTTTGTGCCACTTTATCAATGGAGATAGAACCGGGGGAAGGACCGCTGGCGTTCAAACCGTGGAGTTTATCTCCGGCCCAGATCAGGGCAAAGGCATCACTGCCAATACCGTTGGACGTTGGTTCAACTACCGTTAAAGCTATAGCCGTGGCCAGAGCAGCATCAATGGCATTACCTCCGGCCTGAAGCATCTCCAGGCCTGCGTGGGCGGCCAGGGGTTGGGAGGTGGACACCATACCATTCTTGGCGTAAACAAGGCTCCTACGGGAAGGATAGGGATTGTAATAGGGATTAAAATTTATCATAGTTAAGGCCTCCTGTTTTTCTTTTAATAATTTAATTTCCCCTGGAGAGGTGTTTTTCCTTCCTTAAAACAATAATTGCCGGTTATTGCCAAATGAGTTGAAATAGGATAATATAATTCTGGAGAAATAAAATTGGCCCGGACAATTTTCTTAATCGGAAGAAATCAGCGTAAATCCAATTTTCTCTAAACTCATAAGGTTTTAAAACTGATTTGAAGTCTTCTCCCCAGTATTTTTTATCTCCGGCTTAAAAAGAAAGGGCGTGGTTTATATGGAAATAATAGGATTGTTGGCTCCCATAGCCTTTGTTTTTGGCCTGAGTGCCATAGCCCTGGCTACCTCTCTTAAAAAAGAAGTTTCCAGGTTGAGCGAAAAGGTCTCAGAACTGGAAAAACATTTATCTGGCTAAGGAAATTAAAAAATCGAGGGGGGTAAATCGATTGGAACTGCAAGAAATGGGTTGGAAAACACATTTCGAAAATGAATTTGCAAAGTTGAATTCTGAAAGTGGGTTAATTCCCGTCAGGGTAATTGCCAGACACAAAAGTATTTACCAGGTTCTGGGGGAAGATGGCCAGTATAATGCGGATATTGCAGGCCGCTTGAAACATAAAGGGACTTATCCTGCAGTAGGAGACTGGGTAACAATTTTCCCTCCGGCCCAGGATGGATTGGCAATAATCAAGGAAATACTGCCACGGATGAGTAAATTTTCCCGTAAAGAAGCAGGCGAAGTGACTTCTGAACAGGTTGTAGCAGCAAATATCGACACAGTTTTCCTGATGACTTCTCTCAATCAGGATTTCAATTTACGCCGACTGGAAAGGTACCTTACGGTAATCTGGGAAAGCGGAGCCCAGCCCGCTATCTTACTCAATAAGGCTGACCTTGAAAATAAACCCGAAAAAAAGAAAGAAGAAGTTGAAGGTATTGCGCCGGGAGTAGATGTTCTGGTTTTAAGTGCCCTGACCGGGGAAGGACTGAAAAATATTCATTTTTATCTCCAGGCCGGTAAGACTGTAGCGGTAGTCGGTTCATCAGGAGTTGGCAAATCAACTCTGATCAATTCCCTGGTAGGAGAAGAAATTATGTTTGTCCAGGAAATACGAGAACAAGATTCCAGAGGACGGCACACTACAACTCATTCCCAACTTTTTTTCCTGCCCCAGGGCGGCATGCTTATTGATACTCCCGGTCTTCGGGAATTGCAACTTTGGGATGGAGAAACAGGGGTTGAAGTAACTTTTTCAGATATAGAAGAAATTGCAGCTAAATGCCGTTTCAATGACTGCGCCCACGACACCGAACCGGGATGCGCTGTAAAAAAGGCTATTGATGAAGGAGTCATAA
>SKTZ01000019.1 GCA_007122335.1 Bacillota bacterium
AATCCTCGGCACAAAGCCTCTCCGAAAAAGAAAAAATAAGCAAACACATTAAAAATAACACCAGAAAGCGGTTCATTTAAATGCTCCTCTCCAGGTTAAAATAAAAACCCGAAAAATAATATTACAAGGAAAATTAACATAAGAGCAATGCCCCCGGCAACCATTGTAGGGCTGGAAAAATAAATCGGGGGAGCCTCTCCTCCCCTTTTTTTTACTTTTTCCCCGCACCTGGGGCAGTACCGGTCTAAGCGGGAAAGCCCCTCCCCGCATTGAGGACAGCAGAACAAATAACCATTCCCCGGAAAAAATAATATGCTAATTTATTACGCCTTTTATAGTTTTTTCCCTTTTCTTTTCTGCCTGTTTCAGGTTTGAAATAGAAAATCTTTTATAAGTCATCCTATAAAAGAATGGAGAACCAAAAAGGGAGGCTTAAAGCCTCCCCTGATAAGCTGGGGTGAGTGATGGGATTCGAACCCACGGCCTCAGGAGCCACAATCCTGCGCTCTAACCACCTGAGCTACACCCACCATAATTTGGTACGCCTGGGAGGATTCGAACCTCCGACCCGTGGATTAGAAGTCCACTGCTCTGTCCCCTGAGCTACAGGCGCAAATCTTTTTGCTGTGTTGAAAAAGTCCGCATTAATATTATATGAGAAAAGATGCCCGATTGCAAGGGATAAATTCAATTAGAAATAAAGGAGAGCAACCTTGGCCTGGGGGAAGGTAAAAAAAATTTAAAAGGATCCCCTAAAGGGGATCCGATGGTTTAAAATGGAGCGGGAGACGGGATTCGAACCCGCGACCCTCAGCTTGGAAGGCTGATGCTCTAGCCAGCTGAGCTACTCCCGCTTAAACTGGTCGGAGCGAAAGGATTTGAACCTTCGACCTCCTGCTCCCAAAGCAGGCGCGCTGCCAGACTGCGCCACGCTCCGGTGTGGTCCGACCTTCAATTAAGAGTATAACCGAAATTGGGTTTAAGGTCAAGATTTTTCCCAAGAAAGTGGGCACCAATTTTCCCCCTGATTTAAAAACCCTCTCGGGCAAGCAATTCCCCCATGGCCCTGAATGCCCGGTACCTGTGGCTGATCTTGTTCTTTTGCTTTCCCAGTTCAGCAGTAGTTTTATCGTATTCAGGCAGGAAGAAAACCGGGTCATAACCAAAACCCTGGTCCCCAGCCGGGCGGGTTGCAATGTAACCCTCCAGCTGACCCTCTGTTTTAAATTCCTTCCCCTCGGGAGTTACCAAAACTGCAACACAGGTAAAAGCAGCTCTGCGCTGGGAAAAAGGGACTCCCTTTAACAGGGTTAAAAGCTTTCTATTTCTATCCTCGTCGGTTGCCTGGAAACCAGCGAACCGGGAGGAATAAATTCCAGGTCCTCCCCCTAGGTATTCTACTTCCAGGCCCGAGTCATCAGCAAGGGCTGGTTTCTGAAAGTGGCGGGCATAGAAAACAGCCTTAATCCGGGCGTTTTCTTCAAAAGTCTTCCCGGTTTCCTTGGGAGCCTTAACCCGGGGCAGTCGAGGAAGGGGAAGGAGATCCAGCCCGAAAGGCTTTAAAATTTCCTCAATCTCCCTTACCTTGCCTGGATTTCCCGTAGCAAGAACGATTTCCACATCCTTCACCCGCTTTCGCTGCCAACCAGTCCGGTTAATTCCCCAATACTTTCTTTCTGCCTTTCAATTATCTCCTGGATACCCAGTTGGGCCAGAAACATCATCTGTTCCAGGTCATCGAGGGAAAAGGGTTCTCCTTCTGCTGTTCCCTGAATTTCAACTACCTCTTCCTGGTCTGTCATAACCAGGTTAAGGTCAACCTGGGCCCGGGAATCCTCGGAAAAAGAAAGGTCCAGGAGTTTTTCCCCATCTACAATTCCCACGCTGGTTGCTGCCAGAAAAGATTTTAAGGGGGATTTTTTGATCATATTTTTATCCAGCATGTAATTAACTGCATCCACCAGGGCAACAAAGGCACCTGAAAGGGCAGCAGTTCTGGTTCCTCCATCAGCTTGAATAACATCGCAGTCGACCCAGATAGTGTTTTCTCCAAGAAGGCCTAAATCAACCACCGACCGGAGAGCCCTCCCGATTAAACGCTGAATTTCCTGGGTCCGGCCTGAAGGTCTCCCTTTGGCTATTTCCCTCACAACTCGCTGATTGGTGGAGCGAGGCAGAAGGGAATATTCTGCAGTTACCCAGCCCTGGTTTTCCCCCCGGAGAAAATGGGGAACCTTGTTTTCCACAGAAGCATTACAGATTATAAGGGTTTCCCCGGATTTTACCAGGACCGAACCCTCGGCATATTTTGTGTAATGCCTGGTAAATTCAATTTTGCGCAGTTCATCGTTTTTGCGTCCGTCGCTTCTTTTAATTTCTTCCAAGCTATTTCCTCCTTACTCAGCTTTGAGTAATTCGAACTGACTCCTTTGTTCTCCCACCATCCCCGCCAGAAGATAACGCCTGCTCTGGGGATCATGGAAAAAATCAGGTAAAAGGCGAAATCCCCGGATTTCCCCAGTTCGCCGAACGTGAACCCGGGGGCCGGTACAGGAGAACTGATTGCCTCCCAGGGCAATATGCCCATCATCGACATAGGTTACCGGCAGGTCCTGTTCAATATATTTCTCCACACCTTCTCGGATATCTTCAATATTAAAATCGGGAAGTTCGTCAAAGTGGAGAATAAAACCGCTCCGGATATCGCTGTGGTTGGGAGGTGTTTCAAATCCCAATTGGTCTATAACAAGAGAAGTAAGGTCTTCCGCTGTGTGGGCCATTTTCCTGTAACGGAGGGACCTGTAAACAATATTTTTTATTTCCTCCGCTACTGGCCCAAAAAGCCCCGGCCTGGTAATAATTACTTCCTCACCTATTCCCAGGAGAACCTGAGGCTTTAGGCCAATCTGGTCAGCGATAAGATCAAAATGTTCTATTATAACCCGGCGATTATGGCGCAGGGCTTTAACTACTGCTTCAGCAAGTTCCCAGGGCTGGTTAAAGGCACTTTCAAACCGCATATCCACGTGATAGGTGTGACTGGTAAACCGGTTCTCAGAAAAATGTTCCAGAAGGGGAAGCGGCCGGATGTTAATCCCAGTATCATCATTGGTCAGGGTCAGACCTGGAAACATCCCGTTAATTAAAACCGATTTGCCCGCTCCGGCGTCGCCGACAAAGCCGATCAGAAAATCCTCAGGAGAAAGGTAGCGCTGGGCCAGGTTGTTACCCAGCTCCAATAACCTTTTGCGGCCCCGGGGAGCAAAGTATACTGAATGGGAAAAGCTCTTGATCATTGTTTCCCCTCCTTTTCCTTCCCTTTATCTTACCCCAGGTCTTACTGCTTGTCAAAATCCGCGGGGAGGTCAAGTTCCACTCCCAGGAGAGGAGCGTGTTGCTGTGCTCCATACACATCAGTTTCTCCGAGGGAACCTGCCCCGTATGGCCTTTTAATTGTTGCTTTTATGGCCCGGGCCGGATCAAAATAGACCAGGCTTAAAACATCTTTTTCCGGTACCCGGTACAACCGAGAGATTAATCCAGGGTTAATACCCTGGATTTCCTTTACCTTTTCGTAATCCTCAGTGTTCTTAAAAATAAGATCCAGGGTCAATTCAAAAGGCCCGGCATTTTTGCTGCGGATAACCCTGCATAGTTCGATTAAAGATATTTTAGGCATCGGGATCCCTCCCTTCAAAGCCAGGGCTAAATTTGACCGGAAATTGGCCGGCAGGATCTTCAATTTCCACCAGGTGGTGGATATTGAACTCATAAACTGCGCCTCCGGAAAAATCCGATGGAGAGTAGGGGAAGGCGAGATTTCCGGCAGTAGAAATCCGGCCGGCATAGCCATAATGGAGCATTGTTGAACGGGCAAAGCTGCAGAGCGTATCAGCCCAGGCCTGGGTTGGAGCAACGGCTTCAATAACCAACCCCAGCTCATGCCCCTCGAATGGAGCGGGTTCCAGATCACCCATTACGCCATTCTTGCCATAGGTCCGGAAAAGGAGATGGAACCGAGAAGGATCTATATCTCCCTGAAAATTATCTTCCACCTCTGCTCTTACTTCCCGGATAATATTGTCCATCTCCCGGATCATAATTGGATCCCGGACCCCGGCAATGGAAATTGTCCGGTAGCCGGTTTTTTTTGCTCCTTCCAGCTTTAAAAAATAGCTTGGGGTCGGGACAAACCTGGTTCCCCTGACTTCAACCTGCCTTTCACCTATCGCCTTAAAAGTGGTTTCTTCCAGATTGAGTTCCCCTCCCGGTCCGGGAAGGTGAATGGGATCTTTTTTCTCGTAAAGAGTATGCGCGGCCACAGAGGTCGGGGTACAGCGTCTTTTGGAATTAAGGGGTTCAACCTGGAAATAATCTTCTCCCAAAATACCCAGCATCGCATCCCTTCCACTTCCCGGTTCGGAGGCAATCGCCGCACATTCCAGTATTTTCCCCAGATGTAAAGCTAGGGCAGGATCGTAACCTTTCCAGATAGGATAGGCTGCAAAAACCGACGGATCATAAGCCCTGCCTGCTAGAATCACCTGGGCACCCTCTTTCAGGGCATTAATAAACGGTTCGCTGCCCATCTGGGCAACAATCCGCTCTGCTTTATCAATTTCTTCCTCATTAATGGGCAGGTCTCCATTTTCCTGGAATTTACCCTGCCTGTACCAATCGCGAACCTTTTTTTTGGAAATTTCAGCCCCGATTACGGCCAGGTCAAACTTCAAACCATCTTCCCGGGCTATTTCAGCAATGATTTCCCTGCACCACTCCAGGTGAGAATCAGCCCCTGCCCCACCAGCAGTACCAATTAAGAGTGGTATATCAAGTTCCACAGCCCCGTTCAGCATATACCTCAGGTCTCTTTTGACCCCGCTACGGTCGGTAAAAGATTTTCCCGAACCAAGGTAAAAGGGCCCGGGATCAACTGAACCTCCATCAACAGCAATCAGGTCAGGTTTGGCCTGGAGTCCTTTTTCCCAGGATGACCTGGGAAAACCGTAACCCAGGATAGCGGTCGGCGAGAGAATCTTAATTTCTTTACCCACTGTCTTTCCCCCTTTCCAGGAGAGCCAGGGTCCGGTTCATCTCGTTCTGAACAATCATCAACCCTTCATCAACGCCCATCCCCGGTTTGGCAAGCATCTGCTGGGGACGGGCGGAAAGTGCCGTGTGAACACAAACCCGGGCCGACCGGTCGGTTTCATTACAGGTGCCCCCCTGATAAGCACCGGCTCCATTTTCCAGGCAGTGGAGAACTGCCTCCACAGTATTTTCCATCCCTCCCAGGTCGGGAGTTTTTATCTGCATCATGTGGCCCGCACCTGCGGCAACAAAATCCTTAATATCCTGCAGGGTATTGCACCACTCGTCGGCTACCAGTTCCAGCCCGCTTCCAGCCTCGTCCAGAAGGGCAGTCAGGTGAGCCAGCTGTTCTATCTGGTCCTTTTTATTACCCGCATCCATGGGCCCCTCAACCCGGACCTTAAAGGGAGCAGCGGCCTGCTCAACCTGGAGCAGGTAATCCCGCATGGCCTGGGAGTTATCTGCAAAGGCAATACCTATGGTTCCGTAAACATCAAAATGGAAAATGGGTCGATAATCTTCTGCACCTATTTTTTCAATTCTGTTTTTTATCCACTGAATATATTCAATTAGTTTCTCACCCCGGGGGCCCAGTTTTTTCTTAACATTATTAATAAGACCGTGGGGCAAAACATCAACCTCTTTGATTATCATTTTATCCACGTTGGTATACCTGTCGTCCCCGGTCTGGGTGAAAATTGGAACCCCTTTATCCGGACGGGGTAACTCATATTCTTCCAGGAGAACCTCCACCATTAATTTCTGGCGGGCCCGGGCCACAGCATCCAACAGGGCCTGGGAAAGGCCATACTGTAAGGCCAGGTGAAGAGGCTTCCCTCCTATTTCAAAATTATTTACCTCTCCCGCCAGCTGCCGGAAGGAGGTCAGCTCCCTTCCAACAAGAATTTCTTTTATCTGCCCCTCAACCAGAGGTTTAAAATCCCGGGCCAGAAATAGCGGATCCCGGCCGCCTGCCCCGGAGTACTGGACGGCAGCACAATCTCCCCAGGCCACCTGCCCGGTGTCCAAAACGAGCATAATGGAAAGAGATTCACCTTTCTGGCGGATTGAACTAAAACCGGCTGTCCTGGTCTGTCCCAGGTAGGCAAAACCATCTTCTTCCGCATCCTGTTTAATGGCCTGTTGATCATCAAAGTAAAACCCGGTTAAACCGGGTGCAGCTATAACGTCAATTATCTTCATATTTCAGGACTCCTTTCAACGGGGCCGCCCAACCAGCATTCCTTTTCCAATGGCGTAAATATCGTCGATAACCATCTGGAAGCTCGGGTCTCTTCCTTCTCTCCGTCCCCGCTCTTTTAGCATCTCCTGGTGGTGCTCAATTATTTCCTTGGAAAATGGGAGGTTGCCTGTATCCAAAAACCTTACCGCACCCTCATTGTCCCGGGCAGGCAGGGTCAAACCCTTGTTGTAGCGGGAGGGGGCAAAAGGAATGTCCAGTACCCCGGCCTGGAAAGAAGCCACAACTCCCCTGGTCAGATCTCCAGCTCCCAGTTCCAGAACTTTATCTATAATGGCTTTTACTTCGTCCCGGATCAACTCTTTTTCCAGGTCCAGCTTTTTGGACTGTTCTATTACCTGGTCCTGGAGCATGTTGACCATTTGCTTAGTTGCCCTAAGCCCCTGGGCATTGGCTTCCATCGTGGGAATTCCCATGGCCTCGTGGGGAGTCTTGACAATTATTTTGGTTGTAGCAGCGAGGGAAGGAGTAACACCGCCCCAGGAAATTACGCCAAAAGCCTTGGCTTCGTCCTGCGGGAACCCACCCATCCATTGGTGGAACACTGTGGTCAGGAGAACATCTCCGTACCCTGCTTTTTCCAGGTATTCTTCTCCCAGTTCTTCCAGGGTCTGCAGTGCAGCCAGGTCCTGGAAGAGATTACCGCACTGCCCGTAACCTATTGTAATGGACCGCACACCCTGTTCAGCGGCAAGGAGTGCTTCAATTATCCCTACTGCATGGGATACAGAAGGCGGAACAAGGGTTCCTGTCAGGGGCCCAAAGGGTTCTCGGTTAATAATCACTCCCTGCTCGGCGTAATATCCGACCAGGCGGTCTACATACTGCCAGTAGCCCAGGGTATCCTCCAGGGAAACTTTTTTCGCATAGGGAATATTGTAGGAAATTCCCCCTCCTTCAAAATCGGTAAATCCTGCGGCTAGGGTAATTTCAGCTAAAAGCCGGGCATCCGGGGTTCCGTGCCGGATCTGAACCGGGCGGTCCAGGGCATCGATTACCCGGCGGCTTACCCCAACCCCGTGGTTAACAGCAGGAAAACCGTTCAGCAGGGAACGCCCCTGATTTTTACTCTCCAGAATCCCTTTTTCTGCTTCCTGGTACCTATTCTGCCGTGTATAGCTGTCAATGGTTGTGGGAAGCAGGTCTGCTTCCCCGTTATCCTGGAGGTACTTCAAGAGCTCTATATGCTCGTCAACCAGGGCTACTCCAGCCCGGGGCTGGATAAGAGTTTTTCTCTCTTCTTTGGCCTGCCCCAGGACCACGGCCATACGTTTGCTTTCAGGAAGACGCTTGTGGAATTCAATACCCTCTTCCAGGTCCACTTCCTTTCCTGTGGGCCACTGCAGAAGAATTTCTTTCCTCTCTTCTTCCATTTGCTCCCAGGTTAACTTTTCATTTGCGAGCGATCCTTTTGCCAGCTCCATTTCTAACTTTTGCCCCTTTCAATTTTTATTAGTGAATTTTCCATAAGCCTGAAGGCTGCTTGGGGATAATCTTCAGCCAGAAGGCCTGCAGCAAATAAAACATAATCACGGTCCAGGAAAAAATCCGGGTCCTGGGGGCGCAGAATCTGCTGAGCTCCCGTTCCTTCTGCCACTCCCCCAATTATCAAAGGAGGGTCTTCTCCTTTAGCAAGAATTCCCCCGCACCCGATTACCTTTTTTACTCCCGTTAAATCTTTCCCATACTGGAATAAAACCGGTCCCTGAGGGGTATAAACTTGTTCCAGCATTCCACAGTGCCGGTCGCTGCTCATTCCCACTGCTGCCCGGCCCAGGGCTGCATCTATTTTTTTCTCGGCATCGGATAGAGGAACACGGTCTGGTTCCTTTTCGATTCTCTGCAGGTATCCCTCCAGTTCTCCTTCTTTAACCTGCCCCGGGAAAAAATCCTCAAGGAGTTTTTTAAATCTATCTCCACCCCAGGTCTGGACAATATTCCGGGCATTGTAACGCAGTCCCAGGTCTCCCTCAACCGTGCGCTTGGCAAAAGGTTCGGGAAGGCCTTTAGGGGTCACGCCAGAGGATTTCGGCTCTCCCTCTGCCAGGGAATGGATATCTGTCGTTGCACCGCCGATATCAGCAACCATTAAATCCCCCCAGCCCTGCTTGCCACCCCCCGGCCCCCGGTGCAGGAGGCTTGCTCCTTCTAAAACCGCTGCGGGAGTGGGCATTAATATATTATCTATAGCGGGGAGGTTTTCCAGGCCTTTGGCCCGGGTTATTCGTTCCAGAAAAACCTTGCGGATCAATTTACGACAGGGTTCAATATTTAGAACTTCAAGTTCTGGCATAACATTCTCGGTGGGAAACACCCGGAAATTTCCAAAGGCCAAAATTTCTTCCGCCCTGGAACGAGCCTTTATGTTTCCAGCGAGAACCAGCGGGCAACTCAGCCCGGAATCTGCAAGCAATTTGCTATTGCCGAGGAGACGCTCCTTGTTACCCCCGTCAGTTCCCCCGGCCAGGAGGATAATGTCAGGCTGAAGTCCTTCAATTTCCCGAACTTCCTCCGGGGAAAGGTCATAGGAATAGGTTCTTAAAACCCGGGCTCCTGCCCCCAGGGCTGCCCGGCGGGCCGCCTCAGCGGTAAGCGAGGGCACTAATCCAATAGCCACCAGGCGCAGCCCTCCCGCTGCACTGGAACAGGCCAATCGGACGCGGGCTTTTTCCCAATCCTTCAGGGAATCGAGGGCTTTTTTAACCCCGATACTCACATCTTCAGGAACGGTGGTACAGGCTTCTGCTGAATCAATTAACTGCCCCGAATCAAGATTGACTATTCTTGCCTTGGTAAAAGTGCTTCCAATATCAAACAGAATTGCAGTGTTCATCGCCCTCCCCCTTAATTTCCACAGTAAAGGTCCCGGCGCAAATCGTTAATCGCTTCTTCCGGGGTTGTACCCGGGGGATAAACACGATCGAAGCCCATGTCCTTAAACTTTTCCCGGACTGCAGGCCAGCTCTGTTTACCGATAACCAGGTTCCCCCCAACATAGAGCAGCATGTCTTCCAGGCCCATCTCCACACATTTCTCCCGGAGGCCCCGGCAGTCCATCTCTCCGTGCCCATAAAGGGAAGAAACGAGAATAGCTCCAGCCCCTGTTTCTATGGCTGCGTCTATAAACTCCTGTTGAGAGGCCATTACACCAATATTAATAACCTTGAACCCCGCTTCATCCAGGGCATATTCAAGAATCCGATTTCCCACTGCATGGACGTCTGCACCGATCACCCCGAGGACAATAGTTTTGGGCCGGTGGAATAGATCAGATTCGGAAAAAGATAATTCCCCAAGCCCAAGAGTCTGAGGACCTATTTCCAGGAAAGCAGGGGACAGCGACTCTAAGTCGCTTACCAAAAATTCTCCCTCTCCTTCCTGGTCAGAAGGAGCAGCTTCTCCTCTTTCTTCAATTTTTTCTTTTAACTCGAGGGCAATAGCTTCGCCAGGAAAAACAACTGCTACATCCTCACCCACTACTTCTTTAATTGCCTCTGTAAGGTATGGATAATGAGTACAACCCAAAATCAGGGTATCCACATCTGCATCAAGCAATTCCTGCAGGTATTCCCCGGCAATTTCTCGCACCCGCTCCGAAGAGAATTCTCCGCTCTCTACCAGGGTAACAAACCGTGGTGCCATAACCCCAAAAACCTTCATGGTGTCATCTATATCCAGAATAGCCTCGCGGTAGGCTCCGCTTTTTATTGTTCCCTCGGTGGCAACTACTCCAATCCGCCCGTTGCGAGTTTCCTGGACGGCAGCCCGGGCTCCCGCTCCTACTGGACCCAGAACGGGAATATCATATTTTTCGCGGACAATTTCTTTTCCGGCGATAGCCGCTGTATTACAGGCGATTACAATTCCCTTGCATTCCCTCTCCTCGATCAGGTAGCGGGAAATAAAATCTACATAACATCTGACCTGGCTCAAAGGTCGTGGCCCGTAGGGGTTGTGCTGGGTATCTCCAAAATAAATAAAGTTTTCCCGGGGCATAATCTTTTTAATTTCGCTGGCTATAGTTAGCCCCCCCACACCTGAATCAAATATCCCGATGGGCTTTTTTGACATTATCCTCAACTCCTCTTTTCTAGGACATTTTTTCATTAAATAACCAGGAAAAACCAAACAATCATAACCACTCCCACAACCACCTTGAAAAAAGTCCCTCCCAAAAATCCAATTAAGGAACCAATACTTACCCGGAGAGCTTTTTCCAGGTCTCCCCGTGAGATAAACTCAACAAGAAAAGCACCGGCCAGAGGGCCGATGATAATCCCCAGGGGTCCAAGTATTATTAAACCAACAGGCAGACCAGCTGCAGCGCCAATAAGAGCTGCCCGGGATCCTCCTGCCCTTTTTACGCCAATAAAACTACTTACCCAATCCACCGCAAAAACTATCCCAACAAGTATCCCCTGCCCCACGAGATGGGTTATATCTACCGTCACAAAACCATCAGCCCAGGCAAAAATAAAAACCCCCAGCCAGATCAATACAGGGCCTGGTAGAAAAGGAAGAAGGGTCCCTAAAAGACCCAGAACAAATAAAATTATTGTTATGATAAGGATCATTTTTTCTTCAGGAGTTTTAGGTAGCCGCCTTTAGTGCTACGGGTATCCATAACCGTGATAAAAGCACTCTGATCACGCTTTTTCAGGATCTCCTGTAATTTCCCCCAGTCTTTGCGAAATAAGTGGACCAGCAAAACAACCTTGGACCCATCCCTGCCCCAGGCATCGAAAGAAGTAACTCCGAAACCTTCTTCCCGGAGAAGGTTAGCCAGGTCTGCCTGATGGCCGGTTGAAGGAATTATCTGAACGGTCATAAACCCAAGGGCCATTTTCTCCTCGATTACGCTACCCAGGATAGTACCTCCGGCAAAACCCAATGAATAAGCAATAACATTCACCCAGTTATCCAGGTTGGCAACCACATTTCCCAGGGCGTAAATAAAAATTGAAATTTCCACAAAACCGATCCCTGCGGCAATCCATCTCCGGCCCTTGAAAACATAAATTATCCGGATTGTTCCCATGGATACATCAATTATGCGCAGGCAGAAAATTAAGAGAGCTCCCAGTATAAGGGAATCAGTAAACATCTATCTTGCACCCCAATTCGAATTAGAGAAATAACCGTTGAGTGCCCGGAAAATAGCTTCGGCTGTCCTCTGCTGCCAGACCGGATCGCTCAACATTGCTTCTTCACGAAGGTTAGATAAAAAGGCTACTTCGTGCAGGATACCAGGCATTTTCAGCGGATGCAGAACTGCATAATTCTTCTGTTTTACCCCCCTGTCCAGAAGGCCCAGAGTTTCAACAACCTGCCTCTGCACTTCCTGGGCCAGAAATCTGGTTGATGTTCCGGCGCCAGTGCGGACATAGGTTTCGGTTCCCTCAGGTATATCCCGGGCTACAGAGTTGGCATGGATACTTATAAAAATGTCAGCATTGGACCTGTTGGCAAATTCCGCTCTTTCCCGCAGGGGAATAAATTCGTCCCGGTAACGGGTCATTTGGGGAACAGCCCCGGCATCATAGAGCAGTTTCTCCAGTTTCAAAGATATCGCCAGGACAACGTCCTTTTCCATAATTCCGGAAGGACCTATTGCTCCCGGATCCATTCCTCCATGCCCCGGGTCGATAACTATTACCCTTCCTGCAACGGGAGAACGGGGAAACTGGACGGTTATCCGATCTGAACGGGGAGGTGATTTCACCTCATAATCGGAACCATATTCCAAGTCAAAAACAATCCGGACAATATCCGGGTCATTGCTCAATTGACCCACCCTGACCCCTTTTACTGGGGTCGAATTAAAGGCCCGCAGGTTTTCTGTTCCAACCCGGGTATCTTCAATATCTACAATTACCCGGTCAGGGCTGGTTAGAGTACTTACATCGTAACGGGTTGCTTCACTCAAATCTATATGGTAAAGGTCAAAACTACCTCCCGGTTCCTTATCTATTGAAACCAGGTGGGGGTAATCATAATCATATTTTTCCCTGGGTTCAATCTGGTCGGGTTCTTCAATTTCCCTTTCTCCCGGACTCTGGTCTCGGGGAAAACTGATTATTTTCTGATAACGGTCTCCTTCAACTGTCCGGACCTCGTACTCCGGAAATTCTTCCAGGTCCAGGACCAGTCTTACTTTTTCCGGTTCAAACTGGGAATACCGGGCCTGTTTTATACCCAGTTCGTCGATGGGAATTGTCGAGCCCGGTCCAGAAAGCCAGGTTTTGCCCAGGTCAAAAACCAGCCTTTTGGGCTCTTCCAGGATGAAACTATCCAATTCCATGGGGCGAGAAGAAGTAATTACGAGCTGCCTTTCACCTTCCCGCATTATCCAGTTAATATCCTCTATGTAGCCATCCCCAACCCAGTCCAGGACCAGTCTGTTTTCCCCCAGGGTCCTGAAATCAAAATCAACATTTTCCGGGGTAGAAAAATAAAGTTCAACACTGGGGTTGGGGCCTTCAACAGCCTTAAATTCAATTCCAGGAGCCAGGAACCTATCCGAGGGAACGGTATCTTTCAGTTCCAGAACATGCACATCTTCTCTCTTTTCCAGGGTATATTCGACAGGCAATCCCTCGTATTCCACCCGGAGCTGCCCCATTTCCCGGCGGAAGTCAACTTCTAAAAGCTGTGCGGGAAACTGGAAAGTTAAAGTAAAGTTCTTTCCCTCTTCTTCTTTAACCCGAAGGGGTTGGGCCAGTTGTTCAGATTCCAGATTATCCCGCTCCCAGATCAAACCCGCGGGAAGAGTGTACTTCTGCAAGGCTTCATCAAGCCTGACCCCAAGGGTCTTCAAGGAAAAATGACCCTCTTCGACCATTTCATATGTAAATTTCTCTTCTGCTTCAACTACAAGTTGCTGTTTGCTTCTATCCCAATCAACCCTTTTTATAATAATAGGATCAGCTGCTATCCGCAAGGAATTATCCTCGGCTTCGTAAACCACACTGTATTTAAGGGCTTCGAGAACATCTTTAAGGGGAACCCAGAGTTGATCATCAATAATTCGGGGTTTTACAATGGGAATTACCCTGTCTCCGGCCTGCATATTCGGATCGTCAGCCCTCAAGCGGAAATCTTTTCCGTCAAGGTTAAACTGTAAAAGTTTCAGGCTACCATACCAGCGCAGCCTGACATCGAGAATTTCTTCCAGGATCCTGGCCGGACCAAAGAAATCCCCGTCCCACTCGGCGGCTTTAAAATTCAGGGGACCTTCATCTCCAATTAAATCAATATCGGCCGGGGCGGCAGAAAGATGGACGGAAATGCAAAGAAGGAATAAAAATAGCCATATAAATTTCTTTGCAAACATATGTCCTCACCCATCCTTTCAACACAGTAATTCTACCCATATTTTGATTTTCCTGTAAGAAAAACAAAAAAACCTACTATTTTCGGGGATTTTTTAAACTTTTTTCTAAAATAACGGGGAAAAGCAGGGGTTAAAACCCATATATTACCTTTTCAGGCCTAAAACTGGGAAAAACCCCTTCGCAGGAAAGGGTTCGGTCAATAACAAAAACTCCCCGTTACCTGCAAAAAAAAAACAGGCGAGGAGTGTTCGGAGATAAAACCCGGTTTCAGGCAAAAACATCAACCAGAAGTCCCCGGATCTCTTCAATCTTCCCCACTAAATCAAGATTTCTGCTTTCTTTATTTAAAAAGGCCTCTGTTAATTCGGCGAGAGCCTCATCTGCTTTTTCAATTACTGTATATTGTTTCATGGAACCATCGGGTCCCATGCTGGAAATCTGCTTCGTTCGAAGCCCCCCTTTATTGGCAACCCAGAGAAAAAGGCGAACTTCTTTTTTATAGGCCTTGAGGTCAGTCATCCGGCCACTTTTTTTCAGGGCTTCTCCGTGCCGATCAATATCCTTTAGTATCCGGTTCATTTCCTCAATTTGCAAGTTCTCTTCTTTTTCTCCAAGCAGACCGGAAAAATTTTTACCATCTGTTTTTTCTGCCCGGCGGGTTTTACGGGGGGAATTCAAACTCCGCTTATCTTTGGAACCGCGGATGCGCATTTTACTCTTCAGTTTCCAGCAGCCGTTCCTTGACTATTTTGTCTCTTTTTTTCCTGGATAAACGGCTGAAAACGAATCGCAAAATCAAGCCTAAAATAACAAGTGGAACCAATACAACAAAAATATAAATTGCAGAATTAAACAAAGTGTCTATCACCAATTCAACCAACCCCCTGTCCAAAAATTTCGCAAGTTATCTCCGGGTTTGCAGGGAAAAATATTACCCTCCCGGATTTTGTAGCAATTCCCGGCTAAAAAGAACAAAACTCTTTGTTTTTTTACTTCCGTTAGTGTTTCTTTTTTAGTTCTATAAATCCTTCTTAAAAAAAGGAAAAAATTAAATTTTCTCCGCGATAATTTGCCTTCCTGAAAAATTCAGTAATTTTTTTAGCAGGAAAGGACTTTTTTTTATAGAATGGTAACTTTTATTATTTGCAAAATTTGGGGGCTATCCACGTGGGTGCAATCAAATCCTACCTGCAAAAAATAATTCCACCCGATTCAATTCCAGGCCGAATAATTACCATGGCCTGGCCGGTAATCGCCGAAATGTCCAGCACCACCTTG
>SKTZ01000139.1 GCA_007122335.1 Bacillota bacterium
ACCATTTGGCCTCTTAGGCTTTGATGTATCCCCGAGCGCTGGTGTATGGTATGGTATTACTGCTGAAGCACTTAATTACGATGTTGGACTAACCCTTGCTCGCGAAATTGCTGAAGACTTTGACTGGGTAACATCCGCAGTCTATGACTACCGCGAAATGAACCGTTACGCTGGCGTTGGTCACCCCGATGGAACCTGGATCGAAGTTAAGAGTGGTTTTGAATATTGCGGAATCGCTAATCTGGACTTTGTTCTTGGTAAGTACAACAGCTTAACTGATGCAGACCTCGACTACACCTACAAAGGTGTCGAAGCAGGTATCGGTGTAAGCTTCTAAGTAATAAACAAAGAAAGGGCCTCCGAGTAATCGGGGGTCCTTTTTTATGTGCAGGGAACTATTCGGGTATGGAGAAGTAATTTAAAAAACCGGTGGAGTGATTTATTTGCAGAAAATATTTTTCTATACTATCCTGATTACATTGCTCCTATCTATTTCTGCTTTGGGACAATCCTTGGAAAGGGATATTGAACTTGAAGCTTTAGATATTGACTATGATCTCGAGGAAAACCTGGTTTCGGCCCTAGGAGAAGTTATTTTCCGTTACGGGGATATTTTTATTTCCTGTGCAGAACTATTCATTGACCTTGAACGGGAAATGCTTATTGCCCGGGGTGAAGTTTCCCTGCAGGAAGGGAAAGAAAAAATAGAAGGGCAGGAACTACAGTTTTTTTTCGTTGAAGGCAGGGGACAGATAATTTCTCCCCGGACTGTTTACGGTGAATTATCCCTGTGGGGGGACCTGCTGGAAATTACCCCTGAATTTTCCGAGATAGAAAAGGCAACAATTACTCCCTGTATTTTACCTGATCCTCATTACCGGGTGAGTTCCCGGCGGGTAGTTATTTCTCCTGACGGAAGGATCGATGCCTATAGTGTAACGGTGCTCTGGGGCAAAACCCCTGTTTTTTTCCTGCCCTATTATGTTGCCCGTTATGAAGATGGAACAATTACCAGCCCTTTCCCTATTCCTTCTTTGGGCTATACCACCGAAAAAGGTTTGTTTCTGGGGTTAACTTTTGAACACAATATAACCGATAAACTAAAAGGAGAATATTTTTTAGAAACTACAAGCAGAGAGAATCCTTTCCAGGGAGAATTACTCTTTGAACATGAGATAGCCCAAAACTGGTCTGGGGAATATTTTTTTGAAATTAACAGCACCGATTACCTTGAACTTTTTGAGTTATCTCTTTCCCATGATCTTGCTGACCGGATAAGGGGAAAATATGACTTAAAAAAAGAAAAAGATGAACCCTGGGAGCTAGGAACTTCCTGCGGTTTTAAAATCATCCCCGACTTAGAGGTCTTTATGGGCTTTAAAGGTGGGGGAGATGATTATTATCTCACTCCCGGATGGGAATACCGGGGAAAAGATATTGAACATTCCCTGGGTCTTGAATGGAACCTGAAAGGAGAACTGTACCGGCTGCAGGGGGAATTTGAATTTGAGGGATTAAATTTTTCCGGAGACTGGCAGCGCTACCGGGAGCGGGTTTACCTGGACCTTGGCTTGGCTAAAGATAACTGGGAATGGTGGTTCCGCCAGCGCAGTGGAACCAGCGTTGAAAGGTTACCCCAGACGAGGTTTTCTTTTAATACTGGTAGGAGTGGAGCAGGCTTTTTGGACCTGGGTTTTTTCCGGGAAGGGCTTATTGAATCACAGCGAATTGGAGCAAGTTATTCCTTAAATAGAAACTGGGGGCCCTTTTCTGCCCGGTTGAGTTTTGAAGGTTATGATTACTCCTCGTTTGATTTCCAGGCTGCTCTTGAAGGCAGGCTAGCCTGGTCCCTGGGTTGGGATAAACACGACTTTAATATTGGTTTTTTATGGAGAGAAGTTAGGGGGGAAACCCCCTTTGAATTTGATTTAATTGAAAAAAAACAGCAGGTATTTGCTGAGTGGACGGCGAAGTTCAATGAGAATAATCATTTTCCCGTTTACACTGTGGGTTTGGAAACGGAATTTAATTTACTTAACGGTAAACTTGAAAAAATAAATGGATTATTTAAAAAAGAAGAAGATTGTTACTCCTGGAGCGTGGAAGCCGATCCGGTAAAAAGTGAATTTGAATTTACTATAGGAGTTCCATTTTAAAAGCGAATAAAGGAGGCAATTAAGTTGGGGAAGGTAAGAGTTGGCGTGATCGGTGTGGGAAACATGGGACGCCATCATGTAAAATCATATGCAGCATTAAAACATATCTGCGACCTGGTGGGCATTTATGATATTGATGAAAAAAAAGGAACTGATATAGCAAAGGGCTACGGAATCGAGGAATTCTCAAACCCTGAAGAATTACTGGATAATGTTGATGCGGTAAGTATCGTTACTCCAACAACTACTCACTACGAACTGGCCCGAAAAGCCCTGGAAAAAGACCTGGATGTTTTAATTGAAAAACCAATAACATCAACTGTGGAAGAGGCTCAGAAACTCTTAAAGCTGGCCAAGCGAAAAGAGAGAATTCTGCAGGTTGGGCACATCGAAAGGTTTAACCCTGCTGTAATGGAGCTTCCCAAAATCCTGAGAGGGCAGAGAATAATAGCAATCAGCATGGACAGGATGGGCCCCTTTGATCCCCGGATTGAAGATACAGACGTGGTCCAGGACCTGATGATTCACGATATAGATATAATGCGCTCCATTTTGCCTCAGACGGTTAAAGAGATGCAGTCCTTTGGCAGGGTTGTTCG
Organism: Bacillota bacterium; assembly: GCA_007122335.1. GTDB lineage: Bacteria > Bacillota > Halanaerobiia > B1SED10-174 > B1SED10-174 > T1SED10-26. The sequence goes on from SKTZ01000139.1 coordinate 2,756, forward strand.
TTCTTCCAATGGGCACGTGGACTTTGCTGTGGCCAATCTTCTCCTTGAAGATAACATAATTGTTTCCTTAACTGCTTCCAGGGTTACCAATAAAAAGGTGCGCCGGCTTACCATTACGACAATGGCCGCCTACATTGAACTGGACTATCTGGAAAGACGGATCACCATATCTCACAAGGGTGGTTATGCCTCCCTTGACCATTTTTCGGAATACCACCAGGAAAACAAGGTGGAAAGGGTTTTTTCCTCTGACGAAGAACCTCTACGGAATCAACTCGCCCACTTTATTGGTTGTATCCAGGAGGGAACCAAGCCGATAATTACAGGGAATGACGGACTTGAAGCACTTCGGATTAGTATGGACATCCAGAAAAATATTAAGAAATCTCTTACTTCTAAGACGAGAGACGGGGAGGCTTTAAGCAGGTGATCCCAGTTGCCAGGCCAATTTTAGGAGTTGAAGAAAAAAACGCCGTCCAGGAGGTCCTGGCTTCAGGAATGCTTGCTTCTGGATCCCGGGTAAAGGAGTTTGAAGAAAAGTTTGCTCAAAAGTTTGGGGCAACTCAGGCTATCGCTACTTCTTCGGGGACTACTTCTCTTCAGGCCCTGATGTTTGGCCTTGGTTTAGGGCCTGGTGATCGGGTTCTGACCACCCCATTTACTTTTATAGCCACTACCAATTCAATCCTTGGAACCGGTGCCCGCCCAGTATTCGCAGATATTGATCCCCGGAGCTTTAACCTTGACCCCGAACAGGCCGAAGAAATCCTGGCCAGGGATAGTTCAATAAAGGCCATACTTGTGGTCCACCTTTTCGGGTTGCCCTGTTTGATGGCTGATTTTGAATATCTTGCTCAGAAGTACGGCGTTGATCTGATCGAGGATGCTGCACAGGCTCACGGTGCAGCTTTTGCCGAAAGGTATGTGGGAAACTTCGGCCGGGCAGGCATGTTTAGCTTTTATCCAACCAAAAATATGACCACCGGCGAGGGTGGTATGGTTGTAACTTCGGATGATGTCCTGGCTAAAAAAATCCGTTTATATATTAATCACGGTGCATCTGAGCGTTATAATCACAAGCAGATGGGTTATAACTACCGGATGACCGAAATGGCTGGGGCCATGGGTCTGGTGCAGTTAAAACGCCTGGACAAATTCGTGGCCACCCGCAGGACTCATGCCCAATTTTACGATCAAAAGCTGGGCATGATCCCCGAGGTAGAAATACCGTATATTCCCCCGCAATGTTATCACTCTTATAATCTGTATACCCTGCGGTGTCAGAGGCGGGATGAACTTCAGAACCACCTAAAAGAAGAGGGAATAGGGACGGGTATCCACTATCCCAGGGGACTGCATCAACAACCTTATTATAAGGAACTGGGTTTTGGAGATTACTCGCTTCCTAAGGCCGAACAGGCCGGCCAGGAAGTTCTCTCGATCCCTGTGCATCCTGGTTTAAATAATGAAGAGCTTCAAAAAATTAGCAGGGCTATTATTTCTTTTTATGAAGCCCGCAGGTAAATCGGATTTTTAAGATTTTTTGTTTGAGGAGGGAGTTTTTTGGAAGAATACGAAATTGATTTGCGCGA
>SKTZ01000021.1 GCA_007122335.1 Bacillota bacterium
TGATAAAAAAGGTTCCCTCCCGGGAATAATTCATGACCGTTCTTCCAGTGGCCAAACTGTTTTTGTGGAACCCCAGGCAGTGGTTGAAATGAATAATAAACTGGGGAGTCTGGAAAGGGAAGAGGAAGCAGAGATTTACAGGATATTAAAAGACATAACTGCAGATATTGCTGGAAAATCTTCCGAGATTTCCTTTGGCCTTGAAGCGGCAGCCCATCTTGATTTTGTTATGAGTAAAGCTCACCTGGCCCAGGAATATAATTGTTCAGAACCGGAATTAAATTCCCAGGGACCAATTAGATTAAAATCTGCACGCCATCCCCTTTTGCCTGCAGAAGAAGTTGTCCCCATCGACTTTTCCCTTGGAGATAATTTTAATACCCTGGTAATAACCGGCCCCAATACTGGGGGAAAGACCGTTACCCTTAAAACGGTGGGTTTACTCTGCCTTATGGCTCAGTCTGGCCTGCTTATCCCAGTAGATAAGGGTAGCGAAGTGGGGATTTTTGCCGGAATTTTTGCCGATATTGGTGATGAACAGAGTATTGAACAAAGCCTGAGTACATTTTCTTCCCACCTTACTCAGATTGTTAAGCTCTTAAAAAATGCCCAAAAGGGAGACCTGGTTCTCCTGGATGAAGTAGGTGCGGGAACCGACCCGGAAGAAGGAGCTGCTCTGGCAATGGCCCTTCTCCAACACCTGCACGGCAAGGGGATTTTAACAATTGCTACCACCCATTATACCGAATTAAAAGCTTTCGCCTATACCCATGATGGAATTGAAAATGCTGCAGTGGAATTTAATGTAGAAACTCTTTCGCCTACCTATCGCTTGATGATAGGTGTGCCAGGAAGGAGTAACGCCCTTGCCATTGCAGCCCGGCTGGGACTTTCCGAGGGTATTATCACTCAGGCAAAAACCTTTATTGGGGAACAGCGCTCCAATGTTGAGGGAATGATCAGTCGAATCGAAAAAGAAGAGTATGCAATTCTGGAGAAAAAGGAATCATTACAAATAGAAAAAGAAAAACTGGAAAAAGAACTTTCCCAAATTAAACGGGAGAGGACTGAGCTGGCTGAAAAACATGACAAAATGGTTAGCGACTTTTCCCAAAGGGCGCAGGAAATAATTGAGGAAATTAAACAAGAAGGCAGCAAATTATTAAAGGAAATTAGAAAATATTCTGGACCTGCAGGAGATCGAATGGCCAATGAATTCAACCTTGCATTAAAAGCCCAGGAAGAGAAGATCCTGGAATTAACAAGGGTTAAAGACAGGGCGCGAAAAGAAAGAGAACCTCTGGAGGTAAAACCCGGCCAGAAGGTTAAAATAGCTTCTTTAAATCAGGAAGGGGTTGTTTTGAGCGAAAAAGAAGATCAGGTTAATGTCCAGGCCGGGGTTATGAAAGTCTGGGTGGATAAAAAGGACCTGCTCCCCATAAAAGAAGAGGAAGGGGATGTTCCCAGGACCTCCCAGAGATACAAAAAATCGAAATCCCAGACCATTAGACAAACTCTTGATCTTAGAGGCATGCGCTGGGAAGAAGGAAGAGAAGAAGCAGATAAATACCTGGACGACGCCTATCTCGCGGGTTTAAAAAGAGTAGAAATTATTCATGGAAAGGGAACTGGAGCTCTTCGCCAGGGGATACACGAACTCCTTGAAGGCCATCACCATGTAGCGGGTTACCGCTTGGGAGGAGAAGGTGAAGGTGGCGATGGAGTAACAATAGTTGAATTAAGGACATAAAAAAACACCTGCAATTCGCTTGAATTGCAGGTGTTTTATTTTAATCGTCTGTCCGATCCCACAACCGATCCCATAAACGGTCAATGGCCCCATCATCCTCTTCGGGAGGAGCTTCTTCTTCGGGGCGGGATGAACCGTGCACAAAACAGGATTGGGTAGGTTTTTTCTCAAAAATATAATTGCCTTCTTCATCTGTAAGTGGAACCCCGGTACCGGGGTCAAACCTGTGAATGGGCAGCCCATTATCGCCAACACGAATGCCGGTGTCCATCTGGTAACGTCGGGTTTGCACATTTTCTTGAGGACAGTTAGGAGTCGCGAGAAGGCCGGTTTGCACGTCAACATCTACTCTTTCAATTGGTTGGTGGAAAGATTCTCTTTCTTCAGGTTCAGTTCCACGAATAAACAATTCTGTTACCTCCCGGGGAGCATAGCTTCCGGGGAGTTTTCCGGTAAAGGGATCAATGGAAATCTCGATTACATTCCGGGGGCGGTCGGGGAAGTGGGTAACAGGCATTGGTTCAACAGCAGCTCGCATATAACGTCCCCAGAGTTCAGCAGCAATCCAGCTGCTTAGGGTGACTCCGTAGTTGGGTTCATTGGTCCGGGGATTAATAACAACATTTCCTGAACCATCTGTCTGAGGGAAATACTTCATGGGGCGAGGTGAATCTTCTCCGACCCAGACTGCGGTAACCAGATCTGGAGTGTATCCCACAAACCAGGCATCGGTGTAATCGTTTGTAGTTCCGGTTTTCCCTGCTGTAGGCCGGCCGAGTTCAGCCCGCCAGCCAGTTCCATCTTTGATAACAGATTGAAGCATATTAGTAATTATATAGGATACCCCTTCACTTAAAGCAATCTCCGGGGTTGGATTGGCTTCGTAAAGAACGTTACCCCGATTATCTTCAACCTTTAAAATTGCTACGGGTTCTGTTCTGATCCCTCTATTGGCAAATACTCCAAAGGCCTGAGCCATTTCCAGGGGCGTAACCCCGCGGGTTAAACCGCCCAGTGCAAGACCCAGGTTCCTGTCTTCAGGCACAAGGCTTTTTATACCGAGATCCTGGGCCATTCTCAGGGCATTGCTCACCCCAATTTCTGAAAGGGTTTTTACTGCGGCAACGTTGATGGAGTGATTCATTGCTTCTCTAAGAGTTACCCAACCCCGGTAAACGTCATTAAAGTTCCGGGGCCATGGTGTCGGTTGATCATCTCTTGAAGAAACGGTGTGGCCTGAAAATTCCACTGTGGGATAGTCCAGAACTACCGATCCAGGACTCAGTCCTTCTTTTACCGCTGCGGAATAAATTATTGGTTTAAAAGCCGATCCTGCCTGTCTGCGACTTTGAGTTGCTCTGTTCCATTGGTCATCGCCGCGCCCCCCAACCATGGCTTTGATGTGCCCTGTTTTGGGGTCAATAGATATTATTGCAAGCTGGGGTTGATTAGGATCCCCGGGAAGGTTATCCCTCTGGATTGTGGGCAGAGTTTCATCTTCAAGGGCTTCTTTAACTGTTTTCTCAGCCTGTTCCTGCATCCGATTATCAAGAGTTGTATAAACTCTAAGCCCTCCCCCGTAAACTACCTGGGGTCCGAACATCTTTAATAACTCATCACGGACATAACGCATAAAATATGGGGCGAATTCTTCCCGGGCCTGTCCAAGGCCAGCCAGCTCAATAGGTGCTTGGGCTGCCTGATTTGCCTCCTCGGGGGAAATCAAATCTAAATCCAGCATTCGATTTAGAGTTACCTGCTGGCGAAACCTGGCCTGGTCCATATTAAAATAAGGTGAATGCCTGTTTGGAGCCTGAATAATTCCTACAAGCATTGCGATTTCTGGTAGTTCAAGTTCCCAGGCATCTTTGCCGAAATACTGGTGGGACGCAGTTTGCACCCCATAAGCAGAGTGCCCCCAGAAAATTTCGTTCAAATAAAATTCCAGGATTTCTTCCTTGGTATAGATTCTTTCAAACTGGAGGGCCAGGAACATCTCCTGGATTTTTCTGTAGATTAGTTTATCCTGAGTAAGGTAAACATTACGAGCAAGCTGCATTGTAATAGTGCTCGCTCCCTGGGCAAAACCACCTTCGCGAATGTCAACCCAGATAGTTCGAACCCAACCTCTCAGGTCAATCCCGGGATGCTGGAAAAAGCGGGCATCCTCCATGGCCAGAACAGCTTCCTGGAGTTTTTGGGGAATTTGATTCAGGGTGACGTATTCCCTGTTCTCTCTAAACAGACGGTGGATTAATTCGCCATCAGCATTATAAATGCGGGTTGTTTCAGTAGATTGCCAGTCACCATATGCCGAAACATTGGGTGTGTCACTGATAATATAGGCTCCGGCGCCGATAGTTAATCCAAAACCGAAGGAAATAAATAAAACTACGGCAATAAAAATGCCCTTTCCGGTTCCCACTTTTTTCTTGGGCTGGTTTTTTTTCCTAGAAACCACTTGCCAGACCCCCTTCCACATCGTCATTATAACATATAAAACCGGGGATAGGTAGATTAAAATTTCAACTTGTTCAGGGGATTTAGCTGTGGTAAAATATACACAATAAAATAAATGCCACATCTCCGTCTGAGTGGCGGAGTTTATTATTTGGGAGGTGGCTTTTTTGGCCTGGCAGGAAAGTTTACGATTACTTAAACAGGGAACAAATGAAATAATTGGGGAAGAAGATCTTGTAGAAAAATTAAAAAGGGCAGATTCTGGGGGACCACCCCTGAGGGTTAAGCTTGGGCTAGATCCAACAGCACCAGATATCCATATTGGTCATACCGTACCCCTCAGGAAAATGAGGGAATTTCAGGATTTAGGTCACGAAGCTTACCTGATCATTGGGGATTTTACTGGGCGGATTGGAGACCCCTCTCAAAAATCAGAAACAAGGAAACAATTAACCACAGAGGAAGTAATGCAAAACGCCCGTACTTACCAGGAGCAATTCCGAAAAATTCTCGACCCGGAAAAGACTCACCTTGTTTTTAATAGTGACTGGTTTTCTAAATGGACCCCAGAAGAATTTTTGACCCTGGCCTCCAAATATACAGTAGCCCGGATGCTGGAGAGGGATGACTTTGAGCAAAGGTATAGGGAAGGGAAACCTATTTCCATTCTCGAGTTTTTCTACCCTTTACTGCAGGGTTATGATTCCATTGCAATTAAAGCAGATGTAGAACTTGGAGGAACAGACCAGAAATTTAACCTTCTGGTGGGGCGACAGTTACAAAAGGAATATGGACAGAACCCCCAGGCACTGATTATGACTCCCCTGCTCGAAGGTACAGATGGTGTTCAGAAGATGAGCAAATCTCTCAATAATTATATTGGAATTAATGAAACTCCCGGAGAAATATATGGAAAGACCATGTCCATTTCTGATGATTTATTGAAAAGCTATATAACCCTCACAACCGACCTCCGGGGCCAGAAACTTGATCAGTACCTTGCCGATTTGGAAAATAATAAAATACCTCCGCTGGAGGCAAAAAAATTCCTGGCCCGCCGGCTGGTTGAAATGTACCATGACCAAGAAGCTGCTTTAAAAGCAGAACAGGAATTTACCAAAGTTTTCTCCCGGGGAAATCTTCCCGAAGATATTCCTGAAAAAGAAATTGATGGTGAGTGGTTGAATGAAAATGGCGAGATAAGGCTGGTTCATCTCCTGTCTCATTTAGAGATGGTTAACAGCAACAGCGAAGGAAGGCGTCTGGTCAAACAGGGAGGGGTTTACATTGATGAGGAAAGGGTTGAGGATCCCAATCAGGCAATTAAACCCCAAGCAGGAATGATTGTCCGGGTAGGAAAAAGGAAATTTTCCCGCCTGAAATAGCTGAATTAAAGAAAAAAAGGTCGTCTGTAAAGACGGCCTTTTCCATGAAAAAGACGGTGGGTGGAAAGGTTTTTAACCCCTTGGAGAAAAGGGATTTTGAGAAAGGTGGGGAATTTTAAAACAAGGAGGTGAATTTATGGGAAAAAATAAAGCCCTTTATATACTCATAGGTCTTTTCATTGTTGGGGTCCTTTTAATTGCTTTATTTTACCTGGAAAGGGAACCCGATTCCTTTGTCCTGACTCCCCCCTGGGAAGGAGAAATAAAAGAGGTTTTTTGGATTGATAATAATAATTTACTAATAACTTTGATTTCCCGCGAGGGGGAGGGCGAAACGGAATCCCGAATTTATCAACTGGATCCGTTTAACGATGAGGCCACTGAAATTTTTTCCTCTCGGGGCTGGCGCCTTGACCTGGAAATCCTTGATTTTACCAAAGAGAAAGACCTTATTGCAATAAAAGACGGGGACAAAATTAAAATAATAAATTTTGCAGGGGAAACTCAATTCAGTATTGAAGAGGCAGGGACAAATGCCCAGGCCTATTTTTCCCCGGATTTGGAAAGAATGGCTTTTACTACATTTGCTGAATGGGAATTACCAACCAATGCGTTTGTCCTGGATTTGCAAACCTGGGAATTTGACCAGCTGACAGATTATGAGTTTGGGCAGAACTATAAAACGGGGAAGATTGGCTGGGACCAAGCTGGTAATTTTTATTTCGTTGAAGAATTCGCCTTTGGGACCTTAACTATTGGGGGCCAGAGATTATTTTCAATTGAAGCCGGTCAGGAAAAAGAACTTTTCTGGGAAGTCCCGGGAGCAGAGCAGGTAATTGGTTTTAGTTTCCTGGAAAATTCCGAGCTCTTGTGTTTCTTTGTTGAGTGGGATGATGCTGCAATGGAAACCCAGTTGTTCCTCGGCCGTTTTGATGCAGCTCGGAATCAAAAAGATTGGATTATGGCTCTGGATAGTATGGGAGACAGGGAATTATGGAAAGAAATAAAACCCGGTTATCCTACTGAGGGGGAAGTTATTGATGAAACAATTTGGGTTACCGGGATCAAAGGTGGGGAAGCTTTCCAAATTCTCCAGTTAGACCTTGGTTCGGGTGAGATAAAGCAGGAAATTTCTCAGGCGGGTTCGCCCAGAATTTCTCCTGATAAAGAGTGGATGGTCTTCTATGATTTCTCCGCGGATGAACCTCTTTTAAAGGTTGGGCCCTTGACAAACTCCGGTAATTTGAGGTAATATTGTGCTAAGTTAAAAGCGTTGAAGGGAATGAAGGTCGAGAAAAGTTCTCACAGAGAGGAACCGGTTGGTGCGAGGTTCTGGCTTTTCCGGTCAAGCCCTCCCGGAGCTGCAGAGCAGAAAGCTGCCGTTTGGGTTGCGTTAAAACCTTTGAGGCTTCTGGATTCAGAAGTGAAACAGGGTGGTACCGCGGGAAAGTCCTCGCCCCTGAACAGGGAAGGACTTTTTTTGTATCTAAAAACAGGGGGTTTTAGCAATGAAAAAATTGACTGGTTCTGAAATTAGAAAACAGTTTTTGGATTTTTTCTCAGAAAAAGACCATTTAATCTGGGAAAGCGCTCCACTGATGCCACAGGATGACCCAACCCTGCTGTGGATAAATGCAGGGATGACACCATTAAAACCTTTTTTTGATGGAAGTAAAAAACCTCCCCATCCCAGGATGGCAACTGTGCAAAAATGCATCAGGACCAATGATATTGAAAATGTAGGAAGAACTCTTCGCCACCACACTTTTTTGGAAATGCTGGGCAATTTTTCTTTTGGGGATTATTTTAAAAAAGAAGCCATCAGGTGGGCCTGGGAATTCTTCACAGAAAAACTGGAAATGGATCCGGGTAGATTGTGGGTCTCAGTTTACGAAGAAGACCAGGAGGCATTTGAAATCTGGCGGAATGAAATCGGTGTTCCTGCTGAAAAAATTGCCTTTTTAGGGAAAGAGGATAATTTCTGGGAAATAGGACTTGGGCCCTGTGGACCCTGCAGTGAAATCCACTGGGATCGAGGAGAAGAATACAGCTGCGGAAGTGAATGCACTCTGGGTTGTGACTGTGATAGATTCCTGGAATTGTGGAATTTAGTTTTTACCCAGTTCGATAAAAAAGAAGACGGGTCCTACAAAACCTTACCGGCTAAAAATATTGACACCGGACTCGGTTTGGAAAGAATTGCCTCGGTTTTGCAGGAAACCCCCAGCAATTACGAGACTGATTTGTTCCTACCTTATATTAAGTTTCTTGAGGAAAAGTCAGGGTTAAATTATGAAAAAAGTGAAGGGAAAGAAAAAATGGCTTTCCGGGTAATTGCTGACCATATCCGGGGAATTTCTTTTGCCCTTGCAGATGGAGCCCTGCCTTCCAATGAAGGAAGGGGTTATGTTATCCGCAGAATCTTAAGGCGGGCTTCAAGATTTGGGCGCCATTTAGGATTAACTGAACCTTTCCTGCACGAAATGGTTCCCCTGGTTAAAAAAGTAATGGGAGAAGCATACTCGGAACTTGGAGATAAAGATGATTATATTGCTCAAATAACCCTGATCGAAGAAGAACGTTTCCTGGAAACCATTGAGCAGGGTCTTGAAATTCTGGAAGGGTATATAGATAATCTCCGGGAAGAAAGGAAAAAAATATTAGACGGGAAAGATGCTTTTAGATTATACGATACATTCGGTTTCCCAATTGATCTCACCAGGGATGAACTCCAGGAAGAGGGTTTTGAAGTCGATGAGGATGGTTTTAGGAAAGAAATGCAAAAACAAAGGGAGCGAGCACGGCAGGCACGTGCTCACAAATCCCTCGGTTTTGGAGAAAGAAAAGACAAAGAACTGGAGAAACTGGCCCAAAAAGTAAAGCCAACAGAATTTACCGGTTACGAAAAACTTGTTCAAAAAGGAAAAGTATTAAAAATTATTGCTTCTGCTGGAGAAAGAGAAAAAATTCAGGAAGGCCAAAAAGGGCTTTTGCTGGTTGATAGAACTCCTTTTTATCCGGAGGGAGGAGGGCAGGTTGGTGATAAAGGTAATTTCTTTGCCCCTGGGATTAAAGGGAAGATAAGCAATACCCATCAATACCACGAATTGATTTTCCATGAAATTGAACTGGAAAAAGGAATAATTAAGGTTGACGATCAGGTTGAACTTAAAGTCGATGAGGAAAAAAGGAGGGCGACGGCGCGTAATCATACCGCTACCCACCTTGTTCACCAGGCTCTACGCAAAGTGCTGGGAACCCATGTTCAGCAGGCAGGTTCTCTGGTGGACCCGGAAAGGCTCCGCTTTGATTTTTCTCATTTCAAAGCCCTGAACTCTGGAGAAATTGAGGCGCTTGAGGAAGAAGTAAACAAGCAGGTTCTGAAGAATTTAACTGTAAAAGCCGAACACATGTCTCTGGTTGAGGCCCGGGAAAGAGGGGCCCTGGCGATTTTTGAGGAGAAATATCAATCCCAAGTCCGCTTAATAAATATAGGACCGGGTTACAGCCAGGAACTCTGTGGAGGAACTCACCTGCAGGCAACTGGAGAAATGGGCCCTTTCAAGATTATTTCAGAAACAGGAATTGCAGCTGGTGTTAGGAGAATTGAAGCAATCACGGGCTTTAATACCCTCAATTATTTTTCGGATCAGGAGAAGCGAATTCATAAGCTTTCCGGCCAACTAAAAGCCAAACCTGATGAAATAGAAAGAAGGCTTGAACAACTGCTGAAAGAAAAGGAAGAACTTCAGGAAAAACTCAAAAAAGCCCAGAGTTATTCCCTGGCAGATCAGGCTCGTGACCTTGCAGGAAGGAAAGAGGAAATAAACGGGGTCCAGGTTATCCGCCAAATAGTCCAGGTTGATGGCCCCAATGAAATGCGACAACTGGGAGATATGATCAGGGACAGGCTATCCAGTGGAGTAATTTTCCTTGCAGCCGAACAAAAAGGAAAGGGGCAGCTTCTGCTAATGGTGACTCCTGATCTGGTTCAGGAGAAAAACATCCATGCAGGCAGGTTGGTGGGAAAATTGGCCAAGATTATTGGCGGTGGTGGAGGCGGTCGTCCCGACATGGCCCAGGCTGGAGGCCCAGAACCCGAAAAAATTGGCTTGGCTCTGGCTGAACTGGAAACCTTTCTCCAGAATGAAAAGGAATAGCGAAAGGAATAACGAATAATACTGGTAAGAAATAAAATGGAGGAGAGAGGTGGAGAAGATGCAGGAAAACAATCAGGAAACAAGAAAATTCAAGGTGGACAAAGAAGAAGTGCGGAAGGCGTCTCAGGTCCTCCGAGAAGTATATGCAGCCCTGCGGGAAAAAGGATATAACCCAATCAATCAAATTGTGGGGTACATTCTTTCTGGTGATCCTGCGTATATAACCAGCTATAAAAATGCTCGGACCCTAATCAGGACGCTGGAAAGAGACGAATTAATTGAAGAACTTGTAAGGTCCTACCTTGAGGATAAGTAGGTCAATAATTTTTCCCGTAAGCCCGATAAAACCAGTCCAACCTTTGTAGGGGTTAGAGGGATAATGCTGCTCTGGAACCGGTGGGAGCACTTTATGGGTTTCGCACTGGATTCGGGGCTCTTATTTTTCCAGGTCACAAATTCCTCCAGGATTTTTCTTTTTTGGGCAGAAGAAAGATTATGGCAGACAAAAAGTAGGATAGTAAAATAATGAACTTAATAATTTCCCGGTTGTATTAAAAATAGAAAGGGTGAAAAGTTTGCGGATTATGGGTTTGGATTTTGGCGAGAAAACCATAGGGGTTGCCCTGAGCGATTCCCTTAAAATTACTGCTCAGGGTCTAAAGGTTATTCGCCGTCAGACCCTTGAACAGGATTTAAAAGAACTGGATAAAATTGTAGAAGATTATTCAGTTAAGGAAGTCGTAGTTGGGCTTCCCAGAATGATGAACGGGACAATCGGCCCCATGGGGGAAAAAGCCCTGGAATTTGCCAGTATCCTAAGGGAAAGATGGGAGTTCCCTGTTAAAACCTGGGATGAAAGGCTTTCCACAATGCAGGCAGAGAAAGTTCTCCTGGAGGCTGACCTAACTCGAAAAAAAAGAAAAGGTTTAATTGATAAAACGGCAGCGGTTTTAATTTTGCAATCTTATTTAGGTGCGAGAAAGGAGGAAAAAAATGATGAATGAAGGGATTATTGATTTTGATCAGGAAACCGGACAAATTATTCTCCGCCAGGAAGACGGGACTGAAAGCCGCTTTTATATTGAATGCGAGATTGAGGTAGATGAAAAGAGTTATATTGTTTTGGTTCCGGCAGAAGAATATGTGGCTGATGAAGAAGAAGTTACCGGAGTAGTATTTGAAATTGGTAAAGATGAAGAAGGGGAACAGGTCTGGATGGCAGTGGAGGACGACCAAAAACTTGCTAAGATAGAAAGAGCCATGGCCGAGTTGGAGGAAGAAGAAGAGGAAGAGGAAGAGGAGTAAATTGCAGGGAGGAGGGGCAGCATTGACCAAAACCAAAACTCCAATTGGAGCAAAATTTTCTGCTGTCCTGGTTTTATTCTTAGCAATGGGTATGTTTGCTGTTTTTTTTACTGCAGATTACATTTGCACTCCCCTGGAAGAAGAAACAAGGGTAATGGTCCACCCCGGGGCTTCAACCAGAAGAATTGCCGAAGATCTGGAAAAGCATAATGTTGTTGCCAGTTCTCTTGTTTTTAGGGTTATTGTTCGCTTGCAGGGGCTGGAAAATTCTCTCCAAACTGGCTTTTATTCCTTTTCTCCGGAAGAAGATATATTTTCTGTTATTGAAAAAATTAGCCGGGGGGATGTTTTAAAATATCGGGTAACGGTCCCGGAAGGTTTGACTATGGAACAAACTGCTCAAATTCTTGCGGATAAAAGTGGTGATTTTTCCAGGGAAGAATTTCTGCAGGCAGCGGAACAAAATGAATTCATGTATGAATATTTGCCAGAACCTGATGATGAATTGGATTACCGCCTGCAGGGCTATTTATTCCCTGCAACATACGAATTCCCCGTTGGGAGTCAGCCCCGGGTAATTATCAGGCAAATGCTGGAAAGGTTTGACCGGGAAATTACCCCGCAATTAGTTGAAAAAGCTCAGGAATTGGGTTATGAAATTCATGAACTGATAACCATAGCTTCCCTGATTGAAAGGGAGGCAAAAATTGACGAAGAAAGGCCGCTGATATCCTCTGTAATTCACAATCGCCTTGATATCAATATGCGTCTTCAGATTGATGCTACAGTTCAGTATGCTCTTCCTGAGTGGAAATCCCGGTTGTTTTTTGTTGATCTTGAATATGATTCTCCCTACAATACTTATCTTTACCCTGGTTTGCCCCCCGGTCCTATTTGTAATCCCGGTAGGGCCTCTATCCGGGGTGCTTTTTACCCTGTAGAAACAGAGTACCTTTTTTACATTGCCAATCCTGATGGTTCCCATAATTTTAGCAGAACTTTTGAGGAACATCGCCTTTTTAGAATCAGATAGCAATTTTTGCTATTAATGATGGTAATTAATTAAAATGTTTTGTGGAATAGAGAGGATCTCCCGGCTAAGGAGGTCTTCTTTTTATTTTTTGCAATCTGTGCTATAATAATGAAAGTGTAAAGAAGGAAAAAATTTCAATCCCTAAAAAAGGGGAATGCAATATGCTGGAAAGATTTCGGCCGAATGAGGTTGCCCCGCATTTAGATGATATTGACCTGGAAAAGTTGCAAAAAAAAGGGGTGCGGGGTATAATTTGTGATATAGATAATACCCTTCTACCATGGGATCATGATGTCCCTGACAAGAGGGCAAAACAATGGATTGAAAAAGCTAAAAAGCTTGGAATTCAGGTAGTTTTACTTTCCAATGCTTTACCCCGAAGGGCGCGTTCATTATCAGAACAACTGGAAATTCCGGCTCGGGCTCAGGCTGTTAAACCTCGAAGGAGCGGTTTTAAAAAGGCCCTCAAAGAAATGGACCTGGAAGCCCGGGAGGTAGCGGTAGTTGGAGACCAGCTTTTTACTGATATTTGGGGAGGAAACAGGATGGGTATGCATACGATCCTGGTTGCCCCTCTTGCGGAAAAAGAATTTTTCAGCACAAGGCTTTTGCGCTGTTTAGAAATAAAAATAAAAAGGAAGCTAGGAATAATTAGCTAGTTTGCAACGGAGGTGAACCACAATGGGAAAATTGCGAACAATATTAATACCATTATTTATCGCAATCATCCTAATTAGTTATAGTTTTTCTCTCCAGGCTTTATTTTTTATGGACCTTGGAGAGAGAGTATTGCGGATGGGCATGGAAGGAACTGACGTGGCTTTATTACAACAATTGCTGGCTCAGAAAGGATTTTATAAAAGCGATGCAATCGATGGAATTTTTGGCAAAATGACGGAAAATGCTGTCCGGGAATTTCAAAGGAGCAAGAATCTAAAAGTTGATGGAATTGTTGGACCAGAGACTTTTTCAGCACTACCAAAGGATTCTGGAGTTTCTGCTTCTAGGGCAGAATTCAACCGTGATGAAATTTTACTTCTGGCCCGTGTAATTCATGGAGAAGCTCGAGGAGAAAGCTTCAGTGGTCAGGTTGCAGTTGGGGCAGTTGTTTTAAACCGGGTAGGCGACCCGCGCTTTCCCGATTCAATCAGAGATGTCGTAATGCAGGATGGCCAGTTTTGTATACTTTTTGATGGACAAATAAACCTGTACCCAGGGGAAAAATCTCTAGAGGCAGCTCGGGCAGCTTTGCTTGGATACGACCCCTCCCGGGGAGCACTATTTTTCTATAATCCGGCCATAGCTACTAATTCATCCTGGGTTTCCCAGCGGCCTGTTTCGGTACGAATTGGAAATCATGTTTTTACCCGTTAAAATTAAACCCCAGGAATTCCCTGGGGTTATTTTTTAATAATCAGGTAATTCGAAACGAAATTCTGGTATTTTTTGCCGGGCAGTTGAAGTATTGCAAGCAGGTATTTTTAGCCTGGTGGCGAAAAAACTAATATAGGAAATGAATTCCATTATCACTTGAAAGGGGGGGCTGGGATGTCGTCCAGGATTAAGGAAATTGAAAATAAGCTTGTTCACGCTAAATTTAAACTTACTACCCCCCGCCGGTTAATCATGGAAATTCTCCTGGAAAATGAAGGAGACCATCTAACCGCAGAAGATATCCATAACAGGTTGCGGGAGAAGGGACATCAGGTTGGGTTAGCTACTGTTTACAGAACTTTAGAGCTTTTTTGTGAATTGGACATTTTGTCCAGGCTTAATTTTGAAGATGCCAGCAGTTATTACGAACTGGAAGAACAGGATCAACATCACCATCACCTAATCTGTCTTTCCTGCAATAAGATTATCGAATTTAGTGATGAACTGCTTGAGGATTTTATGGAAAGTATTGAAAAGAAATATGGATTTGAAGTTACCGACCACAAAATTAAATATCTTGGGTATTGTTCCGATTGCCACGATTAAAACAGTAACTAAATGCCCTGAAGATAATGTCTTTTCCCAGATCATTTTTTGGTAATGGTTAATTTTATGACTTCCGTTCAGGATTTTAGGTTTTCGGAAAGTTTATATTTCCAATTAACTCTCTGGGCCGGGATATTAATCCTGGTCTTTGTTTTTCAGCGAAAAAACAATTTAAAATAAATTATGGAGGTGCAAAATATTGGAATTTTCTCGCAGCAAAAAACTAGCCAGGGACGAAGTTTTTTTCCTCCATGAATCCCCCCCTCCCCTGACTTATATTGAAAAGGGTCTGGTCAAGTTTTATATCCTGAATTCGGCTGGAAGGGAAAGAATTCTTTTTCTTGGTTCTGAAGGTCAATACATAAGCGGTTTGCGGCATAATGAAGAAGACTGCAGGATTTATTTACAGGCCAAGCAGGATTCCCATTTGGTTTTTTTTAACGACGAAGAAATTCAAAAAAAATTCGGAAACGGGAAAATCGACCCCCAGTTTCTTAATAGTTTATTTCAGCAGATGAATTTTCTTGTAAGAGAGATAAAATCTTTTACATTTAATAATTTTCCGGTCAGGCTTGCAGCCCTCCTTGTATATCTTTATGAGGAATTTGGGAAAAAGGAATTATTTTTTTCCCACCAGGAAATTGCTGATATGCTTGGGGTTTCACGGGTTACTGTTACCAGAGTTCTGGGATATTTTGCTGAAGCAGGATTGATCAATAAAAAAAGGAAAAAGATCATAATCAATGATATACAGGGACTTAAAGTTAGGGTAGAAGGGGGAGAGCATGATTAAAACGTTTGTGGTCCGGGGCTGGAATAGTGGAATAAATACTTTTTTTATTTTAATGCGGGTTATGATCCCGGTATATATCCTGATAACTGTTGTGCGCCACACTCCCCTTCTGGGTTGGCTGAGTGAAATTTTCCAACCTGCTATGGCTTTTTTTGGTTTGCCTGGAGAGGCGGTTATGGTTTTAATCCTGGGGCAGGGAATAAATATTTACGCGGCAGTCGGAGCTATATCAGGACTTGAAATGGGGGTTCGGGAAATTACAATTCTTGGGGGAATGCTCACCATTTCGCACAGCTTACCCATGGAGACCATGGTAATTCGCCAGGCCCGGGTTCCCGTTAAAGGACTTTTATTTATCCGGGTTGGACTATCCCTTTTAAGTGGAGTAATTTTAAATTTGCTTCTTTGAAATATTTGCTTTGTTTTTCCGGGGGGAGGTTGAGGGATGGAATTTGTCGGGACAATTTTTGGAGAAATAATATGGGGTCTAGGGGAAATGGCTATTAAGATTTTCCTTATTATTATCCCTTTAATGATAGGCCTGGAAATATTAAAAGGATATGGTATTCTGGAAAAGCTTACCCGTCCGCTCGCTCCTTTTTTGCAAAGGTTTGACCTTTCTCCTGCGGCAGGAGTGCCATTCCTTATTGGTCAGTTTTTGGGGCTCTCTTATGGAGCTGGTGTTTTGATCCAGTCCTCGAGGGAAGGCAAGGTTTCTCCCCATGAGATGTGGCTTGTCTGTCTTTTTTTATCTCTTTGCCATTCCCTTTTTGAAGACACCCTTCTTTTTGTTGCAGTTGGAGCCAACTTTTTCGTCCTGGTAGGATTCCGTTTGGCCCTCGCTATTGGAGTAACTCTTTTATTCAGTCGTGTCCTTTTGCCGAGGAGGGTTAATTAATGGGGATATCGGTCAATAAGTGGGCAATATTATTAATTCTTGTTGCTTTTATCTGGGGAACTACTTTTGCAGTGATGAAGGACCTGCTGGAAAAGGTTTCTTTATTCAATTTTTTGTTCTGGCGGTTTTTCCTGGCGGGAATATTTTTGGCAATCTGGTCAGGTCCCCGCTGGAAAAGCCTTGATTCCACTCGCTTCAGGCAGGGAATCTTTATGGGGTTTTTGCTTTTTTCCGGCTATTTGACTCAGGTTCTTGGTTTGAACTGGACTACAGCCTCCCAGGCCGGATTTATAACCGGGCTTTCTGTAATTCTGGTTCCTTTAATTGCTTTAATTATTGGGCAGGAACCTCTGCGTAAAAAGAGCCTTCTGGGTGCTGTACTTGCAGTTATTGGTCTTTATTTATTAAATTATGTCGATCAACTTTATTTTGGGTTAGGAGAGTTTTTGGTTTTTTTATGTGCAATTTTCTTTGCCCTTTATATTGTTTTTGTTTCCCGCTTTGCTCCGGAAGCAGATGGTCCACCCTTTGTTGCCCTGCAAATCCTCTTTATGACGTTTTTAATGGGAATTCTTGCCCTGTTTTTCGCTCCCTACAAACCCTGGGATTTGAGTTATCTCACCGGTTTACAGTGGCTGCAGATAGCTTATATGGGTATTGGGGCAACGGCGCTTGCCTATCTTTGGGAACATAAAGCCCAGCAGGTTATTTCAGCTACCTTTGCGGCCCTCGCTTTTGCCCTGGAACCAGTTTTTGCTACAATATTTGCTTTCTTTTACCTGGGGGAAGTACTTCCCGGAGCGAGTTATTTTGGCGGCCTTTTAATTGTTTATGGTATGTTCCTGGCTGGCAGGGAAGAAAAAAAGGTTGTAGGAGTCTAAAGAACTGCAGTTAAAAAACTGTGGAAAATCCCAACCCGAAAAGGAGTTAAAAAAATGACGGAAAAAACCCGCTACATAATTTTTTCTCTTTATATGCTGGCTCTGGTAATAATCGGTTTGCTCTGGCCGGGTGAAAGTTTAGCTTCAACATGGGCCGGGTTTCAGGATATAATGAAAGTACCAGGGGTTTTAATTTCCGATTTTTTTTCAATTGGAGGTGTGGGTGCTACCTTAATTAACTCCGGCCTGGTCGGTTTTATTGGTCTCGGGTTAATTTATTTTAGCAAAACCCATTTTTCGGGGCCGACAATTGCAGCAGTATTTACTATGGCCGGTTTTGGCCTTTTTGGGAAAACTCCTATCAATATCTGGCCGATTATTTTAGGAGTTGGCCTTGCTGCAGCTTTGAAAAAAGATAATTTTCGGTCTGTTATTGTTGTTGCCCTTTTTGGAACTGCTTTGGGGCCACTGGTTTCTCAAGTTGCTTTTGGACTGGAATGGGGTTACATTCCTGCAGTCCTTTTAGGCATCGGGACCGGGCTTATTCTACCCGCAATGGCTTCCCATGTTTTGCATAACCATCAGGGTTTTAACCTTTATAACGTTGGATTTACCTGTGGAATAGTGGGGATTTATCTAACTGCCATGCTTACCCTGGCCGGGGAAGATTTGTTTCTGTCCAGTGTCTGGTACAGCCAGGAACAGTGGGAATTGGGGCTGGTTTTCTTCCTGTATTTTGGTTTGATGATGGTTCTAGGCCTGCCTGGCTGGAAGGATACCAAAAAACTCTGGAAACTTCCCGGAACACTTGTAACGGATTTTGTAACTGAAGAGGGTATGCCCGCAACTTTATTCAATATGGGACTGGTTGGTTTAATCGGGATGACCTATATTCTCCTTGTTGGCGGAGAATTTAACGGGCCAACTCTGGGTGGAGTTTTTACCATGGTTGGGTTTGGAGCTTTTGGGAAACATTTAAAGAATATCTGGCCTCTGATGGCCGGGGTTTATCTGGGCGCTGTTTTAAGTTCCTATAGCCCTTCGGCCCCGGGCCCCCTCCTTGCGGCTCTCTTTGGAACAACCCTGGCGCCTGTAGCGGGGAATTTTGGGCCTGTTATTGGAATTTTGGCCGGTGTCGTTCACCTGAGTGTGGTAATGATTTCTGGTCCGTTTCACGCGGGGATGAACCTTTATAATAATGGTTTCGCAGGAGGGCTTGTTGCGACTGTTTTTGTTGGTGTAAGCCGCTGGCTTAATCAGCGGCCGCATAAAAAGAAGGAGGAGAAATAATGCATTCATATAGGAGAAATATCAGGGGGATAGTTGACGAGCTTTTTAATAATGCTATTAAAGCGGGGGCCACAAGTATAGAAGCTTCAGTAAATTTTGATGGTGATCAGGTGGAGATCAGAGTTAAGGATAATGGCTCGGGTATGGACGAAGAAAAATTAAAAGAGGTGGAAAAAAAGCTTTGCCGGCCCCGCAGGGAAGAACTCGAAGATTATTATGGATCCCTGGCTGGACAGAGCTTCCAGGGAACCGGGCTTGCCCTTGTAGGCATGATGACGGACAGGGCAGAAGTTAAAACTTCGCCCGGAAAGGGAACGGAAGTTACAGTTTATATTAAGCTTTAGAAATAAGAAGATAAGGAAACAAAAAAAGTCCCCGCAATCGGGGACTTTTTTTAACCTTTGATAGCAACAAGGGGTTTTAAACGGACGACTTTTTCGGTAATATCAATTTCAGTCAGGGTATTTATCACATCGTCAATGTCTTTATATGCTCCAGGCGCTTCATCAATTATTTTTTTGTAATCACGAATATTGTAGTGAACGTCTCCCATTTGTTTTTCAAAATCATTTTTGCTGATTTGTTTTTTGGCCTGTGAACGAGAAAGAACTCGACCCGCGCCATGATTAACGGAAAAGTAGGTTTCAGTAGCTTTTTCTCTGGCGACTGTGACATAGGAACTGGTTCCCATGCTTCCGGGTATTATTGCGGGATGGCCAATATTCCGGTAAATTTCAGGATTCAGGGGATGTTTGGGGGGGAGGGCGCGGGTTGCGCCTTTACGGTGAATCAAAACTCTTTTTTTGCCGTGTTCTTCAAATTTTGCAATATTATGAGCCACATCATAAACCTGGCTCAGCCCAAGGCGATGGGGTACTTCGTGTAGTGCATCCCCGATTGCCTCCCTGACCAGGTGGGCGAGGAGCTGCCTGTTGGCAAAGGCAAAGTTGATGGCACAGCCCATTGCCTTGATGTATTGTTGCCCCTCGGGAGATTCTATTGGAACTGCAGCCAGCCCTTTATTCGGCAATTTAATATTATATTTCCCGGCGGCCTGGACCATCCGGGAGGAAAAATCTGTACAGATCTGGTGGCCAAAACCTCTACTTCCACTATGGATGAGGATGGTAAGTTGATCGGGCTGGAGGTTCATAAGCCCCGCGGCCTGTGAATTGTAAACTTCTTCTACATATCCCAGTTCGATAAAGTGATTTCCCGAACCCAGGGTTCCCAGTTGATCACCCCTGGAAAAGGCTTTTTTGCCCACAGCACCGGTATCAGCGAGAGGGAAGGTTCCCTTTTCTTCAGTAGTTTCCAGATCGTCCCAGCGACCATAACCTGCTTCCACAAGGGCGCGGGCCCCTTTAATAAAAATTTTTTTGTTAATTGAAGCCATTTCTGCCTTGTAAGGGGTTGCTTTTCCAAGCCCTACGGGGACCCGGGAAAGAATGTTTTTCATGATTTCTTTTAATTGTTCAGGCTTAAGGTCGTGATAATTAATATTGGTTTGCAAAAGCCTTACTCCGCAGTTAATATCCATTCCAACACCCCCGGCCGAAACCAGTCCCTTTTCAGCGTCCATGGCCATGATCCCCCCGATGGGAAGACCAAAACCTGTATGAACATCTGGCATGGCCAGGACAGGCCCTGCGAGCCCGGGGAGGGAAGCAGCGTCTGTGAGCTGTTTGATGCAATCGTTTTCCAGATCACTGGCAAGTTCTGGTGTAAGGTAAAGGTAACAGTCAGAATTCATAGGACCTTGTTTGCTAATTTTATATTTGTTTTTCCCTGCGGTTTCTAGTTTGATAAAAACCACCTCCCTTTCAGTTCATTATATAGTATTGGGAAGAAATTCTCAAAGGATTATTAAGGTTTTTGCAGGAAAAATTTGGAATAAATAGAAAATAATTAAAAAAGATTGGGAGGTGCTTGCCTGGTGAAAAGAAATGGTTTTACCCTGGTGGAATTGCTTGTGGTGATTTCTATTCTTGGTTTGCTGGCTATGATTACCATCCCCAGATTCGGAGGCTTCCGGGAAAGAGCGGTGGAAACTGCGACGATTGCTGAACTCCAGGCGGTCCGCCAGGCCTGGAATTATTATGAAATTGAGTTTGGAGAAGATTCTCTGGGTAGCGCAGAAGATTTGAGCCTTTTTCTGGGAGAGGACCTGCAGGGTGATGAATATATGGGAAAGTATAATTTGAATTTGCAGGATGACAATGACACATCACATATAAAAGCCGAGGTCATTATAAATAACTCCGCAGATGGTGACCAAGAAAAACAGAGACAGGACGCTATTATTTTTCTGGACCGGATTGAAATTAATTAAAGAAAGAAAAACTTCCGCCCCCGGAGGGCGGTTTTTTTATTTTAAATAAGTGGTTGAAAAAACTTGAAAAAAACGGAGAAAATTCCGTTAATAATAGGGGGAGGTGTTTTATATTGCTGGGAATAATAATCCTGTCTGGAATGGTTTCAACTATCCTGTCTTTTCTTTTCACTCCTCCCTTAGAAGTTATAGGGTTATTGGGTTTAAGTTCTCTCGTGTTTTGTTTTTCCTTTGGAGCGAAGGCCAGGAGTTTTAATCTACTATTATTTTCCTTTTTGATTTCCCAGGTAGGACAGGATAGTTTTTGGTTTTACCATTTATCCTGGATGGGTATTTTTGGATTGTTTTCAATACTGGGTCCCCGATTTTTCCCCATTATTCTCAGCAAAATATTAAAAACACTGCTCCCCGAAGAGATAAAAATTGGATTTTTTGGTCCCAAATATAGATTTATTGCCGGGGACGATTTTATAAAAGAAGAGTTTGCTTCCGATCCGGAAGTGGTGTCACCGGCTAATAGGGGAGGCTGGCTTAAAACCGAAAGAGTAAATTCCGGTTACTGGTCATTCTGGGGCAGAAAATTACCCGGTGAGAAAATTACTTTTATTGTAGCCCGGGATAAAACACAAAACTGGCGATCGGAAAAATTGTTATGGGATCTAGAGGATATGGTTTTTTTCCTGGAACCTTCCGGAAAAATTTTAGCGTCCAATTTTAGTGGAGAAAAATTTTTAGGAGTGGAAAGGAGTTTACAGGGGGGAAATATTTTTTCTTTTCTTTTTCCTGAGGTAAATCAAAAGTTTAGCCGTTGTTTTTCCAGGGTAAAAAAAGGAAAGGGTGTTTCCAGATGCTTCCTGGAACAGGAAAACCAGGAGCAGGGAAAAACTTTCTGGCAATGGGAGTTTGAGGTTATTCCAGAAAGAGGGAAAACCCCTGGAGAAATCCTGGTCAGGGCCAGGGATATTACCAGACTTGTTGAAAACCAGAAAAAGCTCAAGAACAAAGTCAGACAATTACGGGAACTAAATTTAGCCTTCCGGCAGGAAATAAAGGAAAGGAAAAAAACCGAAGAGATGCTGGCAGCGGAAAATGAAAAATTGGATATAACGTTGCAAAGTATTGGGGAGGGAGTAATAACAACAGATGAAAAAATGGCTGTAACCGGAGTTAATCCGGCGGCAGCAGAGATTGCAGGCTGGAACCAGGAGGAAGTGGTCGGCCAATCTCTGGAAAAAATTTACCAGGTTACAGAGAGGAAAACTACCGGAAATTCCAGCGGGGAAAATTCACTCCTTTCCACAAGGCAGGGGGGAATGAAGGTAATTAGTGAAACCAGATCTCCAATTAAAAACAGAAAAGGAAAGGTCCTGGGCCAGGTAATAATTTTCCGTGATATTACCAAAAAAAAGCACATCGAAGAGCAGGTAATTGTTTCCCAAAAAATGGAATCAATTGGGCAGCTTGCTGCCGGGATTGCACACGAGATTAATACACCCATGCAGTATATTGGAGACAACCTTAGTTTTCTGCAGAAAGCTTTCGCCACCCTGGATCAATATATTGATATCCCGCAGGGCCGAGCCCGCCACCTTAAAGAGGAAATTCCTAATGCTCTACAGGACGCCAAAGAAGGTGCTCAGAGAGTAAATAAACTGGTTCTTTCCATGAAAAACTTTGCCCATCCGGGGGATTCCGAAATGAGATTGGGAGATATAAACCAGGGAATTGAGAGCACCCTGGAAATTGCCAAAAATGAATGGAAATACGCCGCTGAAGTTGAACTGGATCTTGACCCCACCCTGCCCGGGATAGGATGTATTATGGAAAAAATTAACCAGGTTTTTCTGAACATGGTAGTCAATTCGGCCCAGGCTATTTCGGAAGCCAGGGAAAAAGGCCTAATTGAGAGAGGAAAAATTAAAATTAAAACCTGCGCCCATGCAGAATATATTCAGATTAGAATTGCAGATAATGGGGTGGGAATTCCCCCGGAATTAAAAAACAAAATTTTTGATCCCTTTTTTACAACCAAGGAAGTGGGCAAGGGAACGGGCCAGGGACTGACAATTGCCCACGATATTATTGTTAATAAGCATAATGGAGAACTTTTTGTTGAATCAGAACCGGGAATGGGAACAGAGTTTATTATTAATTTGCCACTGACCAATCCGGTGGCAGGTTAAAGTTAAAGGAGGAATGAAAAATGGAAAGGGAGAAAATCTTGATTGTTGACGATGAACCCCGAATTCTGGAAGCCTTTCGCCGGCATTTAATTGATGATTTTGATGTGCTTACTGCTAAAAGTGCTGAACAGGGCTTGGAAATAATCAGTTCTAACAGCGATATTGCAGTTATTCTCGCTGATTACAAGATGCCGGGGAAGGATGGGGTTAAGTTCCTGGCAGAAACAAGGCAGTTATTACCCGATAGCATTAGAGTAATAATAACAGGGTATGCTAACGTGGATAATGCCTTGCAGGCAGTCAATGAGGGGCAGGTTTTCAGGTTTTTGACCAAGCCCCTTGCTATTGAAAGGTTGACAAGGGTGATAAAGGAAGGAATTGTGGAATTCAGGATAAACAAATTTAAAAGAGAGTTGTTTAATAAAACGGTTGGTGCTGATTACCAACAGATCCAGAGTTTTTTGGAAAACGACTGGCAGCAGGTTCACTACGAAATATTGAGATTCCTTAAGAAAAAAGAAGCAGGGTATGCTGACCCGGTTGGTTCCGATTCACTGGGGGATTCACTTAATATAACTCCCTCCTATATCAGGGGGGTAATTGGCCCTCTGGTTGATTCAGGAGTTGTGGGTGTGCGAATGGGCCGCAGAGGTGGCTATTACCTGAATGTTGATCCCAGCCTGCTTTTAGATTGGGAAGAGTTGATGGGTTTTAAAAAGAGCAGTTAAGGATACCCCGGAAGAGAAATGAAAATTACCTGGCAGTAAAAATTTATGAGGATAGTAAAAAGTTGCGATTAAAGGGGCCCAAAAAAGAAAAAAGGGAAAAAACTTCCTGAAAAGGGTCAAAAAGGCCCAGAATGTTGCAAATTCGGTATAAATTGGCTTTGATAATTTCCAGCCTGAAAACTATAATTAAACCAACATAGAGAAGGTTGGGGGCTTGTACTTTTAGGTTCTGAACGTAAAAACCCCTCTCTATTAAATTCGAGAGGAGGGGATAAGATGAAAAATGAAAAGAAATCCCAAGGAATGAAAGGTCGCAAAACAGAAAAAAGCAAAGCCATGGCTTCTGAAAAATCAAAAGGGACAAGGGCGAAACCAAAAAAATAACTGAGAAATGTTAAAAAGGTAATTTGAAGAGCTTTTGACTTCGGTCAAAAGCTTTTTTATTGAAAAAATCAAGAATGGTTTTCCGATAAAAGAAAGGCACTCAGACAAAAAAATAGAAAAATACATTATAGACTCTGAAAGCTCAATTTTTAGGAGGTAAACAATGGAAAAGAAAAACTGGTCAATTGAAGATTTGTTTTCATTCCAAACTCCGGGAAGCATGGAGTTATCGCCGGATGGGAAGAGAGTTGTTTTCACAGTTCACACTGTAGACCGAGAGGAGGACAAAAGCAAATCCAGGCTTTTTCTGTGGGAAGGGGGAAAATCCCGCCCGCTGACTTTTTCCGGGAAGGACCATTCACCCCGTTTTTCTCCAGATGGAGAAAAATTAGCTTTTCTGTCCGACCGCAAGGAGAAACCCCAAATTTATTTGCTTTCTTTTGAGGGCGGAGAACCCTGGCAGCTTGAAACAGAACAGGATATTAAATCATTTTTCTGGCATCCCAACGGAGAAAGCATTATTTTTACAGCCGATGAATTTTGCAAAGAAGAAAGCTGGGAACCATATCCCGGTGCTCCAGAAAATGATGGGCTCAGAATAAAGGAAATAGAAAAAACCGCTGAAAAAGAAAAAGACAAGGAAAAGGATGAAAAAAAGCCCAACAAAGTTAAGGTTATCAATACCTTTAAATATCGATTTGATGGGAAGGGTTACCTCGGACACAAAGTTCAGCAGGTTTACCGATTAAAAATTCCTAAAGGATATGATGATAACCCAGAAATAGAGATGATTACAGGAGGAGATTACTCTCATTCTGATCCGGCAGTTGATCCTTCAGGTCGTTTTCTTGCAGTTGTAGCCAATTATGATGACCCGGAAGGGATGGACCCCAGGAAAAATATCCTGCTCTGGGATATGGAACGGGGAGAAGAATTTATGCTCTACAAGGGCCCGGGCCCGATTTTTAGCCTCTGCTGGTCTTACTGTGGAAAGTATTTGTATTTTGCCGGGCACGATCAGCAAGAGGGGCTTTCCACAACAAGTCACCTCTGGAAAATTGCAGTGGGAAATTTAGTGGAGAAGATCAAAAAGGGAGAAAATCCAGATCCCCTGGATAAAGATCAGGCCAAAGATCTGTTAAATGCGATTGACAGGCCTGTTGGGGCTTATGTCCAATCTGAACCCCGGGCGGGGAAAGGGGATTTTTTGATCTGTAAAGAAGATGGCGTGTATTTTCTCCTGACGAAAAACGGTGTCCCCGGCCTGTTTTTGGCAACAGAAGATGACCGGATTGAAGAAATTCTTTACGACCGGGAACGAATAATTACCGGGTTTTATATTAATTCCCGGGGACTAATTTTCTCGGGGGCCAGAGGGGATAAGATGGATGAACTTTACCGTTTAACAAAGGGTAAAGAACAGGTTTTAACAGATCTCAATGGGCCTCTTTTAAAAGAAAGAGAGGTAATTAAGCCCCGGGAGATTAATTACCCGAGTACTGATGGCAAAGAAATCCAGGGCTGGGTTTACTACCCGCCCGGAGCTGATAAACAGAAATTTCCCCTTTTGTTACTTATCCATGGGGGGCCCCACGGGGCCTATGGGCCTTCTTTTATGTTCAGAGCACAATTTTTTGCCAGTAGAGGTTATGCTGTTCTTTTAACCAACCCCAGAGGGAGCGAAAGTTACGGCCAGGAATTTGCCAGCTGTATTGACGGGGACTGGGGAAATCTTGACTACAAAGATATTATGGCCGGTGTTGATGCCGTGATCAAAAAAGGAAATATCGATGAGGAAAATATTTTCGCCCACGGCTGGTCCTATGGAGGCTATATGGCCTGCTGGCTGCCTACTCAAACCGATCGTTTCAAAGCTATCTGTGCCGGGGCATCAGTTAGCAATATGCTTAGTGGGTATGGGACTTCTGATATTACCCTTTCTGATGAATGGGAATATGGGGGACGTCCCTGGGAAAACCCCCTGCATCTAATGGAACAATCACCCCTGAGCCATGTGGAGAAAATTAACACACCAATGCTTTTAATGCATGGAGAGAATGATATGCGTTGTCCACCGGGTCAGAGTGAAGAATTTTTTGTTGCTTTGAAAAGGCTGGGTAAAGAAGTTACAATGATCCGTTACCCGGAAGAGTTTCATGGAATTAAACGACCTAAACACCGGGAAGATTTTTTTAATAGGCTCTGGGCCTGGTTCGAATATTTCCGGAAAAATTCACAGGGATAAAAAGAAAAAGGAAAAAGCCAAAAAAGGGCTAATAATATAATACATTAGCCAAATAGAGTGAGAAAATAGGAGTGATTTTATGGAATTTGTGGATCTAAGAAGTGATACCATTACCCGGCCCACAGAAGAAATGAGGAAAATCATTGCCGGGGCTGAAGTTGGAGACGATGTTTACGGAGAAGACCCATCCATTAACCAACTGGAGAAAATCGCCGCAGAAATAATGGGGAAAGAAGCAGCCCTATTTGTTCCCTCGGGAACTATGGCCAATCAGATTGCTGCTATGGTTCATACCAATCCTGGGGATGAAATTGTAACTGAAATAACCAGCCACATTTTTCTCTACGAAGCAGGAGGACTGGCCCGCCTGGCAGGAGTCCAGACTCATGTTTTAAAAGGAGAACGGGGGCTGTTTTCTCCTGAAGATCTGGATGGAGCAATACGGGGAGAAAATATTCACTTTCCCAGGACTACACTGGTGACATTTGAGAATACACATAATCGGGCTGGAGGGAGAGTTTTTTCTCGGGAAGAACTGGCACCCCACCTGGAAATTTGTAAAAGAGTGGGAATTGCAACCCACCTTGATGGAGCCAGGATTTTTAACGCAGCAGTAGCCCTTGAGTTGACTCCAGACTTTATTGCCCAGGATTTTGATTCCCTGTCTTTCTGTCTATCCAAGGGATTGGGAGCCCCGGTTGGATCGCTCTTATGTGGAACCACTGAATTTATCCAGGAGGGCCGCCGGGTTCGTAAAATCCTGGGGGGCGGGATGCGGCAGGCTGGAATTCTAGCTTCGGCAGGACTTTTTGCCCTTGACGGTTTTGAGGAAAGGCTGGCCCGGGACCATCAGTTGGCTCGAGTCCTGGGTGGGGCAATTGAAAAAATGGATAATTTCCGCTTAGAATTCCCCGTTGAATCGAATATTATTGTCAGTCGTTACCTTGGAGATAAGCCTATCCTGGAGGTAGTAGCCCAGTTGAAAGAAAAGGGGCTTCTGGTAAATGCCTTTGGCCCTGATTCTATTCGCCTGGTTACCCACCAGGATGTAACTCAGGAAGAAATTCTCCGGGCTGAAGAAATTCTGGAGACAATTTAAACAAACTTGCAGGAAATTTTTTCCAGTTATTGAATCATATAGTAAAAGCTTAATGGGGAATTTCAATGCAAAGAAGAAAAAAACTGGGAAAAATCCTGTGTGAACTTGGTTTTATCAGCCAGGAAGAACTTAAAAAGGCTCTTCACCGACAAAAAAATACCTCGCCCCACCGGCAGATCGGTTCTATTCTGATTGAGATGGGTTTCCTTAGCGAAAGGCAACTTGCGCAAGGGCTTGCTGTTCAATTTAAACTGCCCTTTGTTGACCTGAAAAAGGAGTTGCCCCTGTCTGCCGTGGCGAGAAGCTTAAGCGAAACCAAAGCCCGCCAGAGCCGGGCTTTGGTTTTTGATCAGGTAGACAGGTCGTACAGGGTTGCTGTGGCCGACCCTACCAATATTTCTCTTCTGGATAATTTACGCGGTTATCTCGGGAGAAGTGTGGAAATATTTGTCGGGGTACCTTCGGAAATTAAAAACATGATTGATTTTGTTTACTCGGGAAAAGATGAAGAAAAAGTAACTGAACTGGCTGATCAAATTATTCACGAGGCAATTCGCAGAAAAGCCAGCGATATTCATCTGGAACCCGGAATGGAAAAATTAATGGTTCGCTACAGGGTGGATGGGGTTTTAGAAAATGCTTTTTCTATTTCCAAAAATGTCCACCCTTTTTTAATTTCCCGCTTAAAAATACTCGCGGGGATGGATATTGGGGAAAAAAGAAGACCCCAGGATGGTAGGGTAAAAATCGATAGAGGAGGGGAATGGGATCTTCGTGTTTCAACCCTGCCGGCATACCAGGGGGAAAAAATGGCAATTCGGGTCCTGGATCGCTTAACCATTCCAGAAATGGAATATTTAGGCCTGGAGGTCAAACAGGAGAATAGACTCCGGGAAATTCTAAACCTGAGGAATGGAATTTTTCTGGTTGTGGGGCCGACGGGAAGCGGAAAAACCACAACCTTATTTTCCATGCTCAAAGAACTCCAGGGAAAAAATCTGAATATAACTACGGCAGAAGATCCCATTGAGTACATTCTCCCTGCAGTTAACCAGATTCAGGTTAACCCAAAAATAGGTCTGAATTTTGCCGCTCTTTTACGTTCCATTTTGCGACAGGACCCGGATGTAATTATGCTGGGTGAAATACGGGATGAGGAAACTGCAGGGATTGCTATTAATGCAGCTTTGACAGGACATCTGGTTCTGAGTACCCTTCATACCCATAATGCTCCTTCGGCCCTGATCAGGTTATTGGAAATGGGAATTGAACCATATCTTGTCTCTTCTACTGTTATTGGAATAATGGGGCAAAGACTGGTTCGGAAATTCTGTCCGGATTGTTTTCCGAAAAAAGAAAGTAATGATCTCCGCACCGTGTCTTACTGGGAACGAATGGACCGGGTGGGAGAAAAGACTGGTTGTTCATCCTGTTATGCTTCAGGATACAGGGGAAGAACTGCAATAGCGGAAGTTCTAATTCCCGATGATAATTTGCGAGAAAAAGTTGTTCAAAAAGAACCCGGGGTTAACCTAAAAAAAGCTGCTGCGGGAATAATGGAGGAAAGTTTAAAAGAAGCGGGATTGAAAAAAGTTGAGCGGGGAGAAACCTCCCTGGAGGAGGTGTTAAGGGTTGTTCGGGGAGGATAATAAACACGTTTTTTCTGAGGAAAATTTTTTTTACAGGGGGATTGACCGGGAGGGAAACAGAGTTAAGGGAAGGATAGAGGCGCGAAATTCTCGGGAAGCACTGGAAGTTCTTGGGGACAAGGGGTATATAATCCTCAAGCTTAAAAAGAAAAAAAATATGAAAAAGAGAATCGGGCTGAGGATAAAAGGGGAGGAAAAGCAGTTGATTTTTTTCTCCCGCCAGCTAGCAATCCTTTTGCAGGGAGGGTTACCTCTTGGCCAGGCTCTGGATTTACTTGCAAACCAGGCCACCGATAAAAAAATGAAAGGAATTTTCCGGGAAATTAAGGGTCAGATCATGCAGGGGTACTCGCTTTTTGCGGCAATGTCAGGACACAGGGGTTTTTTCCCCGAATTTTTCCTGCAGATGATTAAAATGGGAGAAGAAGCCGGCCTGACTACAAAAATTTTATTTAATATGGCAGAACATTTTGAGCGGAATCTCCAGTTGAAAAGAGAAATCAAAGAAGTTTTGCGCTACCCTATTTTTGTTCTGGCAGTCGCCCTGGGGGTAATGGCTTTCCTGATTTTTAATGTTCTTCCCTATTTCTCCTCTCTGTATCTGGATTACAGCCCGGAATTGCCCTTATTGACCCTGAGGTTGGTTAAAGCCAGCGAGTTTATTAGAATGAACTTTTCCCATTTATTAGTTTCCTTTATGCTTTTATTTCTGTTATTCAGAACCTTGAAATTTGAGAAAAAAATAAATTTTTGGCTGGATATACAAAAAGCGAGATTCTCGCCAACAAAAAAATATTTTTGGGCCTTTGTGGGAAATAATCTCAGCCTGTTATTAAAAGCAGGGTTAACGGTAGACCGAAGCCTAGAAATGGTGGTGGAACAAACTGAGAACCAGTTTTTAAGGGTTGGGTTGGAGAAGGCAGAAAAGGATGTGAAGGGGGGAGAATTGCTTTCCAATTCACTGCAAAAATGGCTCAATCCTGATCCCTTCTTTATCTGTATGCTTCGAATTGGTGAGGAAACCGGAAAAGTGGATGAGATGACAGGCCAGGCTGGTTCATATTACCTGGAGGAAATGGAAAACTGGCTTAAAAATATGGTTTCTTTTCTGGAACCCTTACTGATTTTACTTGTTGCTGGCCTGGTTGGTTTGATCATGATAGCAATGGTTTTACCCATGCTGGATATGATCCAGATCTGGTAAAGGGAAATCGGTTTGATAATTTTTTCTGGAGGAAGTTTTAAATGCGCAAAAAGTTTTACCCGGAAGAAAAGGGGTTTACATTGCTGGAGGTTATCCTGGTCCTTTTATTGCTGGGGCTATTATATTCGATAATTATGGGAGAAGGCTGGAATGTAGGTGCTTTGGATCTTCAAAAAAAGGCCCGCCACCTGGCAACTGATTTGCGCTGGGCCCGTTTCAGGGCAATTCAAACCGGGAAAGAGCATTATATAAACCTGGAACTGGAACAAAACAGGTACTGGATTTCGCAAAAAAAGGGAGAAAAGATTGTTGAATTAATGGAGAGGGAGCTTGGAGATGGGGTGGAATTGGTAGATTTTTCCCTGGCCCAGCCAGTTTTTCATTTTTCTTTAACCGGAGCTCCCTCACGTGGTAATACCATTACCTTGGGGGATGAAAAGGGTCAGGCCCGGGTTATTACCCGGGTGGGAACAGGCCGGGTCAGGGTCAGCATTGAGTCGAAGGAGGGATAATGTTTGCAGAATGATGGATTTATTCTCTGGGAAGTCCTGTTTTCTATGGTCCTGCTGGCCATAATCCTGGCTTTTATTTCCGAAGGCTGGTTGACCTGGAAAAAGATGGATAGTCAGGCCGAAGTTCTCGGGAGAGGGGTTTTTCTGGGGCAAAAGCAGATGGAAGTTTTGCTGGAAACCGGAAAAGGGGAAACAATTGACCGGGGAGAAAAAGGGTTTAAAATTCAATCCAGAATGGAACCGTGGGAAAATCTTCACAAGGCCCGGGTTAAGATTAACTGGGAGCAGAGGGGAAATTTAAGGGAAATGGAATTTATCACACTTCACACTACTGAGTGTATTTTCAGGGGGAAAAGGCTTGATGAATAGGGGTTTTCTTCTGTTAGAAGTCCTTCTGGCAATTTTTCTTGCGGGGATTCTCTGGATGAGCCTGAGCACAGCGTACATCAGGGTTGGAGAAAACTGGCAAAATAGCAGTGCTCGATTTGATATCAGGCAACAACAGCGGGTAGTTATGGAGGAAATAATCAGGAAAATCAGGCAGGCTAAACCGGGAACAATCAGGTTCCTTGAGGGGCCTGATGCCAGAGGAGTTTACACCCGCCTGGAAATGAACCTGAATTACGAACCGGAGAGAGCAATTGCTTTTTACCAGAGAGGAGAAAACATTTTAAAAGGTGTTAAAAACCCCGGGCGAGAACGTTTTACCGGGATGTCAATAGCTTTAAATGCTGGAAAAATTGTTTTTAAGCCCGCTGATGGGAGAATAATTGTGAAAATCCAGGAAGAAATCAGTTCTTTGGAAAGCGAGGTTTTTGTCCGGGAAGGAGCGGATTGAAAATGGGAAAGGAAGGGTCTGTTTTGGTTCCAGTCCTTGTAGTGTGTATTGTTTTTGCGGCAACCCTTGGTGCTCAATACCGGGAAAGTCGCCTGGAACTGATGATTAACAATAACCTCTACCGGAAACAAAAACTTTTTTACCTGGCCGAGGCTGGCCTGGTAAAGGGTTTTTACAAACTTAAAGAAGAACCCGATTGGAAACCGGAGGAAAATTATTATTCCCTGGGACCCGAAGAGGGTTTTTCCCTGGAAATCTGGGAAAAAGAATGTGGTCAATATCTGATATCTAGGGGTTGCAAAGGAGAAGGAGAATTCTACCTGACAGCAAAATTCAAGGTTTCCGACAACCCTAAAGGTGTTGAATTGCTCTGGTGGAAAGAGGGTTTACCCTGAATTGTGGGAGATGATGCAATTTGTAGAGAGGAGGGCCGGTTTTGTTTGCTCTGGACCTGGGAGAAAAAAACTTAAAAATAGTTCGTTTTTCCTCTGAAAAAAGATCTAAACTCAGGCCCGTAGACTACTGGATAAAAGAAATTCCAGCGGGTTTGTTTGGAGAAAAGGCTGTTAAGGACAGGGAGGGGGTGAAAAAGTTATTAAATATTCCCCTGGGAAAATCTGGGCTTAATTCAATCTCCCTGAGAGTTTCCCTGCCCCGGAGCAGAGGGCGGTTAATGGTATTTGATTTTCCTTTGCTGGGCAAAAAAGAATTGAAGGAGGCGGTTAAATGGGAAATGACCCGGTATCTTTCCTTTCGGGGAGAGGAAGCTTTATTTGATTTTGTCTGCCTTGAGAAAGGTAATAAGAAGCAAAAAATTGTAGCAGGGGCAATCTGTGCGGAATTTTTTAGGTCTTTTTTTAATTTCCTCAACGAACTGGGAACCTTTAAATATGAAAGGATAACCCTGGCGCCTGCAGCCCTGTTTCCCCTTTGTTCCAACGGGAAAGCAGATCATGTCGTCCTGGATTGGGGGTGGGGCGGGGCAACCCTTGTTTTTATGTCAAGAGGTGTTCCCCTTTTAATAAGAAACCTATCAATCCAGGAAGAAAATGAGTTTAATGAAATGGAAAAGAATAATTCAGAAGGATACTTTATTAGAGTTAAAAAAGAAATTGAAAGAGCCCTGTTACATCTCCCCCAGAAGAGCAGTTCCTGGGAAATGGAGAAAATGATAATTACCGGAGGTAAGGCGCTAAAAAATGGGTTTATTGAATTCCTCGAGAAAAATTTTAAAGTTCCGGTCCGGTTTCCCGAATATTTTTGGCCTGAAAATCAAAAAGAACAGGTTTTGCTCTCAGCGGCTCTGGGGTTGGCCAATTTGAAAAGGAGAAAAACATGGAAAGAATTGATTTTACCAGATATTTAGAGGGAGAAAAAAGGGTTTCCAGATCGGCCCTCAAATTAGTTTTGCTGGCCCTGGTTCTGGTTTTGCTTGTGTTAAATTATTTTCAATTAAAGGGAAATTTGCTCTCCTCTCGGGAAGAGCTAAAAAGTTGGCGGGGTAGGCAGGTTGAACTTGAAAAAAGGCTTTCCCAGATGAATTTATTGGAAAAGAAGCTGACAGAAAAAAAGGACCAGCTAAATTTTTTTAAAGAAAAAATCCCAAAAAATAACTTAAATGATATTATATGGGAGTTGTTTTTTAGTATACCCAGGGGGGTCCACTTAACCTCCCTCAGGGCTGATAAAGAAAAGGGTTTTGTTCTGGAGGGATACCTGGAAAATGAAAATAAAAGAGGGGACCTGGAAAAAAACCTTTCCCTTGTTTTTCCGGAGAAAAAGAAAGTTTTTAAATTAAAAGATCCCCAAACAAAGGAGAATGGAAAATGGTTCGTTCTGGAGGTAAAACCCGGCCGGGAGGAAGATCGAGATGAATAAAATGAATTTTTTGATAATTACCATGGGCCTTGTTTCCGGATTAATTTTTTTCGCAATATTTCTTCCCATGCGCGATCAAATCGAAGAAAATAGGGAATTTCAGAACCTAACCAGGGGCTTAGTAAATGAACTTAGAGCCCGGGAACAAAGACAAATAGAATTAAAGACAGAGCTTGAAAAACTGGAAGGGGAGCTAAAAGAACTCGAGGAAGAATTCGTCAAAAACCATGAAGAGATGCAAATGTTTAAAAGTTACTTTGTCGAAAGGGCCAAGGCAAGACAATTAACCGCAAAAGAACTGGAACTAATATCCTCTGGAGAAAGCACTCTACTAAAAGGAAAATGGAAAGGAAATTTCATTGATTTGCTGAGTTTTTTACAGGACCTTGATACTGTTCCCTTTTTTTTCGAGTTACTTAAGGTCCTTTTCCAGGTAGAGCAGGAACTGATCCTTGGGGTTACCGGGAAAATTCCTCTAATAAAGGGTGGGGATTTAAATGATTTCTAAAGTCGGGGAAAAGCTGGCAATTTTCATTCCGGGAGCAATTGTATTGCTCCTCGGGAGTTTTTTAATAACAAACTTAGGGCAATCTCCTTCGAGAAAACCCGTTCCAGAAATTCTTCCTGAAAAACCTTACCGGATGAAAAATGAGGAAAAAGCTCCAGTTTTTGTCTACCATAGGGAAAGGGAAATTCCCCCTGATCCTTTTTTAAAGGAGGTGGAGAAGATTAAAAGCAGTCTTCCCCGTCCAGACGATTTAAAAGCTCGGGGCATAATCAGGGGTCGGGAGGTATACCTGGCAATAATTGAAACTCAGGAAGAGGTTTATCTGGTTAGAAAAGGCGATGGATTTATGGACTGGGAAATTGAGGGGATATTTTCTGACCATATTGTCCTAAGTAAAATTCCTGGGGGAACTTTTTATTTTTTACCGGTAGGTGGTGATTAATTTTGGAGAAACTGTTGATTTTTTTCTTGTTTTTGTTTTTAATTATTTCCCCCGTCGAAGCAAATGAGCCTCTGGTTGAGGTTACATTTAAAGAAGCTGAATTGAGCGATGTTTTAAGGGGGCTTGCAGATATAGGTGGAATAAATATTTTAATTTCTAATGAGGTTAAAGGAAGAGTCTCGGCTCATCTGCAGGGGATTTCATTTTCAGAGGCCTGGGAGGGAATTCTTTACACCCATGGGCTGGATTATTTTAAAAAAGACAATCTTTATCTAGTTGGCTGCTCTGATCTGATAGCCCAACTAAGTTCCAATGAGGCCATTAAGGTTTTTGACCTTGAAGGCAGGGCCCCCGAGGAAATCCAAAAATTGATGGGTGAAATTTTTCCCGGACTCAAAATAGCTTTGGATATCAATAGTTCCAGCCTGATCTGTAGCGGTGAAAAAGAAAAGCTTAAAAAGGTCGAAGAAATCTTATCCCAGGTTGGTGCCCCCCTTAGTAAAGAAAAGGTGAGGGTTTTGGAAATTGATAATATTCAATCGGAAAATGCGGTTGAAATAATCTCCCAATTGTACCCGGGACTTACTGTAATAACAAGGGGAGGAGATCAGATAATAGTGAAAGGGTTCCCGGAAAAAATAAAAAAAGCAAAAAAAATAATTGAAGAAATTGATTATCCGCTTCCGCAAAAAGAAATATTAGTTAAAGAGCTGGAGTATGGAGATCCGGAGATTTTTGAACCCCTTTTGCAGGAGCTTTTTTCGGAAATAGAAATTAAAACTGATAAACGCATGCAGCGGCTTTTGTTAAAAGGAAAACCGGAAAATTTAGAAGAAGTGGTCCCTGTAATCGAAGAGATGGATCAACCCCGGGAATTGATTCTTGTTGAATTCCGGATTGAGGAAGTTTCCAGCCATTTTATTAAAGAAAAAGGATTGGACTTAGGACAGTTAGCCAACATAGATTTATTTGAAGAAGGGTTTTTATTGCATGGAGAGGGAATTAGATTAAACCTGGAAAATTTTTTGAACCTGATGGAAGAAGAAGGAGTTTCGGAAACTCTGGCCCGCCCGAGTCTAACCACTCTGGAAGGAATTGAGGGGATACTCCATATCGGGGACAGGATTCCAGTTCACGGAGAGAGAATAAATAATGATGGGGACCAGAGGATAGATTACCTGCAAACCGGAATCATAATCTCTTTTACCCCAAGGCTTTCTGAGGGGAAGTATATCACGCTTGAGGTTCGGCCAGAGGTAAGCAAAATTGGAGAGGAACTGGTTTCGGGTTTTCCCCGGGTGAGCACCAGGGAGGTAGAAACTGTCGTAAGGGTGGAGTGTGGAGAAACATTTGCCTTGGGAGGACTTTTGCAGGTTGAGGACCGCTTTAGAAAAAAAGAATTGCCCTGGTTTCGCAAATTACCCCTGATTGGATCCTGGCTTGGTTCTAATAAGGAAAATAAACTGGCCACAGAATTAATAATTTTTATTACCCCCCGGGTAATCAGAAAAGATGGAGGAAAATCCCCGGGGAATCAAGAAGAAATAATGAAAAAAATGGATTTCAAGAAAAAACAATAGGGAGGCTTTTAAATGAAGGAAAGGATTGAAAAAATAAGGGAAGAGCTTGGAAATAATAACCTGGACGGCATTATTATAAACCACCCCTCAAACCGATTTTACCTGAGTGGTTTCACCGGCTCTGCAGGCACGGTTATGGTAACTGCAAAAAAGGCGATGCTGATTACCGATTTCAGGTATACCGAACAGGCCCAAAATCAGGCTCCTCACCTGGAGATAGTCGAGCATGACCTGAAAAAAATGGATACCCTAAACCAATTAATAGCAGGGGAAGGGTTAAATAAAATTGGTTTTGAAGCCGACTTTGAAACTTTCGCAACTGTAGAACAACAGCTAAAGGGTAAAATCGATAACGTGGAATGGGTTCCCACCCATAATTTGGTGGAGAAGTTCAGAATATATAAAAGCGCTGCTGAACTTTCTTTTTTGCAGGAGGCAATTGATCTTGCCGACCAGGCCTTAGAACATATATGTGGCTTTATCAAGCCGGGAATGGCAGAGCGGGAAGTAGCTCTGGAATTGGAATTTTTCCTCCGTAAAAAGGGAGCCAAAGGGAGTTCTTTTGATATCATAGTCGCCTCCGGGCCCCGGGGTTCTTTACCCCACGGGATAGCAAGCGACAAGATAATTAAAGAAGGGGAACTTGTGGTAATTGATATGGGAGCCCGTTTGAACGGTTATGCTTCTGATGTTACCAGGACTTTTGCGATCGGGAGCGCAGGAGAAAAAGAACGGAAAGTCTATGAAACCGTTTTAGAAGCTCAATTGGCCGCTATTGAAGATATTAAACCGGGGCTGTCCGGACAGGAAGCAGATAAACTATCCAGAGATGTTATCTCTGCTGAGGGTTATGGAGATAATTTTGGCCACGGACTTGGCCATGGAATTGGAATTGATGTGCATGAAAGCCCCCGTTTGAGTCCCGTTAGCGAAAACAACCTGGAACCGGGAATGGTTTTTACCGTTGAACCTGGAATTTATCTCCCTGGCTGGGGTGGAGTCAGAATTGAGGATATTGTTGTAATGGAAGAAAATGGGGTCCGAAGCTTGACCAGAGCACCTAAGGAGTTTAAAATTATATAAGCTGAAATAGGGGAATGGGCTTAACCCCAGATAGGAGGTAAAAAATGATAAACACCAACAACTTCCACACTGGAATAACTATTGATATTGAAGAAGGCATCTGCACTGTGATTGAATTTTTGCATGTCAAGCCCGGCAAGGGTAGCGCTTTTGTCCGGACCAAATTAAGGAATATTGAAACAGGCGCGGTTTTTGAAAAAACATTCCGGGCGGGGGAAAAAGTAAAAAAAGCTCATCTTGACGAGAGAGCAATGGAATTTCTCTATCAATCAGAAGATCAGTTTTATTTTATGGACAGGGAAACCTTTGAACAAACAGCAATTAACGCGGTTGATCTGGGAGAAAATATTATTAAATTTTTGAAAGAAAATTTAGCTTTAAAGGTTAAATATTACCAAGGGCGGGCTGTAACTATTGAACTCCCTACTTTTGTTGAACTTGAAGTTACCCAGACCGATCCTGGTGTTAAGGGAAATACGGTTTCTGGAGGAACCAAACCCGCTCAACTGGAAACAGGTGTAGAAATTAATGTTCCACTTTTTATTAATGAAGGTGATATTGTAAAAGTCGATACCCGCTCGGGAGAATATATGGAGCGAGTTTCCAAGTAATAACTGGGTAGAGAAATTTATACCCGGGGTTTTCGCTCCGGGTGTTTTTTTCCGCGGAAGAAGCAAAACAGGGATTTTGTTTTTTAAAAGGAAAACGGTTCTGATTGTAGAATTTAGTTAAAGTACAGGTTTGGATAATTCAGGAAAGAAACAGGTGTTAATTTGGAGGTGGAAAAATGTACCAACCAGCCCATGATTATGGAAGTGTTCATATTGCCGATGAGGTAATAGCAATAATTGCAGGTCTAGCGGCAACGGAAATCGAGGGTGTTAAAAGTATGACCGGGGGTTTTGGCGGTGGCCTTGTCGAACTTCTTGGGAAGAAGAACCTTTCCAAGGGGGTAAAAGTTGAAGTTGGAGAAAAAGAAGCCAAAATTGACCTTTACCTTGTAATTGAATATGGCGCCGTGATTCATGCCGTTGCCACTAAGGTCCAGGAGAATGTAAAAAAAGCCGTGGAAGGAATGGCAGGGCTTAAGGTGGTTGAAGTTAACGTTTTCATAACCG
The DNA here is from genome assembly GCA_007122335.1 of Bacillota bacterium. Lineage (GTDB taxonomy): Bacteria > Bacillota > Halanaerobiia > B1SED10-174 > B1SED10-174 > T1SED10-26. The sequence goes on from SKTZ01000021.1 coordinate 37,719, forward strand.
GGATCGATACTCACATGCCCAAAGAAGATGAAGAAGAGGAAGAAGAAGAGGTTAAAGAAGAAACTGAAGAAGGACAAGAGGAGCAAAAAGAGGAGGATACCAAGGCCAAAAAACCGAAAAAAGGGAAGAAAGAAAAAAAAGAAAACGAGGAAAAAAAAGATAAATAAAGGACTTTATAAAATAAGGGGGGATGAAAATGGGTTTTCTTTATAAGGCAATTCAGTTTATTGTTCTTGTTGGGATAACGCTGGGTAGTTTGCTTTTAAGCTTTCATTTTTTTGGTTTGATTTCTCCTGATATTTATATTTATTTCCTTAGAACCCTCTATCAAAATTACCTGGCAGGTGTTATTGCTCTGGTTGTTTTCTTTTTGGGGATTTTAAGTCTTCTGCCCTATTTCTTAAGGACTGAACCCCGAAATACAATGGTTCGTGATGGAAAAACCGGTGCAATCAGGGTTTCACTTGACGCTGTTGAGGGTTTAATCTACAGATTTGTTTCCCGACAGGAGGGTGTAAAAGAAGTAAAAACCTATATTAAACCCATAGAAGGCGGACTGTTTATACGCCTGAAACTCGGGGTTTGCCCCTATCAGGAGATCCCCGACCTGGTTACGGAAATCCAGGAATCGCTGCAGGATTATGTAAACCAGGTAGTAGGAGTAAAGGTGGAAAAAATTGAGACTGTAGTTCATAGTATTGAAAGCGAGGAAAGAGATACTTTTGATCGTAAGCGGGAAAAAGCCAAACCAGAAAAGGTAGAAAAAGAAATAGCTGAAAAATACGAAAAAGAAAAAGAAAAAGAAATTGAAAAAGAAATTGAAAAAACTGAAGAGCAGATTCTGGAGGAAGAAACAGAAGAAAAGTGGTATGGTGAAGAAACCACTGAGGAAGAAATTGAGGAAAGAAAGCAGGATAAAGATTTTTAAAACAGGGCCTCGGAAAAATAGACTAGAAAACGAGATGAGATCTGTACCCATTAACAGGTTTAGCTTTTTTTGGCTGTGCTCGGGGTAACAATTTTTCCGCTCCCGTATTGAGTAGGTGAGGTTTGTTTTGGCAACGATAATTAGTCGAAGACAGCAGAGAGAATGGGCCGTCCAGGTCCTTTATCTCATTGGACAAACCAATTATGATTTTGCCCAAGCCTGGAAGTATTTTTTGTTATTGGAACCCGCAGCGGAAAAAGCTACTTATACTGAAAAACTTGTCCAGGGTGTCCTGGAAAAAAAAGAGGAACTGGATCAAAACATAAAAAAATACCTTTCCAGGTGGAAACTGGAAAGGCTATCCCGGGTTGATCTTAATATTATTAGAATTGGTCTCTTTGAAATGAAGTTCTGTCCTGATATCCCCGATGCCGTGGCAGTGGATGAGGCTATTGAATTAGGGAAAGCTTTTGGAGGAGAGGAATCGGGGAAGTTCATTAATGGATTGCTGGGGCGATTTTTTGAAAAGCAGGGCTGAGAAGGCCTGCTTTTTTTAGTAAAGGAGCATAAAAACAAAAGGCAGGATCAACTTGAGAACCATCAGACGGGAAAGATGCATCAGGGAAATTGCAACGGGATTGCGATTTTCCTGTAGGGCGAGAGCAGTCATTATTGTAAATCCGGCAGGTGCTGCTGCCAGATAGGCTGAGATGGGATCCCAGCCGGCAAAGCGGTGAATCAGAAAGGCTACAAAAAGGGAACTCCCGATTATAAGGATAATCGATAAAATAAGGGGGATAATAATCTGGGCACTTATTATCGCTGTTAGGCTTGTTGTATCAATCCGGTCTGCGATCATTACTCCTACTCCAATCAAAAACCAATTAAGAAGGTAGTGGGGAGGATGAAAGACCGGGAGTCGTAAACGGCCGCATATAACCATGAAAATAATGGCTCCAACAAGCCCCCCTGCAGGAATCTGGGCTGCGTGGCTTAAAAAACCAACTAAAATTGCCCCGGCAAGAGTAAATAAGGCAGATCCCAGAGACCTTTGGGGTTTGTAAGGAGATTTATTTTCAGCTTTTATTTCGTTCTGGGCTGGTGGGGGTTCGGGGAATTTTATCTTTAACCATTTTAAAGCTACCGGGAAAAGCATCAGGGTGACAATAAGCCTGGTAATGTGGAAGAAAATTACCACAACAGGGTCGGCATCAGTTGCGACTGCTAAAACGGTCATTTCAGGAAGCCCTCCTACACTGGAGGAAAGTATTGCTGTATTCAGGTCCAGAGCGGTCAGGGAAGTTATAATGTAGCCAGAAACGAAGGCCAGGCTTAAAGCCCAGAAAGAGACGATAAAGGCGGGCTTGGCGATCCCAATCAAGGGTTGGCTGGTTTCTTCATTGAAACGGGCACCAACCATTAAACCCAGGGCAACCTGGATAATCAAAACACTGACTTCGGGAAGTTCAGGAAGTGGTATCCCGATTAACCTAAGTATGGTTAAAAATATCAGGCTTCCCAAAACTGGTGCTGCTGGAAGGCGACCTTTTCTTCCCAGGAAACTTCCTACCATCCCTAGGACATAGAGAAGAATAAGTTCCAAAATGAACATGCCGGGCCTCCTATCTATATTGAAACAAAAATATCATATTTAATTTGTATAATATTTAATTTTCCTTTTTTTCCTTTCCTTCCTTCTTTTATATTATGCTTTGCTAGAGAAAGTTAAATGGAAAAGGGGAAACCTGACGTAAAAGGAGCAGGGAGGATTTCAAGGGTCTGGCAGAGAAGGTAATTGGGTGAATACCGGGGAAATTTCTAAACTGAAATACCGGAGGGGTTTTATGTTGGGGCTTAATTTTAATCGCCAGTTATTTGATGAGGAGAAGAATAAGAGGCCAGAGGATGTTCTGGCCAGGATAAAATTCGGTTTTTTCTGGCTGGTAATCCTGGTTTTACTTTTATTTTTGGTTTTTCGAATACGGAGTTAGGGAAGGTTGGCCATGTTTTTTAAATCTAAAAAAACCAAATGGCTTTTTTATTTATCCATAATAATTGTAATAGTTATTTTTCTGGTGATCAGAGATTCTGGCTACGTTCCCCAGGCTTTCAGCATGCACATGGTTTCCCAAGAAAGAAGAGGAGACAGAATTGTTGTTTTTGAAGAGAGGGGCGAATTTGTTGCACCCCTCTGGGAACGAGCCAGCTATTATGCAGACCGCAGGCCTGATGAGGAAATTCCACCAGCAAATACAGAATATTTTTTTGAGATTTATTTTTCCGAGGGCCAGAATATATTAGGTCAAAAGGGGCGTTTTGTAGTCTTTCCCGACCGTTTAATTGTTGATGGTAAGGAAATAAAACAGGATATGAAGGACTTTTTTGCCTATTGCAAAAAAGTTATGCAAAGCAGTAGATCTCTTGTATCTATGCTCATGGATGCAGGATACCTGGAGGTTTTGGAACCTGAAATTGGCAGGGAAATTGTTCTTTCTATGGGCGAGATTGACCTCCTCCTGGAAAAATTTAATGATATAGAGGACGGAAGAGAGGGAAATGCCCCCAATCCTGAGGAAACAGAATATATTTTTATTATTCCCGAAGGAGAAATTCACCTGCAATCGGATAATGAGCTGGTTTTTTCTTTCTGGGGAGGACACTGGCATTACGGGGGTGCTGATGACCTGGCTAGCCTTTTACAGGGCATAATTTCCGGAGAATAAACAGAAGAGGAGCAGCGTTGATGGGACAAACACTTTTCTGGTTCTTGATTGGGCTTGGTCTATTAATTAAGGGTGGAGATTTTTTTGTTAGTTCAAGTGTGAATCTCGCGCGTATTTTCCGAATTCCGAGGATGATTATTGGAGGAACTCTGGTCAGTCTTGCTACGACATTACCTGAATTGATAGTAACAGCAACAGCCAGTTTCCAGGGGAATCCTCAGTTAGCAATCGGCAACGCTGTTGGTTCGGTGATTGCTAATAGTGGTCTCATTGTCGGTTTTACTGCCCTTGTCGGTGTGGTTTTAGTGAGGCGCCGCGATTTTGTAATTTCGGCCTGGGTAATGCTGGGTTCGGCTCTAATATTAAGTTTTCTAATCCTTGATGGGTTTGTTCCCCGCTGGGGTGGCATTGTTTTGCTGCTAACCGGAGCGGTTTACCTTGCAGGTGATTTAATCCGGAATTATCGTTTTAATAAAAATGGTGTGAATAAAGAAGCAGAACAGGAAATCCTGGAAAAACACGGAACTGCTCAACGGAATTTTTTGTTTTTTCTTATTGGAGCGGTGATGGTGGTTGGGGGCAGCCGACTTTTGGTAAATTCAAGCCTGGAAATTGCTGAGTACTTTAATCTTTCAGCCCTATTTGTTGGCCTTACTATAATTGCTATAGGAACATCGCTCCCCGAATTGACAACGGCAGTTGTTTCCATGCGGAAAAAAGTGGTTGATCTTTCCCTGGGTAATGTTGTTGGGGCCAATATACTCGGGCTTACATGGGTGTCAGGAATTGCAGCTACGATTAACCCCTTTTCTCTAGGGGGTCTGGGGGACTTACTCAGTCTATTGGCAATGCTTTTATTTGTGGTAATGCTTCTGGTAATGGGGTTTACCCATTCCAAAATAACCCGCCGGGAAGGGCTGGTGTTGATATTGTTTTATTTTGCTTACATATTTGGAGCCTATCAAGCTGGCTTTTTAATAGGCTAGGGAGGAAAAAATGGTTAAGATTGCGCTGGTATTAATTATCCTTTTTTCTTTTGGTTCTTCAGCCATTGGGAGTGCTGAAATTCACCACTGGGAAGATTTGACTGGATTTCCTGGTGGTAGCGGGGAGACAAAAATTTTGCTTGTTCATGGTTTTCAGCCCGGAGTTTTAACAGATGGGCTTTTGCGAACCCTTCCCATTGAGAACTGGAACCAAATGGTCCGGGCTATAACTAAGAACGAGGAACTGGCCGGTAATGTAGAAATTTATGTTTTTCTTTACCAGCCCTATTTTGATGATATTGCAAACCTTGCTGAAAAAATGGCTCTGGAAATTAAGCGTGCAGACCTCGAAGATAAAGAGTTGATAATTATTGCTCATAGTATGGGAGGGTTAATTGCCCGTCATTATATTAATTTTAAGCAGAACAAGGAAAAGGTTAAAGCGCTTTTTACCCTTGGAACTCCCCACAAGGGCATACCTGTTCTTTTTGCTGCAGAGAACCTGGGGGTTGGCCCCGCAATCCAGGATATGCGGGGGACTCCATGTCTGATGGAAAGGTTTGGGTTCATTGAAAAAGAAAACTATAGTTATCTTCAGACCTTAAATAAAGAAGAAGGTTATGCCCACCTGTACTATACCTTTTCTGGAAGGCTTGACCCCAGCGTTTCCCGCAACTTCTTTTCCTATGTAGGAGAAGCTTATTACCAGTTAATATCATCCCTGCGGGTTCCCGGGGATGGAATTGTTTCTAACTACAGTTCGAGCCTGGAGGGTGCCCATAATTTCCCGCCAGTAGAAGGAGTTTATCATCAGGGCCTTTTCCAAAACAAGGAAATTATTTCATCCATTATTTCCGGGCTTGAGGGTTTAATCCTCGGGAAAAAATTCCCTGTTTCTGGCAGGATCAAAGGGAAAAATGGGGAGGGTCTGGAAGGTATAAAAGTGAGGCTGGGCTCGGAAACATTAATTACAGATAAACAGGGTTTCTTTCAGAGTTCCAAAAATCTTGAGTTCGGGGAAAAAATCCAACCAGAACCAAAAGAGGAAATTTATTTTTTCCCTCCCTCCCAACCAGTTGATGGCAGGGAAGAAGCCTATGATTTTAATTTGAAGGAAACCTTTGCTGTTGGGGGAAAAATCCAGACTTTTTTCAGCGATGATGACCTCCAGGGAAGTACCATGATAATCAGCAGCGAGGAAAATTATCACAATTTCTTTAAACTGGAAATAGGAAAGGAAGGTTCTTTTCGGGCGGAAAATATTCCTGCGGGGAATTATCGGTTTTTCCTTTTTCACGAAAACAGGCCGGGTCTTTCCTTTCAAAAATTTGAGGTGGACGAAACTGATTTAGATCTGGAAGTTAACTTTTTCCACCTGTTTGGTAATAATAACTGAATACCGGATGACTGGAGGAGGTCTAAATTTTATGGATGAACAACAGATTGTAAAACTAATCAGTCAGGAACTCGGTTTGGGACTGGAGCAGGTTCGAAGGACAGTTGAACTGCTCGATGGGGGTAATACCATCCCCTTTATTTCACGCTATCGCAAAGAAGCAACCGGAGGCCTTGATGAAGAAGTATTGCGTAAACTTGAAGAAAGACTGAATTACCTGCGCAACCTGATGCAGCGAAAAGAAGAGGTGCTCAGATTAATTGCAGAACAGGAAAAATTAACTCCTGAATTAGAGGAAAAAATAAATCTGGCAACTAAAATGCAGGAACTCGAGGATTTATACCGTCCTTTCCGACCCAAACGAAGAACCCGGGCTACCAAAGCCAAGGAAAAAGGCCTGGAGCCCCTGGCCCAGTTGATTTTTTCTCAAAAAGAAGATCTTGCAGAACCTGACCTGGAAGCGGAGAAATATCTTGACGAAGAAAAAGAATTGGTGGAAGTTTCCCAGGTCTGGCAGGGGGCCCGAGATATTATTGCCGAATGGGTAGCAGATGATCCCGAAGCAAGAGCCCTGGCCAGAAAAAGCAGCTGGGAGAAAGGGATTATTAATTCCCGGGGGCAGACCCAAGAACATTCCCCCTATGAAATGTACTATGAGTACAGGGAACCGGTAAAAAAATTGCCTCCCCACCGAGTGCTTGCTCTGAGCAGGGGAGAGAGAGAAGATTTTCTAAAGGTGAATCTGGAAGTCCCCCAGGAGGAAATTATCGAGCTTTTAGGCAGGAAGTTTATTGAAAACAATGAATTTTTCGGTCGGGAGCATATCGAAGAAGCTATAGAGGAAGGTTATAAGAGGTTAATCCAGCCTGCTGTGGAAAGAGAAATAAGGAATGATATCTGGGATAAAGCGGAAGAACACGCAATTACCATATTTGCCTCTAACCTGAAAAAACTCTTGTTGCAACCTCCTGTTAGCGGGGCAAAAATAATGGGGATTGACCCCGCTTTTCGGACCGGCTCCAAAGTGGTGGTTGTGGATGAAACGGGTCGGGTTTTAACAACAGAGACAATTTTCCCCCATGCTCCCCAGAATAAATGGGAACTGGGGTTACGGGTCCTGGTTGACCTCGTTGAAACCCATGATGTTGATATTATTGCGATTGGTAATGGGACAGCCTGCCGGGAAACTGAAAAGCTGGCTGTTGAGGTAATCGAGGAAAGCAAAAATGAACTGAAATATATCGTGGTTGATGAAGCAGGAGCAAGTGTTTACTCGGCTTCGCCTCTGGCGAAAAAAGAACTCCCAGGAATGGATGTTTCCATGCGGGGAGCGGTATCCATTGCCCGGCGGCTTCAGGATCCCCTGGCCGAACTGGTAAAAATAGACCCCAAGTCCCTGGGTGTGGGGATGTACCAGCATGATGTAACGGGTTCCAAGTTGAAGGAAAAACTGGAGCAGGTAGTTGAATCCTGTGTAAACCACGTAGGAGTAGACCTGAATACTGCTTCTCCAGCCCTATTGCGCTATGTGTCCGGAATGAACAGCAGGGTTGCAGGTGCTGTGGTAAAGGCCCGGGAGGAAGATGGAATTTTTCAGGCCAGGGAGGATCTACTGGATGTTAAAGGCTTTGGAGACAAAACTTTTCAGCAGGCCGCCGGTTTTCTCCGAATTTATAGTCACCGGGATCCTTTGGCCAGGACCCCAATCCATCCAGAATCCTACTCTGTAGCTGAAAAATTACTAAATAAAATTGGCTTCAGTTCTGAAGACCTTGAAGATAAAGAAAAAGTTACTCAATTAAGGACAGAATTAAAAGATATTAATCCTTCAACCCTGGTTGAAGAGTTAAACACCGGCCTGCCAACTCTGCGGGATATAATTGATTCACTCTCCCGTCCGGGGCGGGACCCCCGGGAAGATTTACCAAAACCAATTTTCCGGACCAATGTTTTATCTATTGAAGATCTGGAGGAAGGCATGATTTTGAAAGGAACTGTCCGGAATGTGATTGACTTTGGTGCTTTTGTTGACATTGGAGTTAAAGAGGATGGGCTCGTTCATATTTCGGAAATGAGTGAACGTTTTGTCCGGGACCCAATGGAACTAGTTTCGGTGGGCGATGTGGTTGAGGTTATGGTAAAAGGAGTTGACCTGGAAAGAAAAAGAATTGGACTGACCATGGTTCTTCCCAAGGGAAAAAATAGAAAGGGGTGAAACAGGTTGTTTAATATTCGGATAGGTGGACAGGCAGGACAGGGAATGAATACCATTGGAAGTTTGCTTGCAAAAGCCCTATTGCGAATGGGGTTCCATGTTTTTACCTGCAAGGATTACATGTCCAGGATAAGAGGAGGGCATAATTTTTCTGACATTCGTTTTGGACCCGAACCCCTGCAGGGGGGGGCGGAAAAAGTAGATATTCTTCTCGCTTTAAATGAAGAAACCTGGGAACTGCACAAAAACACCCTGGGGGAAACGGGGATGCTGGTGTATGACGAAGAGGATTTTACTCCTAAGGGAGAGGAAGGCAAAAGAAAAGGTCTACCCCTGAGTAAAAAAGCAGAAGAAATTGGAGACAAACGGATAGCAGGGGTCATTGCCCTTGGTTTCATCCACAGTGTTCTTGGTTTGTCTCCGGATGCTCTGGAGAATATCCTGGCAGAAAAATTCTCGGGAGAAATTTTGCAAAAAAATATTAAAGCTCTCCAGTGGGGGCATGAGCAGGGTGAGGAAACATTTTCTGTTAAGCCAGCCAAAGGTTTAAAGGGGACCAAGTTGATCAACGGAAATAATGCTATTGGCATGGGGGCACTGGTTGCGGGAGTCCAATTTTATGCCGCCTACCCCATGACTCCTTCAACTGGTGTTTTGAATTTTTTGGCTCAACAGGGTGAACGTTTTAATATCCTTGTGGAACAGGCTGAAGATGAAATTGCAGCAATAAATATGGCTTTAGGTGCTTCTTTCGGGGGAGTTCGAGCTATGACTGGAACTTCCGGTGGCGGTTTTTCCCTGATGGTTGAAGGCCTGGGGCTAGCAGGAATTACGGAAACTCCCCTGGTAATACTTAATGCTCAACGGCCTGGCCCTGCTACAGGTTTACCAACGAGAACTGAACAGGGAGACCTGGAATTTGTAATCCATGCTTCCCAGGGAGAATTCCCCCGGATTGTCCTTGCTCCACGAGATGCTGAAAACGCTTTTTATAAAACGGTTAGGGCTTTTAACCTTGCCGATAAATACCAGGTCCCCGTTATTATTTTAAGTGACCAGTTTTTAGGAGACTCTGAACAAACTGTCGCTGAATTTGATCCAGAAGCGGTTCAGATAAACCGGGGCAAGCTGGTAAAAGATTACCAGGAAGACACCCCCTACTTACGTTACAGGTTTACCGAAGATGGCGTTTCTCCCCGGCTGATTCCCGGAGAAAAAGGGCAGGTTGTTCTCGCGGATAGTGATGAACATAATGAAGCTGGGAATATTATAGAAGATGCCCAAACCCGGGCCAAAATGGTGGAGAAGAGAATGAAACGCATGGAAAAAATAAAGGAAGAAATGGAGCCCCCTCTTTACAATGGGCCGGATCATGACCAGGCCGATTATATCCTGGTTAGTTGGGGTTCCAATTATGGTCCCGTAGAAGAAGCAAGGTTGGCTCTGAATGATGATGGAATGAAGATTGGACACTATTCTTTTTCCGATATCTGGCCTCTTCCTGAAGGAAAGTGGAGAGAAGTTCTGAAGGGAAAAAGCTTGATTTTAGTTGAGAATAATTATTCCAGTCAACTGGGCTCACTGCTGCAAAAGGAAGGTCTGGGAAAACCAGAAATCTTCATCGGAAAGTATGACGGCCGGCCCTTTAGTGGCGATGAATTAAAACGCCGGATTAAGAAGGAGGTGGCAAGCAGTGGTTGATAAAAAAGCATATCAGAATAAAGAGGAAATCGCCTGGTGTCCAGGGTGTGGAAACTTTGCAATCAGAATGACCTTGCAAGAAGCGCTTGCAGATCTAAATCTTGAACCCCACCAGGTTTTGATAGCCAGTGGAATTGGCCAGGCAGCCAAAATCCCTCACTATCTGAAAATTAATGGATTTAATGGGTTGCATGGAAGAGCGATACCGGTGGGAACTGCTTTAGCTGCAACCAGGAAAGATTTAAAAATTATTGTTGAATCTGGAGACGGGGATATTTATGGCGAGGGAGGCAACCACTTTTTACATGCTTTTCGGCGCAACCCCAACATGGCTTTATTTGTTCACAACAACCAGGTTTATGGATTGACCAAAGGCCAGGCTTCCCCAACTTCGGAAATGGGAATGAAAACAGGTGTTCAGGTTAAAGGAGTTACAAATCTGCCCCTCAATCCACTGCTGTTAGCTTTGGCAGGTGGTGCAACCTTCGTGGCCCGATCCTTCGCCGGGGACAGAAAACATTTAAAGTCAATGATGCAACAGGCGATTCAGCACAGGGGTCTTGCTTTTTTGGATATTCTTCAACCGTGCGTAACCTTCAACAAGATCAACACCTTTCAGTGGTACAAGGAAAGAGTATATAATTTGGAAGAGGACCACAACCCCGAAAGCTGGGAAAAAGCCCTGGAAAAAGCCCGGGAATGGGGAGAAAAAATCCCAACAGGAATTTTCTATCGGAAGGAAAGGCGGATTTTTGCAGAAGAATTTCCCCAGCTTTCCCGGGAAGAAATTTACGATCCCCGGGAAAGGGTTTACTGCTGGCCAGAACTGCTTGAGAATTTTAAGTAAAAAGAAGATGACCCCGGAAAAAAGCCGGGGTCATCAAACAAAAAAGGCCAAACTCCGGAGGTTGGGAGGAGGGAAATCCAACCGGGGGACAGCACCGGAGGGCTTTAGGGAGTTATCTTTTTAACATTATAAAGGAAAGAACTATATCTGTCAAGGGAAAACAAAGGAATTTTCCCTGTTGATGGAAAAATTAATAAGGGTATATAAAGAAAAAGGAGGGGCGATAATGGCAGATGTAGCCCTGCAGGCAAGAATACAGGGCCGGGTTCAGGGGGTAGGTTTTCGGCACTTTGTACTGGAAAAAGCACAGAGATTGGACCTGGTTGGGTACGTCCAGAACCTTGCTGATGGAGATGTGGCGGTTTTTGCTGAAGGAGATGAGGAAGATCTAAAAAAACTGGAAAAGTTTTTGAATAGGGGCCCCTTTATGGCCCGAGTAACTCAGGTAAAAACCGAATGGAAAGAAGCCGAAGGCAATTTTTCTACCTTCGAAGTTAAATTTAAAACCTGATAAAAGGAAAGGATTGCCATGGATAAGGTTAGTGGCCTATCCGGTTTAGGAAATAAAAGTGATTTTAAAGCCCAGTTTTTCTGGTCCGAGCTATTAAAGAAACTTGGATTGCAGGAAAAAAAGCTTTTTGATTTATCCCCCCGGTATTTAAAGGAAGAATTGCAGAAAAGAAATTTAGCAAATTATTCTCCCCGACTAAGAACGAGAATTGAAGTTTTGCTTTTAATTTTGGACCTTTATACTGAAGAGACTAATCCCCAGAAAAACAACATAAAGGGGAATAGCCTTCTTGCCACAGAATTATTATTTCAGGGGGCTCAATTGGCCAGAGAAAAGGGGAATATTTCCCTGGCAAAAAAAATCAATTTTTTTCTGCATGGAGAAGATTTAAAAAAAGAGTGGGAAAAATGCATAAGGCAGTTTGCCCATCTTCTGAGAAAGGAAATTAGCAATAGGGCGGAGCAAAAAATCCTGATTAATCAACTTGACCAAAAGGGGTTTAAGGGTTTGCACCAGTACCTGAAAACATCGGAATTACCAAGGTTAAATAGGGTTTCTGCAACAAGATTTCTGGCCCTGCAATATCTGTTGGAATATATATTGGAAAATGAAGCCCCTGATGGAAAAATAATTACTGCAAAGCACCAAAGAAACCTTGAATTAGACCTCCCTGAAATATATAATAAAATGCTTTTAACTGTGAACCGGGAGCGCTTGAACCTTCTCTTGCCTATAGTTGAGGAACTAAGCCTTTGGAGCGGACAGGAACTGGGCCAGGTTGCCAGGGAAGAAAGCTCAAGATTGGCAAATGACCAGAGATTTTCAACTGGCTTGATTGCTTTTATTCTGGGCAGGTTGAATAAACTGTTATTTATGGAAGAAAACCCGACCACCTTTAATCAACACGATTTAAGTCAACAGGAAAAAATGGCAGTTGCAATTTTATTGCGGGATAACTATCCTGCAATTTACAGGTATTACCGCCAGCTGGGACTTCCAGCCTTACCCCTCGAAGAAGAAATAGGGCCCCAATTTGGCCCCTGTTTTGTGGCGGGAGCGGTATTTACAAAAAAAGAAGAAGAAAAATACATTGCAATCCTAAAGTTCTGGCGAGATAATTACCTTAAGGGCCATTGGCCGGGCAGGCTATTTATTATTTTATATTACAGATCCGGACCTTTTCTGGCCAAGGTACTCGCGGAGTTTCCTTTTTTAAAAGAACCCGTTCGCAGGTTTCTGAGAATTATAACCCAGGGGCTTCTTTTTAAATTTTCAAATAATTACAAAACAGTGAAGGAGGATGAAAATGTTAGTTTTTAAGAATGCCAAAATAATGACCGGAAAAGGGGATACAATTGAATCAGGCCTTTTGCTGGTCAAGGATGGGAAAATAGTTGATGTTGTAAAGGAAGGAGACATCCCCCAGGGAGCAGAGGTCATCGACCTTGAAGGGAAAATAATAACTCCCGGGTTTATTGATGCCCATTCCCACGTTGGTATAGGTGAAGTGGGGGTAGGCTGGGAAGGCCAGGATTACAATGAAATTTCGGATCCGGTTACCCCGCACCTCAGGGCTATAGACGGAATCCTTCCCGAAGATGGAGGGTTTAAGAGTGCCCGGTCGGGAGGGGTTACAACAATTATGACTGGTCCCGGAAGCGCCAATGTAATCGGGGGAGAAACAGTTGTAATCAGAACTGCTGGAAAAACAATTGAGGAAATGATAGTCCGCAACCCCGCGGGGATGAAAGCTGCGCTGGGGGAAAATCCAAAAAGGGTTTACGGGGTAATGGGCCCCAAAAAATCACCTATTACCCGGATGGCTTCAGCTGCACTGCTCAGAGAAACCCTTGTTAAAGCGGAAAATTATAAGGCCAAACTGGAGAAAGGCGAAAAAGATCCGGAAAAGATGCCGGAAAGAGATTTGAAAATGGAGGCCATGCTCAGGGTCCTCAACCGGGAAATGCCCCTTCGCTTGCACGCCCACCGGGCTGACGATATTATGACAGGAATCCGGGTTGCCCGGGAATTTAATATTGACCTGACTATAGAGCATTGTACCGAGGGACATAAAATTGCTCCTGAAATTGCTGAAAGTGGATTTCCAGCAATAGTTGGTCCTTCCTTAGGACCCGCAACAAAGCTAGAGACGAAAGACATCACCTGGGAAACTCCCAAGGTTCTCCATGAGGCGGGAGTAAAGGTAGCCATCATGACTGATCACCCGGTGGTTCCTATAGAGTACCTGGGCCTTTGTGCAAGCCTGGCCATGAAGGCAGGGCTTCCCGAAGAAGAAGCCCTAAAAGCTATAACCCTTAATGCTGCCGAAATACTCGGCATTGCTGACCGGGTAGGCAGCCTGGAAAAGGGGAAAGAGGCAGATTTTGTGATCTGGGATAAGCATCCTTTTGATGTGCACAGTCGAGCTCTAAAAGTTTACATACGGGGCGAGCTGGTTCAGGATGAGTAGGCTGGAAGAGTTTAAAAAGTTTCGCGAAGAAATCAACCAGGAAATTGAAAAAATAGATAACCAGACCATTAAAAGGTTTTTCGCTCTTGATAACCAGGTTTATAAAGAAGGGGCCCTTCCAGAAAAAACAAAAGAACTGCTGGGCCTGGTAGCTTCAATGGTTTTAAGGTGTGATGACTGTATCACCTATCACCTGTGGCAGGCTCAAAAAGTTGGGGCCAGTAAGAAGGAAGTTGAGGAAACCATGGCAGTTGCACTGGTGGTAGGAGGCTCGATTGTAATTCCCCATATGAGGCGAGCGGTTGAGCTGATCAAGGAAATGGACTGGAAGGAATGATCCCCTGCGGGGGGTCATTCCATTTTTTTAGGTTTTTTTGGAGTGATATTATTCAAATCAATAAAAAATCAGGTGTTTAATGAAGGGTTAATTAAAATATTGAAGGAATAATAACGACTTTGGGGAATAGTAGTTTAAAATGGTGAAAATTTTTCTGGAGAATTTACGGGAGGGAGATTCAAATGGATTACTTTAGAAGAACCAGGGTAAAAGAAATTATCAGTGGTCAAAAAGCCGACCAAAAGGTAATTATTTTAGGATGGGCAAGGACAAAAAGGCTGTCAAAAAATGTAGGTTTTATTGAAATAAATGACGGAAGCTCCCTGCATAATGCCCAGCTCGTTTTTTCTCCTCCCGGAGATTTTCCCGAGCTTGAGAGGATAATAACCGGGACTAGTTTGCGTGTTGTGGGCAAGGTGGTTAAGGTTGAGGGCAGAGAGCAGGCCTATGAAGTTCATGCGGAAGAGCTGGAAATTGTGGGAGAATGCTCTCAGGATTACCCCCTGCAGAAAAAAAGGCATACTTTTGAATTTTTGCGGGAAATTGCCCACCTCAGACCCCGGACCAATACCTTTGGGGTTATTAATCGGTTTAGAAGCAAACTATCTCATTGTATTCATGAATATTACCAGCAAAGAGGTTTTTATTACATCCATACCCCGATTATTACTACCAGTGACTGTGAAGGAGCGGGAGACCTTTTTCAGGTAACCACTCTTCCCTTAAAGGAACTTGCTGAGAAGAAAACCGAACTGGATATGGATAAAGATTTTTTTGCGGAGAAGGCCTATCTGACTGTAAGTGGTCAACTTGAAGGAGAGTTAATGTGCACCGCCCTGGGTGATATTTATACCTTTGGTCCTACCTTTAGGGCAGAAAAATCCTATACTTCACGCCATCTTTCGGAGTTCTGGATGATGGAACCAGAAATGGCTTTTTGCGATCTGGATGAAATGATAATTTTAATCGAGGATTTCTTAAAACACCTTATTTCCTATAGTATTGAGCAGTGCGAGGAAGAGATGGCCTTTTTTAACCAGTGGATTGATAAAGGTAGGCAAAAGGTTTTGCAATCTATTGTAGAATCTGATTTTGCCAAGATTACTTATACTGAAGCCGTTGATATTCTAAAAAAATCCAAACGGAATTTTGAATTTCCTGTTGGATGGGGCCTTGATTTACAGTCAGAACATGAACGTTTTCTCTCGGAGGAATATTTTAAAAAGCCAGTCTTTGTAACTGATTATCCTAGAGATATAAAGGCTTTTTATATGCGGGTTAATGAAGATGAGAAAACGGTTCGTGCAGTTGATGTCCTGGTTCCCCTTGTAGGAGAAATTGTCGGTGGAAGCCAGCGGGAAGAGAGGTACGATTATTTAAGAAAGAATATGGTCCAGCAGGGCATGGATATTGAGGAGTACCAGTGGTTTTTGGATATCAGAAAATATGGTACTGTACCGCATTCAGGTTTTGGACTGGGATTTGAAAGGATGCTAATGTACCTATCTGGAATGACTAACATCCGGGATGTGATGCCTTTTCCCCGATTTCCTCGTTCTGCAAAATTTTAACTGGAAAAGAAGAAAGGATTTTCCTTTTTCCAAGATTTTTCTTTAAAACAACTGTGCCCTGCATTACTTGAAAAGAATGGTTGGGCCTTTAAAAACCTTTATTTTAGCGGGTTTTTTACTTCTAGCAAAAACGAAAAAGGGTTTAGGTGGGAAGAGTCCTTTCAAGAAAAGGTTTTTCTTGGTTAAAAAAGGAAGGAGTTATCTACAGGTTTGGCGAATCATACGACAACAAGGCAACTGCGGGAAGGGTGGTTTTTTTGCAGGAAAAACTTCGGGAAAGAATCGCTCAGCTCGAGGGCGTTTTAGCAGTTAATATTACTCAGGAAGAAGACGGGGAAATCCAAGAGATCCACGTTCTTTCTGATGAATCCCGCAACCCAAAAAGGTTGGTAAGAGATATTGAGACCGTTCTTCAGGTTGAAACTGGGGAATCCTTTGACCATAAAAAGATCAGTATTGCCCAGGTAAATGAACAAAAAAAAGATGGAAGCCCCCTGGACAGGATTCAAATTTTGGGAGTTTATTTGAGGCCAAGAGAGCCGGTTTGCACAATTGAATTAAAATTTCGGGGAGAAGAGTACAGCTATAAATACCAGGGGGATGAAATGGATGAACCCCAGGAAATTGTTTTAAAGGCTCTAACCAAAGCTGTTGAAATGTTTATTAAACCACCCTTTCGAATTAAAATTAGGGATGTTCAGGAAACCCATATGCGAGAAAAAATTATCGTTATTATTATCCAGCTAAAGTGGAAACAGGGAGAAGAAATCCTTGTGGGTGCGAGTCTGGTTGATGAAAACATGCCTCTGGCACTTTCCAAAGCTTTTTTCCATGCTCTTAACAGGAAGTTGAACACAGTACTAGTTATCTAGATTTCTCAATGGCCGGGGACGAGCGGAGCATAACATATGAGCTTAGCCTACCTTCAAGAAAGATACTAGAAGGGAGGCTAACAAAATGAAGAAGAAACTCTTCATTCTTTTCACCACTGTGGTTTATGTGGTCCTTTCTACCCTGGTTGCTCTGGGTGGAGATTCCGGACAGTTTGGCGCAAGATAACAGATAGGTCTTTAAAAAACCTCCCGGCCATTGAGATCCTGATTGGAGGATTAACCGTGCGCGACAGAGGATGGACAATATTTGTTACTACAATTTATTTAATCGCAGCGGGTTTTTTTATTTATTTTTTTGGAACAGATCAAACTTATCTTGACCCAACAGAGTTGGGTTTGGTTATTTTGCTTACTTCACTTTTACTTCTTCTTTCCTTTGGAACCACCGTGGGAAGCGGTTCTGGCACCCACAGTTCAATAACCCTGCCAATAATTATACCCGCCCTGTACCTTTTGGGACCGTTTTGGGGTGGGTTTGTTTCTGCAATAGGGACAATCCAACCCAATCAAATTAAAAAAGGTTTTCCGGTATATATTTTTATCCTTAACCGAGCTATGATTTTTATTTCGGTTATTATAAGTTCATTCTGGTTAAGGTTTTTGGTCAATGGTGGATTTGAGTGGATTAATATTTGGATTGTTGCTGCAATTGGGTTTTCCTATAACTTGGTTAATAATATAATGCTTTGGGCTGGTCTTTGGGCCGACAGAAAACTTTCTTCAGGAAATAACTTTATTTTATTTGCCCTGGAAAGGACAAGAACTGTTTTTATTTCCACCCTTGTCGCAGTAATCTTTATCATTGTTTACCAGTCCCATGCTCTTCCGGGGATTTTAATTTTGTTTGCCCTGGTTTTTCTTTTTCGGGATGTTTTGCAGGCCAGATTTAAGCATATTAACAGTTTTTTTCAGGTTATCGAAAGCTTTGCCCGGGTAATTGATACCAAGGACCCTTATACCCGAGGGCATTCCGAGCGCGTGGCTCAATATGTTGAGGATATTGGAAGGAGAGCAGGGCTTTCCCCTATTCGTATCCCCCGGATAGTTCAGGCTGCAAAACTTCATGATGTAGGTAAATTGGGAATTCCAGAAGCCATTCTCCTGAAACCGGGCAGGCTGACTGCGCAGGAATATGACCAGATAAAATCCCACCCGGTAAGAGGTGAAAAGCTTTTAGAAGATATTGAAATGCTTGATGATTTAATGGCCATAATCCGGCACCACCATGAACGTTACGATGGGAAAGGCTATCCGGATGGTCGCAAAGGTGAAGATATTCCTTTTGAAGCCCGAATTCTTTCCCTGGCCGATGCTTTTGACTGTATGACGACTGACAGGATTTATCGCAAGGCGATGAATAAAGAAGAAGTTTTGGAAGAACTGGAGAGGTGTTCAGGTACTCAGTTTGATCCCCACCTGACGAGAATATTAATTGATATGTTGCAGAATGATTTTTATGATGAAAACTTTGGCTGGCAAAAATAATGAGCCCCACTTCAAGGTGGGGTTTTCTGCATTTTACAGGAAAAAGGAGGAATTTTTTTGTCCCTCAAGATAATTGGTTACCGGGATATTCCCGAGTTAATAAAGAAAATTGCCCTTTCTCCAAGGATGCTTTTGATCCTCCCCACGCAAAAGAAAGCCCATTTTATAAAAAATGAACTTTTAAGGTATTGGGAAAGTCCAGGGGTGTTTTCCCTCCCCGAGCTATTGTTTGAACAGTACAAAAGTAGGGGAGGGATAAAAAAAAGAATAACCCCGGCCCAAGAGATTTTAATTATGGAAAGGATAATTGAAGAAACCTGGGATGATTTGCATTTTTTTTCTCAGTCAGAACAATTTCCCGGACTTGCTGTTAAAATTAAAAGCTTATTTAATACTCTGGTCCAGGAGAAAAAGACCATTAACGAGGTTAATGAATTTGCTGCCCAAAAAGAAGATCTGCTGATCCTGCGGGAAAAATATCTTTCCTTTTTAAGGGAAAAGGAATTAATAGATGCGGATTGTCTTCTGGAAATGGGAGGAGAATTGGTAAAGGATTTAAATAAGGATTGGGAAAGCTTGGGTTTGGATACACTGCATTATATGATGCCAGTTGATTGGGAGATAATTGGGGAATTGGAAATTGGTTTTGCAAGAAAATTTATTTTTACCGATTTACTCGAAAAACTGCCATCGGGAAAAACTTTCCTTGCCTGTTTAAAGGAATTTCATCAGGACAATTTTAAACTTACTTCTGGTAAAAAACAAGATTGCGGCTCTGTTGGGATCTTTTTTAACCCGGAAGAAGAAACGAAACATGTAGCCCGGGATCTTCGCCGGAAAGTTGAAAGTGGGGTTCCCCCTGCAAATTTATTTGTTGTTCCTGCAGCGCTGGAAGAATACCAGGCTCTGATCATGGAGATATTTCCTCAATATGATATACCTTTTGATATATCAAGGGGACTACCGCTGGAGGGGAGCCCCCCGGCAATTCTTCTGAAAACCATCCTCGAGCTTGTAGAAAACCCCTTCAGCAGGCAGCTCCTCTATAGATTTTTTTCCAGTTCTCTTGTTGAACTGAGGGGATTGGATATTGAAGTAATTGATGATTTTGCCCGGCGCTTCAATTACAATGACCTGGAACCCCTGTTTAAAGGAGAGGTCGATCTGGGGGCAATCCTCGCCAAAAAAGATGCGACTTCAATTGGAAATCAGCTTAAAATTTTAGGAAGATTTATAGAAAATTTTTTAATCCCAATTCAGCAAAACCGGGATTATAGAAATATTTTCTCCCTGCTGCGGGAAATTTTCCTGAAGATTTCTTTTTTGGAGAATGTAATTGATCCTGGGGTGAGCGAGGGAAATTTTAACCCCCAGGAAATTACTATTGCCATCCGTAAAATATATGAGGTTTTAGATGATGCGGAACAGCTATTTGCAGGAGGGGTTGTATTTGCAGATAATTTACAGGAAAGAATTAAACATGTTCTGGGAAGATTAATTGCGGAAAAAGAGTACTATATTCCCTCCCGGGCAGGAGGGGTTCAGGTAACGGGAATATTAAATATGCGGGGTTGGCCAGCAGAAAAGGTCTATTTTATGGGGGTGACTGCAGATAATTTTCCCGGGATCCCGGAAAACAATTTCCTTTTGCCGGGCAAGGATTCCGGCCAGGTTTTAAGAGAAGCGAGATTATTTTTCTATCAAATTGTTTCTGCGTGTGGAGAAGTTGATATTTCCTTTCCAGCCTATTTTAAAGGGAAAGAAACCCGCCCCTCAACATTGCTTAAAGATTTTGAAGTAGAAAATTTTTCTGGAATACAGCCTGGTGGTGATTTCGCCGGGTTAAATGATATGCTCGGTTTCCTGGCCCAATACCAGGACCGGGAAACCTGGCAGAAATTTGCCAGCCCCGGGGATATTAAAGATATAATTATGGACTGGGCAAGAGAAAACAATTTAGCCAGTAAATTTAATGGTTTCCTGGGTCCTGGAATTGGCTTGACTCCGGATCCTGTAGCAGTAACAGCACTTGAAGATTACTGGCGCTGTCCCTTTTATTATTTTCTAAACTGGGTTCTTGAGCTTAGAAAAACGGAGGAAGTGGAAGAAGAAGAGGAATTGGCTCTCTTCGGTCTGCAGATCCATCGGGTCTTGGAACTTTTTGGCAAAAATAATGGTTTCGAGCTCTTAAAACAAGATTTAAAGGCTGCTTCTGACAAAATGAGGGAAATTGCCCTGGAGGTATTGGAGGAAGAAAATATAGATCTGGATAGGAACATGTTTGTTGGAGCCCAATACAAGAACTGGTTGAGAGGACTTGGGGATGGGAAACTCCCGGAAGGGGTTTTAAGCCGGTTTTTGAGGGAAGAGCAAACTCGATTGGAAAAATTTTCTCCCCGGGATTTTGAGACGGACCTGGGAAAGAATAATTACTTTCCAAAATTAGGCCCCTTTAGGCTGAAAGGTAGAGTAGACAGGCTGGACGGTTTCGCAGAACAGGATATAATGATTTATGATTACAAAACAGGCCGGGTTCCCCCGGGGAAAGAGATCCGGGAGTGGAGAAATTTGCAGTTACCTCTTTATGTGCTTGCCCTGAAAAATCGCCCTGACCTTGAAGGCAGGGAAATCCTGGGAGGATATTATCAACTGCGGCACCGCGAGCCCCCAGCTTTGAAGCCCTTAATTGGAGATAATTTGGGAAAAAATTTCAATAAACGAAGTATTATTGAACTTGAAGAACTGGGTGGCCGGGAAAAATACGAAGAAATTCTTGGAAAAATTAAAGAAGGAATTGACCGGGGAAATTTCCAGCCTACTACCTGGGACCGGGAAGATGCGAAGTGTGATTATTGTTCTTTCCGGACAGTTTGTAGAAAAAATAATTATTACCGGGATGGGGGGAATAGCCGTGACTGAAAAACTGGAATTAACAGGGGAGCAGAAAAACGCCCTCAACCTGGATAAAAATTTACTGGTTCTGGCTGGGGCGGGTTCCGGGAAAACCCGCGTTTTGACCGAGCGTTATCTAAAAATTGTGGAGCATTCAATTGCAAGGGGAAGACCGGTTAAACCGGGAAATATTTTGGTTGTAACCTTCACCGAAAAAGCAGCGGGTGAAATGAGAGAAAGGATCCAGAAAAGAGTAGAAAACCAGAGAGGAGAGGACTGGGAAAATTTTTCCGATCACTTTCTGGATAATCAAATCTCGACTTTCCACTCCTTTTGTGCAAGACTCCTTAAGACTTTTCCCCTAGAAAGCGGGGTTGATCCTGAATTCAGAGTAATTGAAGGTTTTGATCAACAGCAGCTTCTAATGGAGACTGTGGAAAAAGAAATTAATCAGCTTTCCCGGGTACAGGACCGGGGACTGGAGAAATTACTTTCCCTTTGGAACAGGCGTCAGCTGGAAAAAAACTTAATTGAACTGGTGGATAAACGATATGAAATTAAAAATATCCTGGAGGAATATGAGAATTCTAACCCGGATGAATTGCTGGACCGCTGGTTTGGGAAAAAAGAATTTCCCTATTTATCCTACAAGGAAATAATTGAGTTATTACAACCTTTAATTGGGTACTCTGAGCTTAACGTTCAGGAAAGCGATAAGGGAATCAGTTTTATCCGAGATCTTGCCGATTTTTATTTCTATCTTCAGAACAAAGGGCTACCCCCTGATATCTGGGAAGAAGCCATTGATTTTCATGAGCTGGTTAAAAAATTTATTTCTTCTGGGGATTACCTGACAATGAAAAGCCACCATCAGGTAGGTATAAAAGGTAATTGGAAAGGGCTGGAAAAGGAACACCAAGAAATGAAAAAGTTGCTCCTGGAAATAAGGGAGAATCTGGAAAGGATTTTGCCTCCTGAAGATATTAACCTTTTGCCTACCCGTTTTGATCGGGAAGCTGCCCGTCTTTTTCCCCATTTAGCACAAATTGTCAGGGGCTGTATAGATCGGTTTCAGAAAGCCAAAAAACAACAAAATTTTTTGGATTTTAATGATCTGGAGGGCTTTACTCACTCCTTAATTGTCAATAATAAAACCGTTAGCCAGAAGCTGGGGGACCGTTTCCGGTATATTATGGTTGATGAATTTCAGGACACAAACTCCAGGCAATGGGAAATTATTGAGAGAATCTGGCGGGGCGGAAAGAAAAGCAACCTCTTTTTGGTGGGAGATATTAAACAGGCTATTTATTCCTTCCGGGGCGGAGATGTTACTATTTTCCACAGAGGAAAAAGAGAAATTTTAAATTCTGGGGAAGAGATTATTTTTAACAAGAATTTCCGTTCCTGTGGGAGCTTGATTAAATTTTTCAATTCTTTTTTTAAAGAACTTTTTAAGGGTGCCAGCGCTGAATATGAAGCGCCTTTTCAAGAATTGGAACCCGGAGAGGAAAAAAAAGATTTTCCGGGGGAAGTAATGGCTTTAGTTATTAATGAAAAGGGAGATAGATTGAGTCGGATTTCCGCTGAAGCCCGCACGGTTGCTGAGAAAGTGTCTGATCTCCTCCCGCTTCTGGAAGAGGATCAGAAAAAACCACGCCTGGCAATTCTTCTGCGGAGTTTAACCCATGTCCACCACTATGAAAAGGCTCTTCGCAAGAAAAAAACAGGCTTTACTACCGTTCGAGGGAAAGGTTTTTTCAACCAGCAGGAAATTTTCGATTTATGCAATTTGCTTTTTTTCTTGGCTAATCCCCGGAAAGATATTGAATTGGTTGGTCTTTTACGTTCACCGTTGATCGGGGTCAGCGATCCCGAAATTTTCGAGTTAGCCCAAATTGAAGGTAATTCGTTTTGGGAAAAAATCCAGAAAGCAGAGGATAAATTATGGATTAATATAAAAAAAGACCTTTCCCGGTGGTTTTTTCTCAAAGATCGCCTGCCCCTTGGGGAATTTCTGCAGGCAATTATTATGGATTCCAGGCTTTTTCTTAACCTGAGCCTGGGAGAAAGAAGCCAGCAAAAAATAAGAAATGTGGAAAAATTCCTGGAAATCGCCCGCAGGTTTTCCCGGGGAGGAAGATCATTGGGAGAATTCAACCATTTCCTGGAACAGCAACTGAAAACCCCCACCGAAGAAGGGGAAGCAGTTACAGATGTTGATACTGACGTTGTTATTATGAGTATTCACCAGGCCAAAGGGTTACAGTTTCCTGCTGTAATCCTGGCTGACCTAGCAGGGCAATTTAACTGGGGGCATGGAGACCCAATTCGCAAGGGTAAAATTGGTGAAAAAGAAGAGCTGGGGTTTGGAGTGATTGATCCCGAAACCGGTTTACGTGGAACCCCAGCTGTTCGGAAGAGAATAGGAGAGAGGTTGAAGGTCGAACAGCTTGCTGAAGAAAAAAGGCTGTTTTATGTTGCGGTAACCAGGGCGGAAAGATACCTTTTGCTGGTTGGTTCAAGGGAAAATAATCGGGAAATTGATGATTTTTCTCAGGCCAAAAGTTTTTTAGATTGGCTGGAAGTTGCCTATGGAGGACCGGGTTTTCCTCTGGCCCGGGAGGAAGGGGTTTTAAAAGTAGAGGAGGTTGAAGAAACAGAAAAAGATCTTTCCCCCCTGCCCGGGGTGGAGAAAAACCCTGTTTCCTTTCTGGAGGGGATTTCTGAAGAAGAGCTTGTTGGTTGGAAACCAAAACCATTACCCGGGCATTTGGAGATTGAACTCAGCCCCACAGATCTTAGTTTATACCTGACCTGTCCTTTGCGCTACTATTACCGCCAGGAGCTGCTGGTGGATGAGAGGATGCTACTTCCCCGCAAAGATTTTGGCAGTGGGGAGAAAAAAAGAGTTGAACCCGTAAAAGTGGGCAAGATTTTGCACGGTCTTATGGAACAAAAAACCTACCAAGCCACAGGACAAATTTGGGAAGATCAGCTGAAAAACCTGGAAATTTCCCAGGAGTTGCAGAAAGATTATCAGAAAGAATTAAGAAAGCATTTGGATAATTTGCAGGCTTCGGGCTGGCTTGATAGAATAAATAGAGCGGAGGAAGATATCAGAGAGAAAAAATTCCGGGTTAAATGGAAGAAAAAGGATAACCTTGTAATTAATCTTAAAGGCATTGTTGACCGTTTAATCAGGGAAAAAGATGGGTGGAAATTAATCGATTTTAAAACAACCCATATCGGGGATAAGGATATTGAAGAAATCACCTGCAAAAATAATTACCACATCCAATTGGCCTGCTATATTGAAGCCCTGGGCTGTCTACAACCGGGAGTGGAAATTGAACAGGCCTGGCTCATATACACCTCGGCAGGGCAGGCAATGGAAATCAAGACTTCCGAAGCCACAAAAAAAATAATTGAAGATGTTGCGAGGCAGATCGCCGCAAGGAATTTTCCGTTGAGAACCGCTGAACACTGTAATTATTGTGAATTTTACTCGATTTGCCCCGCGTATTAAAACTGGGAGGCAACAATTATGGAACTAAAAAGGATCCCCTGGGCTGAAATAACGCCCCCCTTTGCTATTAATCTTGTAATGGGTTTTTCTCTTGGAGGTTTTGCTGCTCTTTTACCAATGGTCAGGGAGGATTTCCAACTCTCCCGGACCCAGGTGGGCTTTTATACAACCTTTTTGTTTTTAGCTTCTTTTGCTTCGGCGCTTTTTGCAGGCTACCTGATTGATCGACTGGGAATAAGGAAGGGTTTAGCTCTCGGAGGACTGGTAATGGGGAGTTTTATTGCCCTGTACGGTGTGGTTCCCAACTACAGTTTTCTGCTGGCTTTTGCCTTCGGAGCTGGTCTCGGGCAGAGTCTTTTAACCCCTGCGGGAAATAAAGCCATAATTGCCTTAACCTCTGGTAAGTCCAGCAATACAGTTATGGGTTTATTCCGTTCCGGGGTGGGAATCGGTTCCTTAACCGGGGCTTCGGTCTTGCCGGCGGTTGCCATCCACCTTGGATGGAGAATTGCCGTAATTGGTGCCGGGCTGGTCTGTCTGGGATTAGCAGTTAGTATTTTTAAAAACAAGGGCCTGGCTCAAAGAGACCAGGCTTATAAAAATGATGGAGAAAAAGGTGGTCCTTTCAAAAAAGAAGTCCATGATTTACTGGTAATTCCCGATTTTCGTTTTCTCCTGCTCACGGGATTTGCTTTTGCTTCCGTTTTGGGCACCCTTATTGGTTATTTGCCCCTCTGGTTACACGAGGAAGGAGGGTTATCCCTTTATCACGCAGGTTTAGGACTGGGACTGGCCCAGGCCGGAGGTGTTTTCGGACGCCCCTTCTGGGGTCTTTTATCTGACCGGTTCCGGTTTTTCCGGCAGGACCTGGTAATGACAATTCAGAGTATTATTGTCATTACTATTCTTTTGGTTTTTGCTTTTGCAGGAACAACTCTTGCCCGGGGAGCTTTATTAACACTGGCCTTTTTTGTAGGTTTTTCTGGTATGGGCTTTGCGGGGGTTTATTTCGGATTTCTGGGAAGCCTTGCGGGAGCAATTAAAACAGGTGTGGCCACTGGACTGGCTCTGTCCTTTGTTCGTCTGGCAGTAGTTGCATTGCCTCCAATTTTTGGCTTAATTGCCGATCAAACTGGCCACTACACTTATTCCTGGATTTTAATTTCGGTATTTCCAATTCTTTCTGTCCTATATTTTTTCTTCCTCCGGGGGAAAAATCCCCAGCCTCAGGATTACCGAGGTTAAGGGGAGACTAAATTTTTGGAGACAGGTTTGCTTTAGTCCTGATTTTGGGATAAATAATTAGCAGGAGAGATTGTCTTTTATTAAAAAGTTATCTGAATGGATTGCCCTGCTCCAGAAAAGAGTCCTTAATATCCATTGAGTTTTTGGTTGCTCCAAAAATTTTGATTTGCTGGATAAAGTAGGGGAGTAAAAGTGAGTTTTTCGGTTAAATTTGCTAATTAACGGGCGTCTATTTTCTTAGAAAGAAAAATTTAGAATTTATAGGACTTTTTTGGGAAGTCAGAAAAAAAGAATAGCGGGGATAATATAAAAGGAGTATAATAGTGAAGAATGGGTTCAATATTTTTGTTTTAGAGGAGTGATTTGTTTGCTTTGGAAAAAATTATTGCACGGCGCTCTAATCATTATGGCAGTACTTATGGTTGTGGGCGTTTATACTGTTGTTACAGAAACTCCCCTTTTACAGGCAGGCCCTGGAGAAGGAGAGTCTTCAGTAGGACATGTTGATATCCGCAGGATTTTTGAAGCTCATCCCGATACCATGTCTGCTGAAATGCAATTAAGCATGGAAGCGCAGGCCATGCAGGAAGAACTTGAAGAAAAAGCTGCTGAACTTAGCCAACAGGAACAGGAAGAGCTGGTAGAAGAATATCAGTACAGATTGGCCATGCGGGAACAGGAATTAATAGCTGAAGTTGTGGAAAAAATAGAGGATATTGTTCAGGAAGTGGCCCTGGAAAAAGGTGTTGAGGTGGTCCTGGAATCTCAGAACGTAATTTATGGGGGCCAGGATTTAACTCAGGCAGTGTTAGAAAAAATTAATAACGATTAAAGCGAAAAACCCTGTTGCGGCAGGGTTTTTCTTTTTTGTAATCTGAAAATTATCTGAATAAAGAAGGCCTAAAAACAGATACTTTTATTCTTATTTTTTATTTGGTATGAAGGAAGGACTTTTTAAACCGATATAGAATAATTATGGAGGAGCTTGTGTTGAAAATCACAAAAGGTGTTGGTCGGATTCTGGTGACGGGCCATGATGGTGGTTCTGTTTCCAAAAACGAAAAGAGATTTTCGGGTTTTCGGGGCTGGCTGGCTTTGAATTTTTAAAGCCATAGGTGATCAGCTCCAATTTTTGGGTCCGGGTTTTTAGAAAAGGAAGGAGCTTAAACGATGAAAACTTCCCAGCAGGAATTATACCAGGAAGAGATTGCCCGATGTCGGCGTTTATATAGAGGCTTTGAGAATTTAGAACCCTTTTTATTAGAAGCGTTTCAAGCGGTTTTCTCCTTTATCGAATCTTATGAAGAAAGGGGGGGGATACTGGAGAAAGTCAACTTCGATAAAAGAAAAGCTTGGTCGCGTTTAAAAAATGGGGAAAGCATGGAGATTAATCCCACAATCCAGACCAGAGCTCTGGTTGGTATTTTAAATGAACTGGGCCAAGCTGTAGTCCGTATCAGCCCGGAAATCAAAGATTCAATTACAAACTTCCAAAAAATTCTGGAAAACTTTCAGGAAAAATCAAAAGAAAGAGTTCTGAAGGAAGAGGTATGGAAACTTAAAGAATTAGTAGTGGGCGAAGATATCCTGGCTCGTGATATGGCAACCTTTATTTTTACCCTTGCTCTTTCGGCTATCTACAGGTTTAATCTGGAAGCTGTGAGCAAAGGGTTAAGGACAGATTTATGGGAAGGGGGGAATTGTGCTCTCTGTGGAGAAAAACCCCATTTTGGGTTGCTCCGTTCGGAAGATGGAGCGAAAATTATCGAGTGCTGGTTATGCGGTACTCAGTGGAATCATATCCGGATAAAATGCCCTTACTGTTCGAATACCGAACAGGAACAACTGGGCTTTTTTACTGTCGAGGAAAATGATAGCTGTCGGGTCCAGTTTTGCAAGAAGTGTAGTTCTTATTACAAGTTATTCGATACCCGCAGTATTGCGGGTGAGAATATAGTTTTATCCGTTCACAATCTTGCCACTCTTTCTTATGACATCCTGGCCCGGGAGGAAGGCTTTAAAGCCGGTTCAGGATTGGAATGGGTGAATGAAGGAGAAAAACTCGAATTGGATGACTAGGAGGTGGATTTATTCATGGAGTTAACCCGACGCAGCTTTTTAAAGCTCGCTGGAGTTACTGCTGCTGCCGCATCTCTAACCAGCGTAGGTTATGGTAAGGCTCAGGCAGCTTCAGGTGAGCGGCTCCGCATCAGGTATACCCAGGAGTTTCATACTATCTGTACCTTTTGCGGGGTGGGCTGTGGTATTATCTGCAACGTTCGCGATGGAGTTATTGTAAATGCCGAAGGAGATCCCGACCATCCTATTAATGAAGGAACCCTGTGCAGCAAGGGTAGTTCAATCAGCAATGTTTCCTATGTTTTTGATGACAAGGGTAAACCTGTTCCCAACCCCAAACGATTGACCAATGTTTTGTACAGAGCTCCGGGAAGTGGTCGGTACGAGATTAAGGACTGGGATTGGGCGCTGGAAACAATTGCAAAAAGAATTAAGGATACCAGGGATCGGACTCTGGAAGAAACAGCAGTTGTTGATGGAAGGGAGGTAACAGTAAACAGGACCAATGCCATGGGCTGGCTGGGCAGTGCTTTCTGCACCGGGGAGGAGAATTACCTCTTCCATAAAATGGCCCGGGCCATGGGTATTATAAATATTGATCACTGTGCTCGCCTATGACACTCCTCTACGGTCGCCGGTCTTGGCGCCACGTTTGGTAGGGGTTGTATGACCAACCACTGGAATGACTATCAGCACAGTGATGTAATTATGGCAATCGGGGGTAATACCGCCGAGAACCATCCCATTTCCATGAAATGGATTGAAAAAGCCCGCGAACAAAAAGGGGCAAAGCTGATTACTGTTGACCCCCGTTTTAACCGGACTGCAGCAGTCTCAGACCTTTATGTTCCTCTCCGCCCTGGGACTAACACTGCTTATCTGGGTGGACTCGTAAAATATATCCTGGATAATGAACTTTATCACAAAGAATATGTCCAGCACTATACTAACGGGACCTATTTAATTGAAGAGGGCTTTGACTTTAATGATATCGAAGGGGTCTTTTCCGGTATTGAAGATGACCCTGCCCGCAATGCAAAGAAATATGACCGGACAACCTGGCAGTACCAGCGGGATGAAAATGGTGAGGTTAAAAAGGATCCCACAATGGAGGATCCCAACTGTGTATTACAGCTAATGCGCAAACATTATGAAAGGTATTCTATTGCGAATATTAGTAAAATAACCGGGTGTCCTGAGGAAACCCTGGAAGAATCATATGAACTGTTCTGCACTACCGGAGAACCGGGGAAAGCTGGAAATATTCTCTATGCAATGGGTATTACCCAGTTCACCCATGGGGCCCAGAATGTCCGCTCTATTGCTGTTGTCCAGCTTCTTCTGGGGAACATGGGAATGGCCGGAGGTGGGGTTAATGCCCAGAGAGGACAGTCCAATGTCCAGGGAGCTACTGACATGGCAATTCTCTACCACATTATCCCCGGTTATATGGCAACACCCCAGCAGGCGGCTCATCCCACTCTTAACGATTATAACGAAAAAGAAACGCCAGCATCGGGCTGGTGGAGCAACAAGCCCAAATATCTGGTCAGCCTGTTAAAGGCTTTTTATGGAGAAAACGCTACTCCGGCCAATGAATTCGGCTACCAGTGGCTACCAAAACTCGATGGGCGTGATCACTCCCACATTGCAATGTACAAAGATATGAGTGAAGGAAAGGTTGAAGGGATGATTTGCTGGGCTGATAACCCGGCTGTTTCCGGACCAACAGCAGGAGCCAAGCGACAGTATTCCTCAAAACTAAAGTGGCTGGTTTCCGTTGACCTGTTTGAAAATGAAACTGCTTCTTTCTGGAAGCCTGAAGCAGGGGCCAATCCCGAGGAAATTGACACCGAGGTATTTGTTCTGCCTGCTGCAGCTTCCTATGAAAGAGAAGGAAACAAGGCCAACAGCGGGCGCTGGATCCAGTGGCAGTGGAAGGCCCAGGAGGCTCCAGGTGACTGCAAGAGCGATCTCTGGATTGCCAATGAACTTTTCAAGAAACTACAGGAACTTTACCGGGAAGAGGGAGGAACTGTCCCCGAGCAGATTACCAAAATGCACTGGGACTACGATGGACCTGATGGACAGGTTGATATCGTTAAGGTCTGCAAGGATATTAACGGTTACAACGTAAAAGATGGTTCCCTGGTAAACAACTTCGTGGCCCTTAAATATGATGGTTCAACTGCCTGTGGAAACTGGCTTTACAGCGGTTACTACAACAACCTGGAAAACCCCCCGACTAAGAGGAGGAAACCAGAAAAAGAAGGTATAGGATCTCACTTGGAGTGGGCTTTTGCCTGGCCCTTAAACCGACGGATTGTTTACAACCGGGCTTCAGCTGATCCTTCCGGGAAACCCTGGAACCCCGATGTTCCCCAGGTATGGTGGGATGAAATCGAGGGTCGCTGGAAGACTAATGATGTTCCCGACTTTAATGTAAATATTCCGCCCCTAGAATCAGCAAAAACTCCCTTTATTATGCTTCCGGAAGGACAGGGACGCTTGTTCTCAGCATTTGTTAATGACGGACCTTTCCCGACCCACTATGAACCTGCAGATAGTCCCGTTCCCAATCTGCTCTATCCGGATGCAACGTATAACCCGATCAGCCAGAGGTTCTATGAAGATCATGTTGTAGAAACAGACGAAGAAAAAGAAAGGTATCCCTATGTTCTGACAACCTATCGGGTAGTTGAACACTATCAGAGTGGAATAATGACCAGGAACATGCCCTGGTTAAATGAAATGATGCCTGAACTCTTCGTTGAGATTGACGAGGAGCTTGCAGCAGATCTTGGTATCCAAAATGGCGATAGAGTTGCCATTGAAAGCAAACGCCTCTATAACAATGGCGAACAACAAAGTATTGAAGCCAAGGCCTGCGTAACCAAGAGACTGAGCCCCTTTATGATTAACGGCCAGAAAAAACACGTTGTCGGATTGCCTTTCCACTGGGGGTATATGGGTATGAATACCGGTGCGGTTGCCAATGACCTGACTCCTTCAGTTGGAGACCCCAACACGACTATCCCTGAATTTAAGGCATCCCTTTGCAACATAAGGAGGGTCGGATAAATGAAAGCACAGATCTGTTTAATTGATGCCTCCAAGTGTATAGGTTGCCGGGCCTGTCAGGCAGCTTGCAAGCAGTGGAATCAGCTGCCCGCTATTAATACTGAATTTACTGGAACCTACGAAAACCCTCCCCAGTATTCCTGTTCTACCTGGACAAAGGTAGTTTTCAGGGAATACAATGAAAATGGCAGGGTCCAGTGGCTAATGTCCAAGCAGGGCTGCATGCACTGTACCGATGCAGCCTGCAAACTGGCCTGCCCGACAGGAGCTATTTACCACACCGATGAGGGAACCGTTGCAATTGATAGGATAAAATGTATTGGGTGTAATTACTGTGCTGCTGCATGTCCTTTCCAGGTTATTGGATTTGACCGTTTTACCAACAGGGCTGAAAAATGTACTTTCTGTTATGATCGCCTGGTAAATGGTCTCAAGCCTGCCTGTTCTACTGCCTGTCCAACCGGTTCCCTGGTTTTTGGAGAGGAGAGGGAAATTATTTCCAAAGCCCAGGACAGGGTAGAAAAGTTGAAGAAAAAAGGACATCAAAATGCAAGAATCTATGGTCTTGATGAAGTAGATGGAACAGCGATGCTTTATGTTCTTGCTGATAAACCTGAGAAATATGGTTTGCCGGCTGATCCTCGGGTTCCTTTTGGGACCAGAGTTTGGAATGCAATTTATGGACCCCTGCGGGTGCTGGTTGTAATAGCGGTTGGTTTTGGGCTTTGGGCTAATCTAACCAAAAACAAGGAAATAGATAAAGCCAAAGAAGAAGCCCAAAAGGAATCGGAATAAAAAGGGGAGGTGAAAGCAAGTGGAAGTTAAAGCATTTCTTGGCGGACTACATGTCCCCCACTACAAGAGTTTTTCGGAAAAACAGCCGATAAAAGTGGCTTCCCTGCCCGAAGAAATTATTATTCCTCTTTCCCAGCACATTGGTGCACCCTGCCAGCCGCTGGTCAAAGTTGGGGATCGGGTAAAAGCCGGAGAAAAAATAGGTGAAGCGGAAAGCTTTGTCTGTGCACCGGTTCATGCCAGCCTGTCCGGAACGGTAAAGGCAATTGAAAAAAGGCCCATTCATTCCGGCCAGATGGTTGAATGTATTGTAATAGAAGTTGATGAGCAGCAGGAAAGTGTTGGTTATGCAAATAATGACGTGGAAAAAATGAGTAAGGAAGAAATAATTCAGGCGGTAAAAGAAGCAGGAATTGTTGGGATGGGGGGTGCTGCATTTCCTACTGTAGTTAAAATACAGCCTCCTCCTGATAAACCAATAGATGCCCTTATTTTAAACGGTTGTGAGTGCGAACCTTACCTGACCTGCGACCACCGGATTATGCTGGAAAAAACTGATGAACTGTTGAAGGGTGTAAAACTGCTGCAAAAAGTACTGGATGTAGAAAAAGCATTTATCTGCATTGAAGACAACAAGCCCGATGCAATAAATGCACTGAAAGAGAAGAATGATGATCCGAATATTGTAATAATGAAAACTCCGACAAAATACCCCCAGGGAGCTGAAAAGCAGTTGATCAAAGCAACGCTGGGTCGGGAAGTTCCTCCGGGAGGGTTACCCTTTGACGTAGGAGCACTTGTTCAAAATGTAGGAACGGCTGTGGCAGTTTACGAAGCGGTAAAATACAATAAACCTTTAATTGAAAGGGTTGTAACCGTAACCGGGCAGAATATTGACCAGCCAGGTAACCTGCTGGTTAAAATCGGGACTCCTTTAGAACATCTCCTTGCTGAGTGTGGTGGAATTAAAGAAGGACCAGCCAAGGTAATAATGGGAGGCCCGATGACTGGCGTGGCTCAGAGCGACCTTTCAGTTCCTGTTGTAAAAGGGATTACCGGAATTACGGTTTTACCTCCCGCCATGGCTTACGGTGAACCCGAATACACAGATTGCGTCCGGTGCTGTAAGTGCGTGGAAAGCTGCCCGATGCTGCTTTATCCGAACCTGATCAGTATATACGGTGAAGTGGGGTTATACGAAAAGGCAGAGAAATGGAATACCATGGACTGTATTGAATGCGGGATCTGCGCTTACGTTTGCCCCTCGGAGAGACCTATTGTGAAATTTGTCCAGCAGGCCAAACCCAAAATACAAAAACTGCAGGCCAGCAGGAAAAACGCATAAAGGGGAAGGAGGTTATTAAGAATGGATGAAAAGAAAAAACTGGTTGTTTCCTCCGCTCCCCACCTTCGGGATGAAGGGACGGTAGGGAAGGCCATGCGGGATGTCTTTGTTGCCTTAATGCCGGTGTCTCTGGTTGCAATATACTTTTTTCACTGGTATGCGGTATTCATTATAGGTGTTTGCCTGGTTACAGCGGTCCTTACGGAAATCCTTTTCCGGAAGATGCTGAAAAAAGAACCCAGGCTTTACGATTGGAGCGCCCTTGTAACCGGGTTATTTGTTGCTCTATTATTCCCTGCTACAACAGCCTGGTGGAAGGCGGCAATTGCTACTTTTATCGCTGTAGGAATTGCCAAAGAACTAATGGGTGGGCTGGGCAGGAACAGGTTCAACCCCGCTTTGTTCGGCAGGGTGGCCTTGATCATCATAGCTCCAGTTATGTCATTTATCGATCAGCAGTTCTCTGCGCTTTATTTAAACCTGGGAACAGTGGATAGCATGACCCAG
Organism: Bacillota bacterium; assembly: GCA_007122335.1. GTDB lineage: Bacteria > Bacillota > Halanaerobiia > B1SED10-174 > B1SED10-174 > T1SED10-26. The sequence goes on from SKTZ01000021.1 coordinate 71,252, forward strand.
GCTACTCCTCTGGCGATGCTCCACCAAGGAATGGAAATGCCCGGTTACGGGCAATTATTCTTCGCCTTCCCCGGAGGGGCTCTGGGGGAAACTTCCCCGTTTTTCCTCCTTCTGGGAGCAGCCTACCTTTTCTACAAGGGGCATATCGGTTGGAGAATCCCCGTATCAATAGTGGGAACTGTTTTTGTCCTAACTTTCTTTTTTGGGGCAAATCCCCTTCATCACCTTCTGGTGGGCAGCTTAACCCTGGGAGCTTTCTTTATGGCCACGGACTGGGTGACAAGTCCCTTTACTGATAAAGGGAAAATTATATTTGGGATTGCAATTGGGATCCTGATTGTTGTCTTCAGGTTGGGGCTTTCACCGACTGAGGGTGTGGCGTTCTCAATTTTGATTTTGAACGGTTTTGTTCCGATGATCGAGAACTATACCCTGAGACCACAGTTTGGGAAAGTTAAGAAGGCGGTGGCAGTGGAATAATAATAAGCAAATAAAGAGAGAAAGATAAACTCCCGGAGTGGAAATCACTGCACCGGGAGTTTTTTTGCCCGAAAAAATATTAAAAAGTAATTTATTCTATGGGTTTAAAGGTTTTAATTGGTCCATGGCGAAATATTTAAAATATATTTCAACCGGGAGGACTACTGATGAACCACCAGAACCTCCTTCCCCATTTAGAGGGGAAAATCCTGTACCTGAACCAAACTGGCCAAAAAATCTTTGGTGTCCCTGACCTGCCCGCAAAAAAAATCATTTTTGAGGCCCATTTAAAAAATTTCCCCCTGATGTAAAATCCCAGGGGATTTTTTCCTATTCTGGTTGGAGCTGCTATAACCCGGGTGAGCTGCATATTGAAACGAGGAAACCCCACCCGAACATGGTGGAGCAATAGGGTCCCAAAACGACCGCTGGGATGGGAAAGTTTACTCCAGTGACCTGAAAAAAGAAAAACCCCTCGGGTTTTGGCAATAATTTATCCTGACCAATGGTCGGCCCTATAAAAACTCGATTGGCTTACAAAAAGCATTGGCCGAGTTAAAAGCAAATACTGAAAGCCGGTTTGGCCCCTAAATTGTTAAAACTTTCGTAAAAATAATGTAAAACCAGCAGGGATTACCTGATTCCGATGGAACCATTGTAGTGTAAGAAAATTTTGCAGAAATTTGCTCTGACCAGGAAGGAAGTATTGCTATGACGGCAGAGATCAAACTGGAAAAAATAATTAAAAAAGATGTTTCTCTTGCAGAACATTGTTCATATAAAATCGGAGGGGTTACCCGGTTTTTTGCGCAACCCGGTTCTCTGCAAGAACTTGAGGAAATTATTGAATACTGCCAAAAAAAAGATCTTAACCCTTTTATTTTTGGGTTGGGAAGCAATATTCTTTTTCCAGATAGACCTGATAATGAAACTTTATTTGTTTCCTTAAAAAAAATGGTTGGATGGGAAAAAAAGAATAAAAACCTCTTTTTGGAGGCCGGTTTCCCTCTTTCTTTCCTGGCTTATACAGGTCAACCGGACCTGATTTTTACCCACCTCCTCCCGGGGACTCTTGGAGCAAGTGTCTATATAAATGCTCGTTGTTATGAGGGAGAAATGAGTCGAATTCTGGGTAAGGTTTATTACCTGGATTTAAAAAATTTAAAAAACGGTATTCAGGAATTGGAATCTAAGGCCTGTAATTTTGCCTATAAAGAATCCATTTTTCAGGAGAACCCCTGGTTAATTCTGGGGGCAGAAATAAAAGCGGAGGAAACCAGCCCCAACTGGTTGAACGATGAGCTGGCAAAGGCAAAATCAATTAATCTATCTGCCCTGGATAATTTCTTTAGGTATTTTGGCAAGGGGCTTTTTTCGCGGGTAAAGATGGGAGTAGAAGAAAAAGAAAAACTGCAGCAGATTGCTGCAGATAGAGAAAGGAAAAAACAATTTAGCTACCCATCTTGCGGTTCTGTTTTTAAAAATAACTACGAGATTGGTGTTCCAACTGGAATGCTGGTGGAACAACTTGGATTAAAGGGTTTAACCAGAGGAGGGGCGAAAATTTCACCCTACCACGGGAATTTTATTATAAATTTTGACCGGGCTAGTTCCGGGGACGTGAAGTATTTAATCCAGCTGGTTCAGGATAAAGTAAATAGTAAGTTTGGTTTTATCCCCGAACCGGAGGTGGTGATTGTAAATGGCCAAGAAAGCTAAGAAGTTGGCTCTTTTTATTGTCCTGGTTGTAGTGCTTGCTATAAATTTTATTGGTTTTCCCCTGCTGATGGCTGATTCTGGCAAAAAGGATTTGCTGGCCGTAAGGGAAACTGTCCGGGCCTGGGAACCTTATTCCAACTGGCCCCGGGCCTGGTAAGTCTAGAGGGTTAAATCCTCCTCGTGGATCAGAGTATCCGGAGGGGATATGCCCAGGTGTTTTAATATTTCAGGACTGAAATCCTGTCCAGCAATGGGTAATAAATAAGAGCTGTTCCCAGCTTGAAAACGCGCAAACTGTAGCGAATTTAAAGCCTCCCGGATTCTAACCGGCGAGGTTTTTTTCCCGGCGCGATCCAGCTTATTTTCCAGCCGGTTGCCCAACAGGGCAGCAAGAAAGCAAATAACAAAGTGTCCTTTGATCCGCCTTTCTGTCCACTGCAGAGAAGGGTGAGTTTTCCCGGGTTGAAAATTTTCCTGGAAAAATTCAAGGAGATGGTAAGCTTTTAAAATTCCTTCAGGGCGGAGTGTTCTCAGGTTGGTTTTTATCCCGTAATGGATCCCCGTGACTTCTTCAGGGGGAATGTCAACGGGAGCTGAGCTGATATAATGAAAGTCCTGGAGAAGATTTGTTTCATAGACCTGGTCAGTTACAATAACCGGTGAGGTTATCTGAAAGGTTTTTCGAATGCGGTTTATTTCCTGGACCAGGTTAGCCCTTCCAAAACGCCTGTGAGAAAAGATTTCCTGGGCAATTACTCTCCCCGCAAAGTCTGAAAAAACAATAGCCATAACCTGGACTCGCCGGAGGGAATAATCGAAATCAAGGTTTTCCATTGATTCCAGGGAGGTGTTTTTAAAGTTTACTGGAATTAGAAGGCAAAGGATGGGGTTTTTTAGTTTCTGCGGGTCAGGGAATAGTTGTTTTTCAATTATGTTTTTATTCTTTCCCAAAATATCAAGGGTTCGATAAAACTGGTTGGCGGGAATATCAGCGGTAAAATAATAGTTTTCTTCTTGCGCTGTCAACAGATAGCGGGTAATCAGGTAAAGACAGGTCTGCTCGAAATCGAACCAGGCAGGAGGGCTTTTTGTGCAGGAACCTAGGGTTTCGGCAATATTGGTTTCTTCCCATAGTTTTTGATATACGATATCGCCCCATTTTACAATCTGGCCTTTGCCAGCGCGGTTGATGTTAATTACCTCCTTTACCCGCGCTAAATTCATTAAATTAAGGGCCATTCTTTGCATACCTGGGTCGTTTTCAATTTTGTCAGTCCTACCCAGGTTTAACAAAACTTTATGTTTGATTTTCCCGTTCTCTCGATAGGACTGAACAACCTGTGCGTAACGATTTTTTCCCGATTTAGTAACTTTAATAAACATATTTTAATTTTACCACAAAAAATTAATTTGTCCATATATTTATACTACAAAGCTCAAAAAATTTACTTCTTTAATAGGTAATTTAGAAAAATGAATTATACTACACCCGGTTTTTTTAAAATAAAAAGGGAAAAAATACCAATAGACTAATTTTTTGCCTCCTTTTTCTGGCGTAGATGCAGGGTACAAGAGGGTTTATTCAATTTCACCAGGGGGAAGCAGGTCCGTTTTTGCCTTTTAAAGTGATTGGGCGCCGTTGTACCGCTTTTTTGGGAGTTTAAAGTCTTGTTTATCGTCTTTTTTAGTAATTTCTTCTTTTTTTGCTGCTATTCGCCTTGTTGACATTAAAAATTGCCATTTGTATAATTAGTCAATGTTCCAGGGATGCCCGAAAAAAGGAGATGGAAAAATGCTGCGTACTGGAATCAGCGGTTTGGGAATTTCCATCCCGGAGAAAGTTTTAACTAATCGGGATTTGGAAAAAATGATTGAAACAACCGACGAATGGATCAGGACAAGAACCGGAATAGTAGAAAGAAGAATTGTAGAGGAAGGGCAAACCACTCTGGATCTATGCATTGAAGCTGCAGGCAACGCCCTGGTAAGTGCAGGGGTTCAGCCTGAAGATTTAGATCTTATAATTGTTGCAACTGTCACCCCGGATATGATTTTTCCCGCAACTGCCTGTCTCCTGCAAGATAGGCTTGGAGCAAACAAAGCCGCTGCTTTTGACCTTGAAGCAGGTTGTTCAGGATTTGTTTATGCTCTGGTTACCGGGGCCCAATTTATTTCAACTGGCGCCTATAAAAAGGTTTTGGTAGTTGGCGCAGAAACCCTTTCCAAAATTACCGACTGGGAAGACCGGAATACCTGTGTCCTTTTTGGAGACGGGGCCGGAGCATGTGTTTTGGAACCGGTTGAAAAGGGTGGAATACTGGGTTTTGATCTGGGTTCTGATGGAGCAGGAGGAAAATTTTTGGATCTTCCTGCCGGGGGCTCGCGGCTTCCTGCCTCAGAAGACACAGTAGCTCAAAGGTTGCATTATATTCGAATGGATGGAAATCAGGTTTTCAAATTTGCCGTGAAAGCCATGGGTAAGGCCGCTTTAAAAGCCCTGGAAATGGCTGGCCTATCCAATGAAGATATAGATCTTTTTATTCCCCATCAGGCCAACAAAAGGATAATTGACGCCGCCGGGCGAAAACTCGGATTGCCCGAAGAAAAGGTATACATGAACCTAGAGAGATATGGTAATACATCGGGAGCTTCTATACCGCTAGCTCTTTATGAAGCGGTAAATGAAGGGAAGGTAAAAAAGGGAGATATAATAGTCCTATCAGGATTTGGAGCCGGTCTATCATGGGCGGCTGCAGTTTTGGAATGGATTTAAGGAGAAAATAAAGGAGGCAGGGTATGCAGACCGAGATAACAAAAATGCTTGGGATAAAGTACCCTCTTTTTCAGGGAGGAATGGCCTGGGTTTCCGATGCTGAACTTGCGGCAGCGGTTTCCAATGCAGGTGGACTGGGAATTATTGGGGCCGGAAGTGCCCGGGGTTCCTGGGTTCGAGAGGAGATAAAAAAAGCCCGCAAACTTACCACCAAACCTTTCGGGGTAAATATTATGCTTATGTCCCCCGAGGTAGAAGAAGTAGTTGATGTGGTTTGTGAGGAAAGGGTAGAGGTGGTCACAACAGGAGCAGGAAATCCTGGGAAGTATATGGAGAGATTTGCCCGTTCAGAGATCAAAGTTTTTCCCATAGCCCCTACTCTTGCTCTGGCCAGGCGATTGTCCAGGTACCCAATAGCTGGAATAATTGCCGAAGGTGGAGAGGCCGGGGGTCATGTGGGGGACGTTTCTACAATGGTCCTGGTTGCTCTTCTGGCCAAGGAAATCAAAACTCCTGTTATTGCAGCAGGAGGTATTGCTGATGGAAGGGGTTTTACAGCGGCTTTAGCCCTGGGAGCAGAAGGGGTCCAGCTTGGAACTGTTTTTGTTTGTACTCAGGAATGCAATGTTCATGAGAATTATAAACAGGCCATCTTGAAAGCAAAAGAAAGGAGCACCACCGTTACGGGGAAAAGTTTGAATCGCCCGGTTCGCTGCCTTGAGAATAAACTGGTTAAAGAACTTGAAAAAATGGATCGGGAGGGAGCTTCTCCCGAAGAATTTGAGAAAATTGCCGCTGGTAGTTTAAGGGAAGCCGTTCAGGAAGGAAATCTTGAACTGGGAAGTCTAATGGCGGGTCAATCTGCAGCGCTAATCAATACAATAAAACCCGTCGGGGAAGTTATTGAAAGTATTATTTCTGAAGCTTATGAAACCAGAGACAGGCTTGATAAATTTTTCTAAAGGAGTTGGAAATAATGGGTGACAAACTGGCCTTTCTCTTTCCCGGTCAGGGATCTCAGGAAGTTGGAATGGGAAAAGAATTTTATAACAATTTTTCCAGGGCGAGAGAGGTTTTTGACAGGGCTAACGAAGTTTTGGGTTTTGATTTAAAAGAACTCTGTTTTTATGGTCCTGAAGATGAATTGCAAAAAACATATAACGCTCAACCCGGCATTTTGACCACAAGTATAGCTGCTTTTGAAGTTATTCGTAGCTTTAATCTTAGACCAAATGCTGTTGCAGGGCACAGTCTGGGAGAAATAACTTCTCTTGTTGCTGCTGGAGTAATAGAATTTACAGATGCAGTCCAGCTTGTCAGGTCTAGAGGGAAGTTAATGGAAAAAGCTTTCCCCACTGGTAAGGGGGGAATGGCTGCTGTTATTGGCATGGAACCAAAAGAAATTGAAAAAATATGCGAGCAGGTTGAAGGGGTTTTACAGGTTGCCAACTATAATTCGCCTTCTCAAGTGGTAGTGTCAGGAGAAATGGGTTCAGTTAAAAAGGGAATGAAAATGTTAAAAGAAGCGGGGGCGCAGAAAGTTGTTCCCCTGAGGGTAAGCGGACCCTTTCATTCGGAATTAATGGAAAAAGCAGGCGATGAGTTTGCCAGGTACTTAAATGACGTTGAATTTAAAGCTCCCCGCTGTAAATTCTATTCTAACGTTACCGGGGAAAATGTTTCAGATCCTGAAAAAATTAAAGAACTTTTGCTCAAACAGATCTCTGCCCCAGTTTTTTGGAGCAAAATCATGGTGAAAATGGTGGAGAAAGAATTTGATCCCATAATTATAGTTGGAGAAGGAAAAGCATTAGTTTCTTTTGTTCGTGCTGTTGATAGGAAAAGGAGGCCCTATCAATGCTCTGATCTGGCTACCCTATATAAGGTTCTGGGTGACCTTAATTCTGACCAGGTCGGTTATAAAGAAAAGGCTTTAATCTAATACTAATTGGAGGAGGTTGATCATGAATATTCAGGAACGTTTGGTCAGTTTAATCACTGAAAAATTGGGAGTAGATGCTGCGGAAGTTACACCTGAGGCCAGGTTTATCGATGATCTAGGTGCAGATTCTCTTGATATTGTGGAATTAATAATGGATCTTGAAGACGAATTCGATCTGGAGATTCCTGACGAGGAGGCAGAAAAGCTCTCAACTGTGGGCGATGCCATTAAATATATCGAGAGCCAGTAGACGATAAGGAGGTTTTTTGATGGGCCGTAGGGTTGTAATAACGGGTATGGGTGCTATAACACCCCTCGGGAATGATGTGGAGAGTACATGGCAAAATCTTTTACAGGGAATAAGCGGAGTCGATCGGATTACCCGCTTTGATCCAGATGGATTTTCCACAAAAATCGGGGCGGAAGTAAAAGGCTTTGATCCAACAAAATATATTGATAAAAGAGAAGCAAAAAGACTGGACCGTTTTGTCCAGTATGGATTGGCAGCATCCTATCAGGCCTGGGAAATGGCTGGACTGGATAAACACAAACCAGACCCCACTACAGTTGGTGTTCTCGTAGGTTCGGGTATTGGGGGATTGGAGACTCTCGAAGAACAGCACAGCAATTATCTGGAGAAAGGTAGCCGCCGGATCAGCCCTTTCTTTGTTCCGATGATGATCGGGAATATGGCAGCTGGTAATATTTCAATTAATCTGGGCCTTAAAGGGCCGGTCACGTCTGTAGTGAGTGCCTGTGCGACCGGGACGGACGCCATTGGTGGTGCTTTCCGCTCCATCGCCTGGGGAGACGCTGATATCATGGTAACCGGTGGAACTGAAGCCTCTATTACCCCGATGGGGCTGGGAGGTTTTTGTTCGGCTCGCGCTCTTTCAACCCGGAACGACGATCCCCAAAAGGCCAGCAGACCTTTTGATGCGGAAAGAGATGGTTTTGTGATTGGTGAGGGAGCGGGTATCTTAATCCTGGAAAGCCTGGAAAGCGCCCAAAAAAGAGGGGCAAACATCCTAGCAGAAATTAAAGGTTACGGTTCTGTTGGAGATGCTTACCACCAGGTTCAACCCCATCCTCAGGGAGAGGGAGGAGCAAGGGCCATGGCCCGGGCGATACAGGACGCTGGTTGGGATCCGGAACAGGTTGATTACATTAACGCCCACGGAACAAGTACGGAATACAATGACCGACTGGAAACGGAAGCAATCAAGATAGTTTGCGGAGACCAGGCTTACAAAATGTTAATCAATTCTTCTAAGTCAATGCTGGGGCACCTTCTGGGGGCGGCGGGAGCAGTGGAATTTATTGCTACAGTGAAAACTCTCCAGGAAGGGCGCGTTCACCCGACTATTAACCTTACCAATCCTGACCCCGATTGTGACCTTGATTATGTCCCGGATGGAACCCGCAATGTTGAAATTAAGCGAGCTCTTTCAAATTCTCTTGGTTTTGGCGGACATAACGCCTCCCTTGCAGTAGAGAAATGGGCTGGTTAAAATGCTTACTCAGGAAGAAATAAAAACAATTATTCCCCACCGGGAACCATTTTTGCTTCTGGATGAGGTTACAGAACTGGAACCTGGAATCAGGGGTAAAGGAAAACTGGAGATTGGACCGACTCAAATCTGGCTGGAGGGCCATTTCCCTGATTATCCTGTCTTTCCGGGAGTTCTTTTGACAGAAGCACTGGCCCAACTGGGTTCAGTTGTTGTGCTTTCCCAGGAGAATCTGCAGGGCTATATTCCCCTCTTCGCAGGGTTGGACCAGGTAAAATTCAGGAGACAGGTGCGGCCCGGAGATACAGTTGAACTGGAAATTGAAATAATTAGAGCCAAAAAAACTTTTGGCATTGGCCGGGGTAGAGCTACAGTGGAGGGCAAAACAGTTGTGGATGGAAAGCTTAAATTTGCCCTCTTTTCGGGAGGTGATTCCGATCAAAACTGAGGAAATTATCAAATTGATCGAAGCGATAAAAAATAGCGATTTTTCTGAATTTACCGTTGAGAATGAAGGGTTCCGTATTTCTCTCTCTCGGGGACGACCAGCAGAAATGGAAATTACAACAACCCCAGGTCCGGAGATTAAAACAAAGCAAGAAAGCACTGAACAAGAGACTGCGCCTGAAATTAAAACGGATAAAAATCTGATTGAAGTTAATGCACCGATGGTAGGAACTTTCTATCGTGCTCCTTCACCTGAGGATGAACCTTTTGTCGGGGTGGGAGACCTTGTTAAACCCGAGGATACCCTTTGCATCCTGGAAGCGATGAAGCTTATGAATGAAATCAAAGCCGAACAATCGGGGGAGATAGCTGAAATTCTGGTTGAAAATGGAGAAATGGTTGAATACGGACAACCCCTTTTCCGAATTAAGGTGAAATCATGATTCGAAAAGTTTTAATTGCCAACAGAGGAGAAATAGCCGTCAGGGTTATCCGGGCCTGTCTTGAACTGGATATTGAGCCTGTAGCCGTTTATTCCCGTGGAGATGAAGAATCTCTTCATGTAAAAATGGCTCGGGAAGCCTACTGTATTGGACCACCTTCAGCTCAGGATAGTTATTTGAACATGCAAAATATTATTTCAACTGCAATTGGAGCCGGGGTTGATGCCATTCACCCCGGTTACGGTTTCCTGGCTGAAAATTCAACCTTCGCTGAGCTCTGTCAGCAGTGCGGATTGATTTTTATTGGCCCTCCCCCCCGGGCTATTGAAGAAATGGGCAACAAAGAGAGGGCGAGAATACTGATGAAAAAAGCCGGTGTTCCCATTGTCCCGGGAAGTAAAGAAGGGCTTGATGATGCTCAGGAGGCTGCAAAAGTTGCTGGTGAAGTGGGTTATCCCATTATGCTGAAGGCTGCAGCCGGGGGTGGAGGCAAAGGGATGCGCTTGGTAGAAGAACCTTCTTTAATGGCCAGAGCTTTTTCTTTGACCAGAAGTGAAGCAGAAAAAGCTTTTTCCAATCCTCAGATTTACCTGGAAAAATATATTTCCCGGCCCCGCCACGTGGAAGTTCAGATCCTTGCGGATAATTATGGGAATGTTATTCATCTGGGGGAGAGGGATTGTTCCATTCAGCGGCGGCATCAAAAATTAATTGAAGAAGCTCCTTGTCCTGTTCTGGATGAAGTCCTGCGGGGAAAAATGGGTGAAGCTGCTGTAAGAGCAGCCCAGGCGGTAGACTATACCGGGGCGGGAACGGTTGAATTTTTGCTGGATGACCGGGGAAATTTTTTCTTCATGGAAATGAATACCCGGATCCAGGTTGAACATCCAGTAACAGAGATGGTTACCGGAATTGATCTGGTCAAAGCCCAGCTGCAAATTGCTGCCGGGGAAGAACTCGACCTCCATCAGGAGGATATAAAACTGGAGGGTGCAGCAATGGAATGTCGGATCAACGCCGAAGATCCTGCAAAGAATTTTTTGCCCCGGCCGGGATTGATTACCGAGTGGATCCCGCCCGGGGGCCCGGGTGTCCGGGTGGATTCCTTTATTTATTCAGGATACCGGGTAGTTCCCCATTATGATTCCCTACTGGCAAAAGTAATTACCTGGGGAGCAGATAGAGAAGAAGCCCGGAACAGAATGCGCAGAGCGTTAGGGGAAATCAGCCTGAAGGGGGTTCCCAGCCCTATTGATCTTTATCTAATAATTTTGGAAAACGAGCAATTTTGTTCTGGAAACTATGATACTGGATTTTTGCCCGGATTAATTGAAGGTAAGGGGGGCGTTTGATTATGGCACTTTTCCGCAAAACCCGTTTTAGTCAGGTGGGAACAAGGGAAATTAAAAATGTTCCCAAAAATATTGCCAGCAAATGTCCGGAGTGTAAACATGTCCATATCGAAAAAGACCTTTCCCAGAAATTGAAGGTTTGCGATCGATGCGGTCATCATTTTTCCCTACCCGCAAAGCAAAGGCTCAAGCAGATTGTTGATGAAGGGACTTTTCGGGAAACTGACCCGGGATTAACCTCTGTTGATCCCCTGGAATTTCCTGGGTATGCAGAAAAACTGGAGCAGGTCCGGGAAAAATCGGGCTTAAATGAAGCGGTTATTACAGGTTTTGGGAAGTTAGAAGGTATTGAGTTAGGTCTGGGAATAATGGCCCCGGAGTTTATGCTGGGAAGTATGGGCTCAGTGGTGGGGGAGAAAATAACCCGGCTTATTAATAAATCCAGGGAAAAGAAAAAGCCCCTGGTAATTTTTTCAGCCTCAGGTGGGGCCCGCATGCAGGAGAGCATCTATTCCCTGATGCAGATGGCAAAAACCAGTGCTGCCCTGGCTCGCTTTTCCGACGCGGGGCAGCTGTACATTTCGGTGTTAACTCACCCTACGACAGGGGGAGTAACAGCAAGTTTTGCCATGCTTGGAGATATTAATATTGCCGAGCCAGGCTCCCTGATTGGATTTGCCGGCCCCAGGGTTATTCAGCAGACAATCGGCCAAAAATTACCAGAAGGTTTCCAGAGGGCTGAATTTTTACTTGAACATGGTTTTATTGACCGAATAGTTGAGAGAAAAAACCTGAAAAAAGAACTGGCCCTGCTTCTTAAATTTCATCAGGGGGGTGAAAAAGTTGGCTAGTTGGGGAAAACAGCTTGCTCACCTGGAAGAAAAAATTAAAGAACTTGAAATTTTTGCCCGGGAGCAAAATATTGACCTTAGTGGGGAAATTAAGTCTCTCCAGGAAAAAGCAAAACAAATAAGAGAAGAACAAAATATCGAAATTACTCCCTGGCAGAGGGTAAAACTGGCCCGGAATATGGAAAGACCGACCACTCTTGATTATATAGAAATGATTTGCACGGATTTTACAGAACTGCATGGGGACCGGCTTTTCAGCGATGATCCTGCGATTATTGCCGGAATTGCTCGATTGGGAGAACAGCCGGTTACAGTAATCGGACATCAAAAAGGTCGTTCAACAAAGGATAATATTGCCCGGAATTTTGGGATGCCTCACCCTGAAGGGTACCGAAAAGCTTTGAGACTAATGGAGCAAGCCAACAAATTTAACCGGCCGATTATTACTTTTATTGACACTCCCGGTGCTTATCCCGGTCTTGGAGCGGAGGAAAGGGGCCAGGGAGAAGCTATTGCCAGGAATTTAAGGGAAATGAGCGGGTTAAAAGTTCCCATAGTAGTAGTTGTAACAGGGGAAGGAGGGAGCGGAGGTGCACTGGCTCTTGCAGTAGGGGACTGGGTTTGTATGTTTGAAAA
>SKTZ01000107.1 GCA_007122335.1 Bacillota bacterium
AGGGATCCAGGTAGAAGCACCCGATGGAATTAAAGAAAACTGGGGTCCTCAAAACGCGCAAATTAAAGTTCCTGCTCGCCTGTACATTCCCTGTTACCTGGAAATGATGCTTGTAGGTAATGCCGGGAAAACCAAAGTAAAAACCATTGGAATTGATGATGCTGATAATCCCATTATCCGCCACGGAAGTGAAAGAATCATTATGCTTTTCCATCCGGAATTGACTGGTGTAGTAGATGAGGACTGGAACTTCATTAACGCGGTTGATGGTGATAGAATTTTCTCCAGCATCGGTCCGGGTGCCGACAAGGATCCTGATAATGCAGAAACTTTCATTCACGCCTGCGACATTTTTAGGGTCCAGGTTTATGGTAATATTGGCTATAACGTTTCCTTGACGGCTGATCCTTTTGCTATGGGTACTGACAACGAGGTTTACATCCAGACCCGCTATTTCTTTGATCCCGCTGGGGAAATGGATGCTAATGACCACGAGGATTGGTCTGAAACCATTAATTTAGGGTTCGCCGAATTTGAAGGACTAACGCCCTGCAACACCTATGTTATGTTCTTCCAGTTCCGGGTTCCCTGGATCCACATGGATGCCGGTATGTATGAAACCTGTGTATATTTCAAAATATACGCTGACGATTTCGGTAACAATAACAACGGAAATAACGAACCTCAAGCATAGAAAAAAGCCTATAAATAATCCAAAGTGATTGGTTCCAAGAAAGAAAATAGGGGTTGGTGTTTTTGCCAACCCCTTAACAATCCAAGGAGTGGTTAATAATGGCTTACCCAAGGAGAAAACATCAGGTAATTTGCCTTTTGGCCCTTTTACTAGTTTTGCTGGCGGTTTCTTTACCAGTTGAAGCAAGCATCCGGATAGAACCTTCTCGGTTTATTTTCCACATTCCCCCTGGGGGTAGAACAACTGATTCCATTATTGTTACCAACAACTTTGATTTTCCAATTACCTTAAATGCCGTCTGTTATGATTGGAATATTAATGAAAAAAATGAACTGGTTGAATTTGAAATGGGAACTTTAAAAGAATCCTTAGATGGTTTAATCCGTTTCAACCCACGACAGTTTTCCCTAGGACCGGGGGAATCGCAGATAGTAAGATTTACCATAAACTTCCCAGAAGGTGAAGGGGAACCTTTTGAGCGGAGAGGAATCATTTTCTTCGAGCACGAGGAAGAAGCCGAAATCGAGGAAGGGTTAGGAGCGGTAATTAAAACAATGATTGGCGCTCTAATCTATGCAAGGCCCAGCGAATTCAGTTTTAATTTCCTGCTGATAGAAGGTAAAGTGTTAAGTGGTCCAAGTGGCCAACAGGTGGCAGCACTTCTTTTGGGAAACCCTTCTTTTGTGCATGCTCGATTTACCATTGATTACAGGGTTTTAAATGCTGAAGGAGAAATCTTTGAGGAAGGAGAAGTATCAGAAAAGGTTTTTTTACCAGAAACAGCAAGACCTATTTATATCCAATTTGCAAAAACATATCCGCCTGGAGAATACAGGTTAATTCTTGAATTGAAAGCCACAGACATAGAATTTAGATTAAATGAAGTTATTCCTTTTCGAGTTGAAGATTAGCAGGTAGGAGAGGAGTATTGGCATGCAGAAAAAAAGGCATATTTTTCTCAAGTTAACAATCATCTTTTTACTTTTGTTTTTTTTGCATGGCTCTTTTGTAAAAGCTGCCGGTGAAGAAACCAGTATTGTAATTCTTAAAATAAAGACTGAGGCTCTAGATCTTTGGTGGGATGATTTTTTTGAGATCCTTGATAAGCAGGATTACATTCTTTTACCTGTTTCTGAAATTTCCAGACATCTGGATCTGCAAATCCGGTATTTCCGAGAGGAAGATGCTCTTTATATTGAACATGTTCCCAGTAGCAGGAGTGCCAGGATTGACTTTAAATTGGGTATTTATGAAGGGTACCCTGAACTATCAGTCCAACCCCCAATTCAGCACGAGGGGGACTTTTTTGTTTCCTCTTCTTTAATCGAACACCTTACCGGTGCGCAAATCAACTGGAACCCAAGGCGGCAGGAAGTCACCATAATCCTGGATTTGGATGATGAGGAGTTTCCCCGGGAGGATCAACCCGAAACTCCTGAAGATCCATTTAGAACGGTTAAACTGGTACCTGATACCTTTGGCCCGGATTATTCTCTGGGGTCTTTCCAATATAAAATTTCCGGAATTTCCCAGAGATCACCTGACGGGAGCTGGTTTTTTTCCAGTCGACAAAGAATTAACCTTCATGGAAGATTTCAAAACTGGGCCCTTTCCCTGGGTCTAGCTTCAACATATAATTTTACTCGTTCAGCTTTTTCCCTGAATATTCCCTTAATCCGGGCTACCTACAGAGATGAAGGGATAAGGGCGATTATTGGAGATAGCGGAATCAATTATCCCTCAACTCTGGGAAGAACTTCTTTAAGAGGTTTGCATCTCCAGTTTCCAGGCTCTTTTTCCAGCAAACAATTTTCCTACACGACTATTTCAGGGGAGGCTGAGCAAGGGTCCCGGGTTCAATTGTTTGTAAATGGGAGGCCTATAAGTTCTCAGGTAATCGGTGAAGAGGAAGGTTACCTTTTTAAAAATGTTCTGCTTGTTACCAGGAGGGCGAATGAGGTAAGAATAATAATTGAAAAACCTGATGGTGGGGTTAAAGAATTAAAGAAGAAAATTGTCGGCCACCCAGATATATTGAGAGAAGGAACAAGTGAGATTAGTCTCTCTGCAGGGTTACAGGGGAGAGTAGATGATTATAAAGGTAATATACTTGGGGGAGCCTTTAAATATTCGATTGCAAACAATGTTTCTCTGGATGTTGAGATTCTAAGATTACAAAGTCTTGTCGACGGGGAATACCAGCTTCCGGAAGTTGGCTCCGTTATCAGGTTAATCGGTCGTCCACTGGGTAGCACAGTTCTGGGTTTGGATTGGCTGGTGGGCGGATATGCTTATGACCTTGCCCAGGGTTATCGAGCTTACCTATTACAGGGTTTTAACCGGGGTTACCTTGAAGGTCGTTACTCCTATGTTGAGCCAAAAGTAACAAGAACAATTAAGGAAATCGATGGGCAAAGGTTTGTTCTTACAGGGCGTTATGATCTTACAACAAAATGGGGTCTAAGGTTGACTGGAGATTTCCGACGATCACTTCCGGAGATGTCTTTATCAACAATGGATAGAGGCACAGTTTCGGTTTTATATAGGGATAATCGACTGGGTTCACTTACCCTCTCTTTAATTGGTGGAACTAGGGAATTTGACGTGGAAGGAAACGGTGAAGATTTTATTAGGGTTGAAAGTAACGACCTGGGTTTTCGGATCCAGCATGCAAAAAGAACAAATGCTTATTCCTGGGGAATTTTACTCGGATATCTGGCCGGGCAACTTTCAATTGAGGATGGGATTACCAGAAGGGAGGATAACTTAGATTCAGAAGTTGAACTGTCTTTATCCCTTACACCGTCAATAAATATAACAGGTAATTTTGAAATGGATGCAAGGTTTATCGAACAGGAATTAATTGGGGGTAAACTACGTTTGGAAGCAGCTTCGCGTTGGTCTATAACTGATAATACTTTTTTAAGTGGTAGTGCGGACTCAACTTTATATTTTGAAGAAACCGGTTTAACCGAATTCGAACAGGGAGAGGCAAGCTTGGGCCTTAATTTAATGCATTTTTTTAGTTATGATACGGTTTTAAGCCTAGGGGGGGCCTATATTGTTTATCCATATTTAGATACCTCTTTTTATTCAGCTAGGGGTTCTTTTTCTCATTACTGGGGGGAGCGTAGAGGAAGGTTTAACTTAAATCTGGGGGTTAGATCACCGCTGACTGGAAGGGAGAATTTCCAGGTTTCCACGGGGACAGGCTTGAGCTGGACCTTTGAATCGGGATTGACAGGTGAGTTTGAGGTCAAAAGGAGTTACCAAACAATGTTTGATACAGAACCGGTTTATTCTATTGAGTTGGGTTTTTCCCAGATTCTCGGGTTTGGATCAGGCAGGCTTGTTGGGCAAACCCATCCCGGTTCCAATCAACATGTTAATTTTATAGGTGGACTTGTTTTTCTTGATCTAAATGGGAATGGGATTTATGACAAAGGAGAACCGCTTCTGGATGATATCCCCATTTTACTAGGGGGAATCAGGGGGGCAACAGATAAAAACGGAAGGTTTCTTTTTGAAAATTTGCTTACTG
>SKTZ01000025.1 GCA_007122335.1 Bacillota bacterium
ATTTCTTCGGCAACATCGCGGGCTACAGCTTTCTGATTTAAAGCGTGTAAAATGCTGCGCCTCTCTATTTCAGGCATTCCCGAGAATTTAGCAATTTCATCCATTTCATCAACGATAACTGGGTCCACTATAAATGCCGGGCATCCTAACTGCTCACCCATCTGAAAAGCTATAATTCCAGCCAGATTGCTGGCGTGTTCCCCCTGGACTCCTGCTTTTAAGTCTTCAACCATTTTCTCGTTTACTTCCCAGGTTCCGCCAGGGATGGGCTTTAAAAGCCCACCCCGGGCAGAAATAGCATCAATATCCTTTACTGCAAAACCCTCTTTCTCCAGGGTTTCCAGAATAACCTTCCTCCGGAAGCTTTCCTGATCAGCTATTCTCTTGTACCCTTTAAGCTCATCACTGGAGTGCCGAACAGTTTTGTCCAACACGCACTCCTGTCCCTGGTAAAAAGCCAGTTTTGTTGAAGTTGATCCAGGATTGAGAACCAGGATCTTATAATCCATATTTCCCACTCCTAGCGCTTAATATAGTTACTGCGGACTTTACTCATTTTTTCAATCCGCTCTTCAGCCAGCCTGTCAGCAGCTTTATAGGTTGGAATATTATCTCTCTCGGCGATTTCAAGAACCATCTTTACGCTATCGTAAATTCCTGCTACATTCTGCAGTGCTCTTTCTCTGTTGTATCCTTTAAGTTCATCAGCAACGTTAATCAAGCCACCGGCGTTGATTACGTAATCCGGAGCATAAAGAATTCCTTTTTTCTCCAGCTCATCGCCGTGACCTTCTTCGGCGAGGACGTTATTGGCTCCACCAGCAATAATTTTAAACTTGAACTGGGGCAGAGTTTCATCATTTATTACAGCACCGAGGGCACAGGGAGCAAAAATATCTGCATCTACACCGTAAATTTCGTCAGTGCCAACAGCCTTAACTCCAAATTCATCAACAACCTTTTTTACCCGCTCCTCGTCAATATCGGTAACTACAACTTCAGCGCCTTCATCTTCGACCAGGTGCTTAACGAGGTAATAACCAACACTGCCAACACCCTGAACGGCAACTTTCTTGCCTTTAAGGCTGCGACTGCCGTAGATTTTCTCTGCGCAGGCCTGCATCCCGTGCCATACACCATTAGCAGTAAAGGGAGAGGGATCACCGCTTGTTCCCATAAGCCCAACAACATAGTCGGTTTCCATGGAAACAAAGTTCATATCCTGAGGAGAAGTTCCCACGTCTTCAGCGGTAATATAGCGGCCGTTTAAGCTCTGGACTGCCCGGCCAAAAGCCCGCCATAATTCTTCACTTTTATCTTTTTTGGGATCTCCAATAACTACTCCTTTACCTCCCCCCAGGTTTAACCCTGCTACTGCAGCCTTATAGGTCATACCTCTTGCCAGGCGAAGAACATCTTCAATGGCTTCTTCTTCTTTTTCATAAACCCACATCCGGGTTCCGCCAAGGGCGGGCCCCAGGGTAGTATCGTGAATACAAATCAAGGCTTTTAAACCAGAAGTCTCATCATAATTAAAAACCAGCTGTTCGAAATCATACTTCTCCATGTAATCAAACTTTTTCATTGAAAAATTCCCTCCTTAGAAATTTTTAATTATATGGCCAGTTTTCCCAGGCCGATGGATAGTAGTTTGGTCCGGGCGTCATCTGCTCGTGAGGTAAGGACAACCGGGACTTTTGCTCCCACTACGATACTTGCAGCCCGAAATCCACCCAGATAGAGCATAGATTTATAGAACACATTCCCCGCTTCGATATCGGGCATCAGTAAAATGTCCGCTTTCCCTGCTACCTGGCTGGTTATCCCTTTATGCTTTGCTGCTTCTTCATTAACCGCATTATCCAGGGCTAAAGGACCATCTACAACAACACCTTTAATCTGCCCCCGATCGGCCATCTTGGATAAAGCAGCAGCCTCTAAAGTTGCAGGCATATCGGGATTAACCATTTCAACAGCTGCCAGAGGAGCAACTTTGGGTTTTTCAATTCCCAGTTTTTGGCCTACTTCTGCGGCGTTGGCGATAATCTGGGCTTTCTTTTCCAGGTCAGGAGCAATATTCATGGCTCCATCAGTCATAATTATCAGCCTGCCCAAATTACAGTCCATTACCGAAAGATGGCTTAAAAGCCTATCCCGACGCAGGCCATATTCTTTGGTTAAAAGAGCTCGGAGCAGGGTTGAAGTCCCGAGCAAGCCTTTCATCAGGAAATCAGCTTCGCCCGCGGCAACCAGTTCCATGGTTTTGTGGGCAATTTCTTCAGGTTCGGAGCAATCAACAATCCATTCCGGATCAACCTGGAAGTCGACCTTTTTTCCTGCTTGAATAATAGCTTCCTTTTCCCCAACAAGGACTGGTTCGATCATTCCGCTTTCCCAGGCCTGTTTAACTGCTTCTAAAACCTCGCTATCGGCTGCTGCTGCAACTGCCATTTTTGTTTTGGGACCTGACTGGGCAGCCTGTAAAAGCTCTTCCAAGTTTTTAAACATTACTCCACCTCCTCGCCATAATCTTTCGCCTCCTCTTCTCCTTTAGAAACCCGGTAAGCACCAAGGGCCAGAGCCTCCATTTCCATTGATCCCCCGAGCACCTTAACCGGAGCAATGAACTTAACTCGTTGGGCAATACCTTCTGTTAGATAATCCGATTTAGCGATGCCTCCTGTAAGGATTACCTGATCCACATCTCCCCGGAGAACAGTTGCGGCCATTCCAATTTCCTTGCTTATCTGGTAAATCATGCCTTCGTAGACTTTTTTTGCTTCCTCGTCCCCCTGGGAGATCCGTTTTTCAATCTCCCTGCAATCATTAGTCCCCAGGTAGGCCAGAAGTCCCCCGCGTCGGGTAATTCTGTTCCGCAAATCCAGGGCAGAATACTCGCCACTAAAGGCCATCTTAATCAGGTCTCCAACAGGAAGGCCCCCGGTCCTTTCAGGAGAATAAGGACCCATTTCGTTGGCATTGTTAACATCTACAATTCGACCCTTTTCCAGGGCCGCTATGGATATACCCCCACCCAGATGGGCTACCACAGCGTTAAATTCATCCAGTTTTTTTCCTTCTTCCCCGGCAACAATTCGAGCTACAGCCTTGATATTAAGGGCATGTCCCAGGGAACGTCGCTGGATTTCCGGGATCCCAGAGTAGCGAGCCAGGGGGGTAAACTCATCAACCGAAACCGGGTCTGTAATGTATACCGGAATATTTTCCTCTCGACCCAGTTCGTACCCGATCAAACCTGCCAGGTTAGAAGGGTGTTGACCCTGTACTCCTACCTTTAAATCTTTGCGCATCTTTTCGTTTACCTCATAGGTACCACCAGCCAGGGGTTTTAAAAGTCCACCCCGAGCCGCAATTGCCATAAAATCAACGGTTTTCCAGCCCTTTTGCTGTAAAAAGTTTCGAACTACCTGCACCCGATAACCCAGCTGATCTGGAATGTCGGGAAACTTCTCCATTTCCCCAGAAGGATGCTGGATATTCTCATCCAGGATAAGTCCCTGACCAGCACCCCAAACCGCAAGTTTAGTCGAGGTTGAGCCAGGATTGATTACCAGAATTTTTTCACTCATACCCTGAGCCTCCTGTTATTTCCCCGGAAAGATCCTTCTGATCTGGTAAACCCCTTCAATCCGGTTCTCGGCCATCATATCAGCCGCTTTAAGGGTCGGGATCCTGTTTTCCCGGGCCAGTCGGAATACTTCGAGCAGCATATCGTAGATATCATCCGCTTTCTTAAAAGCTCTTTCCTTGCTGTATTCTTCTTCGGCAGTTTCATCGGCAACCTGGATCAGCCCACCAGAGTTAATCACATAATCGGGTGCATAAAGAATTCCTTTCCCTTCAAGGGCTTTTCCATGTTTTTCTTCATCTTCAAGGACATTATTCGCTGCTCCACCGATGATTTCACAGTTAAAGCGGTCGATAGTTTCATCATTTACCACACTACCTAAAGCATTAGGAGAAAAGATATGGCATTCGACATCATATGCCTTGTCCGGGTCTACAACTTCCACAGCTGGATAATCTCTTTTTACCCGCTCCAGGTATTCTTGATTTACGTCACAGACAACAATTTCTGCTCCTTCTTCAGTAAGGTGTCCGACAAGTTTGTGGCCAACTTTTCCCACACCCTGCACTACAATTTTTAAACCTTCCAGGCTGTCAG
>SKTZ01000115.1 GCA_007122335.1 Bacillota bacterium
AAAGAATAAATTTTCGTTTCCATTTAAGCGAAGAAAGCCAGGAAATACCCTGTAAATACTGCTGAAAGGAAAATACACAGGGCAAATAAAGCCAGAAATTTTTTGTTGAAGATCGAACTCATAAAGACCAATCCATTGATACTTGTTCCAGCTCCTGCCAGGATAAAAGCAATCCCCGGCCCTACTGCCTGGGTTACTTCAAGAAATGGAGCTATTATACTGATTTTTGTACAGTCCGCTCCATAAATTGGGATACCAACTGCAGCAGCTATCGGAACACCATAAAGGTTGGACATTCCCAGGACATTTTGGAACACCTCCCCGGAAATATAGAACTGCATTATTGCAGCTATAAACATGGCGGCTACGGCATAAGGGATTATTTTTTTTAGGGTTTTAAACCCGGCCTGCCAGGCTCCATAAATAAGGGAACCTTTGCTATTTTCACCACAACAGGAAGTTTCAGCTTTTTGATCTGAACAACAGGTTGATCCATTTGAACTCCCACCACAACATTTTTCTTCTTGATAGTGGCTGAATTTATCCCTGATTATCTGTTCAGAATTCCCGTAAGAAGAAAGCAGGGTGCTGATTAATAATCCCAGGATTATGGCGACAATCAAATAAAGCAGGGCAATCTGCAGGCCGAAAATTCCCATCAGAAAAAGGAAAGCGGGAATACTTACTATCGGGCTGATAATAAAAAAGGTCAGGGCAAGTTTTAAGGGAATGCCGGCCTGCAAAAGGCCAACCATTATGGGGAAGGCTCCACATTCACAAAACGGAAGGATAGCTCCCAGGGCAGCCGCCCGCAACCGCCCCTCCCAGGGTCTTTTCCCGGTCATAAGGTTGCGGAGCCTATCTTCACCCAGCCAGATCCGGGCAAGCTCAGCAAAGAAAACGGCGGCTATTAGGATGGGAATAAGTTTTAAAACTAACTGGCCAAAATTATTTATTATCTCCAAGGTTCTCCCCCTTTTCAGCAAGGCTTCTTAAGCCTTCTCTTGAAATAAGTCCAATAATAAAACAAACTCTAATTCATATATTGACATATATCGATTTATTAGTCAACCTTTTTTTCTACATTTTTAAAAACCTTTGCCAAGGGTATCCCCCAAACTCTTAAAATGTGTTATAATCAGGGATAGATTTATGATATCCTGGTCCAAAAGGAGTAAAAATGATCAAAAAATTCAAGCCCAAAAAAACCAAACCAAAACCAAAAAACCTGGTTGACCACCTGGAAGAAGTTCGCAAAAGACTTTTTATTATTATCGGCGCCCTGGTTCTGGCTACAATAATAGTCTTTCCTTTTGCCCACCAGATCCTGCTCTTTCTGCTGGCTCCTCTTGGGGAACAGCAACTTATTTACACCTCACCCCCCGAAGCTTTTTTGGCCAATATCAAACTCGCCTTTACTGGCGGTATTCTCCTGGCCTCGCCGATTATTATCTACCAGGTTATGGCCTTTGTGGGACCTGCCCTGTACAAAAAAGAACGCCGACTCTTTTATCCTTTTATCGCCGGCATGTACCTGCTTTTTCTTCTGGGAGTTACCTTCGCCTATACAACTGTAATTCCCTTCACCCTTAATTTTTTTCTGCGCTTCGCCGGGGAAGATCTGGCGCCCCTTTTTACCATTTCGAGTTATGTCTCCTTTAATACCAACCTGCTTCTGGTTTTTGGCTTAACCTTCCAAACCCCCCTGGCCTTTTTGCTGCTTGGTTTGCTGAATGTAATAACAGCAGACTTACTGCGGCGGATCCGTAAATTCGCTTTTCTCGCTATTATTATTCTAGCCGCCGTGATAACTCCTCCTGATGGTATCTCCCAGATTATGGTTGCTCTTCCTCTAATTCTTCTGTACGAAGTTGGAATTCTTCTGGTCCGTCTGGTTCATCGGAAGAGGGTCCGGGAAGAAGAGAATTAAATTCCCCCTCGGGGTCAAGAAATAATTCTTCCGAATCCCACAGCTGAATTACTTCTCCCTCTCCACCCAGACGGTGGAGGATAATGTAACCCCAAATTATTAAATTGGCAATAATTAAGAAAACTAAAGCGGCCACAATCAGGCCGCTTTTGCTTTTATTTGCTGACAATTTCTAGCCCTCCATTTGCGAGTTGGCTTCAACTGCTCTTAAAAGAGCAGCAGTACCGAAGGGCAAAGCCCTCTCATCAATATCAAAGCGGCTGTGGTGGTGGGGAAATTCATAATCTTCTCCTCCTGCCCCGAGAAAGAAAAATACTGAAGGAACTTTCCTGCAGAATTCTGCGAAATCTTCAGAAGGAAGAACAGGCCCAAATTTTACTATTTCTTCGGGACCGAATAATTCCCCAAACTCTTTTTCCAGTTTCTCCACCAGGTCAGGGTCATTGATCAGGGGTGGAGCAGAATTCAAAAGACGGTATTCGGTTTTAACCCCGTGCCCTTTTTCAATACTTGCCAGGTAATCAGCGAAACGATTTTTAATAATTTCCCGAATTTCCGGAGAAAATGTCCTAAAGGTTCCATCAATATCAACAGTTTCAGCCACAATATTACCCTTAGTTCCTCCATTTATTTTGCCGAAAGTCAGGACATAGGACTCCGTTGTGGGAACCACCCGGGTCAGGTTTGCCTGCAGCCCATGAATTAAATCTGCTGCTGCTGCGACTGAGTCTCTGCCTTCGTGGGGCATGGCCCCGTGGGCAGCCTTTCCTTTAATTCTTATCGAAAAATTATCTGCAGATGCCATGAAGATTCCTGGTTTCAGGCCAATTTTCCCAAATTCCATTACCTGCCAGATATGCAGCCCAAAAACCATTTCAACCCTGGGATTTTCTAAAACTCCTTCTTCGATCATCTTCCGGGCCCCGCTTACAAGTTCCTCGGCCGGCTGGAATATTAACCGAACCCTTCCTTTCCATCGATCAGAATTACCAAGCAAAAGCTTTGCCGCTCCCAGGAGCATTGCCATGTGGGCGTCATGCCCGCAGGCGTGCATCGCCCCGGGGTGCTCGGAGGAAAAGGGCAGTCCCGTTTCTTCGTCCACTGGCATGGCATCCATGTCAGCCCTGAGTCCAATTACCGGCCCAGAAAGATCGCTCGCTTCAATGTCGGCAACAACCCCTGTGCCCGCAAATCTTCTCGGTTCTAAACCCATCTCCCGGAGGATTTTTTCCAGGTGAGTTGCTGTTTTTTCCAGGTCAAAACCCAGTTCCGGGATCCTGTGAAATTCTCGGCGCCAGTCAACAATCTGTTGCTCCAGTTCCCGCGATTTTTCCAGCCACATAAATTTCTACGCTCCCTTCTGTTTTCTTTCTCCAGTCCTATTCTTTTATTGGATAGAAGAAAAAGGCAAGGCGGCAGTGAAGATCCTTATCTTTTTTGTCCTGCTCCAGGTGCTCAGTTATCTCCCTAAAGGCCTGTTTCAATCGTTCATTGACCCAGGGCATATCCTCTGCAGCCATTTTAACCTGATGCAGGGTAATGCTACCGTTGCTGACATCTTCAACTTCCAGGGAGGCTAGTTCCTGCGCCATTTCTGCAGCCCTTTCAACCAGGAATTCCCGCACCAGGGAAATCCCCTCATCGCCCGGAAGTTGTGCTGTTTTTACCGCGATCGAGCGCGCCCGGGGCAAATAATATTCAGTGCCTTCATCAATAGCTCGGTCCAGAAGGCCAACGGCTTCCAGCCCGGAAAGATATTCCTCGGTTTCCCTGCGGTTCATGGGCAGGGCTTTGGCAATTTCTTCAGTTGTGCAGGCCCCCTGTTCCTGCAGAATATTAAGGATATCCCGGTGGATGGGATCAGCCAGGGCCTCCATCTGTTCATTTTTCACAATTTCAAGTGTTTCCAGCTTGGGCTTTAAATCTTCTCTTGCCATATTTTTACCTCTCCTTCAAGAAATAATTGATTATTATACCCAAAAAATTTTTAAGCAGAATAATCTATATTACATTGGACATCTATAAACCAATTCCTGCTGATTTCAGGGAGTTGCCTGAAAAGAAAAAAGGGATTCTTTTTTGCTCAGAAGATAGGAAATTTAATGAACCTTCTCAGTTTTTATCTTTAATTTCACCAAAATATTCAACTGCCTGGGCCACGGCCATTCTGCGGGCCAGGGATTCTAT
>SKTZ01000131.1 GCA_007122335.1 Bacillota bacterium
AAAAAGGCCGGAACAATTTCCGGCCCAGGACTTTTATTTATTCCTCTCCATCCAGGATTTCCCTTGTAACAGGGTACATAAAGAACAATGCCTGGTAGAGATGAGACCCTCCCCCACTTTTCTCAGAAATTTTGCTGGTTTCAATAAGAACATCCATTATTTTCTCTCTCGCTTCTTTAAACTCTTCTTCAGTCAATTTAAACCTGTAGAAGCCCAGGCTTCCCTGTTCGTAAATCTCATCTCCCAGCTGGGTGGTCTGACTGGCCATTTTAGCGAAACGATCAACAAGAACTTCCCGAAAAACTTCCAGGCCTTCTGAACTGGAGAGAAATTCTTTTTTAAGATTGAAAAATTTTGCTACCTGAAGATAAAGGAATTGCCCCTCTTTTTCTATTTCGTCCAGCAACCCAATACTTACCAGTCCCTGCAGGTAACCATCAACCTCTTCTTCCGGTAGCTTCATTACCCTGGCCAGTTCAGAAGCAGAACAGGCTCCCCGGTCATCCAGAATTGAAAAAATTCTTTCGTGAACCGAATCATTTAATGCTCTAATCTGTTCTGGATTATCAAGTTCAATGGTTTCAAGCCTGCGCTTGATAGACTTATCCCCCATAATCAATCACCCCCGGATCTTATTAAACAAAACCTTCTTCTTGCCTCCAAATTTCCCTTTAATTTTTTCAAAAAATTGCGACATAATAACTGCAAAAAACTTGAAAAAGTTAAATCTCCGGAAAGAAAAAATATTCCCATCAAAAATGTTTTTAAGATTCGCCTTTAAAATTCAGTTTCTGGATATAATTCATTATAAGTCGGTCAACCACTCAACTAAAAAGGCAACACATTCCGCGATCTTTTTCCTGTCTACTATTTCCAACCTGTCTTCTGGGGTGTGAATAACACTTTCTAATATTCCAAAAACCTGGGTTGAGGTTATGGCAACAGCAGGGATACCACACCCAACAAACACCATGTGATCCCCCTGGGGCCAGGGTGCGATTTCACAAATACCGGGGATTTTTTTGGTTATCTTCCGGATCCTGCTTCTTTTCTCCTCACATAACTCAAAAAACGAAAACCCCGTTTGCCCTTCCAAATAACCAATTCCATCAATATTTACTCCCAGCAGGTAATCACCTGGTTCGGAAAGACTTTTTTCAGAAAAGACCACTTCTCCTGCATTAGAAAAATAATCCTCTCCATTAAAAGCAATCAGTTCCAATTGGTTTTTCAACCGACCAGGCCCCAGAAGCTTACCCAGAACCAGAATTGCTGCAACCCCCACTGCATTATCCAGGGCACCTGGAGTAAAAGGCTTGGTGTCAAGGTGGGCTGAAACAGCTATCCTGGGTTTTTCTCCCCATCCCCTCGATATTATATTGGCCGCACGAGCCGGCTTCCGGGACGATTTAATCACTAACCTCACCGGGGAATTTTTATTCCCCAGCAGGTACTCCTGTTCTTTAACTGGAACCACGGCACAGGGAATATTGAAATCCCCGTCCTCGATTAAAGGTACCAGACTCTCCTTGCTACAACTGGCGAAGAGAATTGCCCCGGGATTCTTTTCTTCCAGTAGAGCGATTATTCTTTTATGCTCGGGGGGGTTATAGAAGGGGAATTTTTTGGGCATCAGGGGTTCCCGGGTAAGTTCACCGAATAGAAAAACCAGTTCCCCCTGGATATCACTTTTTCGCAGTTGTTCAATGTTTTCAATACAGTGTAACTTGCCTCCCAGATTGCAGGGTAAAGTGTAATCGGCCTCTTTTAACCTGATTTCCCGGCCTTCCATTAAAAAACTTGCTCCACCGGGAAACCAGTCAATGCAATCAAATTCCTGTTTTTCCACCGCAAACCCATAGCCGGCCATTTCCCGACCTATGTAATTATATGCTTTGCGATTATTTTTTGAGCCCGTTGGCCTGGGGCCAATATCAATAACCATCTTTTCCAGGTGACGATCAATTTCTTGGATTACTCCCATTTTACCCTTCCTTCCAGTCAAAAATTTTAATTTCACTGTTGGATAATATTTAACCCCTGCAAAATCCTTAACCCTGACCATTCTTACCTGAAGAAGTGGCCATACCCTGCCCGGTTTATAAGCTAAGATCATTGGATCCCCTGCAGGTATTTTAAGGGGGTTGCAATTAAAGAAGTCCTAGCAACCTCGGAGAAAATAATTAAATTTTTCCGGTCGAAGAATCAATCCCTTCCCTTTTTCCCGGAAATCTTTTTATTAATTAATTCAAGGAGTTCTTTCCTTTTCCAGACGGCAAAACGGAACTTGTCTCTCGATTTCAATTCTAACTCAATCCCGTTGGGAATAACCATAAGGGTGTTAACACTCTTTACTTTTTTAATCTTTTTATAAGTTACCGAAATTAAGCCCGTTTCCAGGTCAAGGGCATCAGTTTCGAAAATTACCCGTTGATCAGTAACCATTAACTTTCCCCCTATTGCTTTGAATTTTCTCAGTAGATTTGCGCTGTTCTCATAAAGCAGTCTTTCCCCATCTTTTAAACTGGTATACAAGTTTATTCTCCTTTCCAGGGCAAAAATTAAAATTTTTGAAATAATCGAATCTAAAAAGGGTTCAGAAAAAAAAATTATCAAATTAAATTTCTCTCTTCCTAATGAAAACCCTCGTTTTGTTTTAAAAGAATGCTGCAGTAGTCCTTTTAATCGGGGTTTATTTTTCACAAAATTGGGCGGTTCTTTCTATGCAGGAATATGCACTGTAACAGCGAAAAAATCCATAAGGAGGGGTTGCCATGAATGAATTTACCCGAGAAGAATTACAAAACCTGTTAGAAGTCCAGGAAGGACCATGTGTTTCTATTTTTGTTCCTACCCATAAGACCGGTAGTGAAGCACAACAGGCCAATATTCGTCTTAAGAACCTTTTACGTGAAGCAGAAAGCAAATTATCCGATCTTGGATTAAAACCGCAGCAAATAAAAAAGCTTTTAAAACCTGCCCAGCAATTTGTTGGGGATAGTCTGTTCTGGCAGCATCAACAAAACGGCCTTGCGATTTTTATCGCTCCGGACCTATTCCGATACTTTAAACTTCCCATTGAAGTCTGGGAAAGAACAACAGTAGGGCAAAGATTTTTTATCAAACCTCTGCTGGGAATGTTCAGCATGGGAGACCGCTTTTATGTCCTTGCTCTTAGTCAAAAGCATTTCCGGTTACTGCAGTGCACCCCCCACAGCGCAGTCAGACTTGAAGTAGAAGGCGCACCGGAAAGCCTGGAGGAAGTTTTAAAGTATGACGACCCCGAAAAACAGGTCCACTTCCACACCAGAGCCCCTTCTGATGGTGAAGGACATAGGGCTGCAGTTTCCTACGGTCATGGGGATGAAAATTATGTTGAAAAAGAAAATCTCCGCCGTTATTTCCATCAGATTGATCGAGCTCTTGTGAAAAACCTTGGACCGGATAATGCTCCCATCTTATTTGCCGGTGTAGATTATCTCTTCCCAATTTACAAAGAAATCACCACTTACAATAATTTACTTGATGGACATGTGGAAGGAAACCCGGATCTCCTTCGGGATGAAGAAATTCATGAACAGGCCTGGGAAGTAGTTGAACCACATTTTCAAAAAAAATTAGACAATGCTGCAGCTCGTTTCCGGGAACTTAGCGGTACAGGAAAAACCTCAACAGACATCCGCGAAGTTGCTCCAGCAGCAGCCAACGGTAGGGTGGAACTGCTTTTTGTACCAACTGGAATTAGCATCTTAGGAGATATTAACCTCAATTCTAATAAAGTTAATGTTGAAAAAAATGGCTCGGAAGGAGAAAGCGAAGACCTTCTTGATTATTCTGCTGTTCACACCTTCCTGAACGGTGGAGCTGTATACCCAGTCCCTCCCGAAGAAGTACCCGGGGAGGGCAATCTTGCAGCAATCTTCCGTTATTAAGGAGTTTATTGTGGAAGACCCCCGCTCCGGGGGTTTTCCTTTTTTCTTGATAATTTTCAGAGTATCAATATGGGGGACACCCCATAATATTGGGAAATCTTTCGAACTTATATTTCATTCCCTATTTTGCAAAAAGAACTGCAAACCGAGTTTTTTTATTGGGTATTATAACTAGTTTCAATAACCTCCAGGGTCGAAAGAAGGAATAACAAAAATAAAAACAGATAAAGGTTTTCCTATAGTCAACCTTAGAAACCCTTTTTATCAAAGTTTTTTTCCTGTTTTCTCACTTTTTTCTCAAATTTATCCGGTATAGTAAGAGTAACACAATTGACAAGGAGGCATCCCAAAACATGCACAGGAAAAACATATTTCTTGTTCTTTTACTGGGGGTTTTTGTTATAAGCCCCTTGGCTTTAGCAGATTCGGGAGAACAAAATGAAATTGAGGTTGCTCTGGTAGATTTTCCCGGCCTTTTGAACTCTGTGATGGGGGATGAAAATATTGAAAATATTACCCACGAAGAAGTAAATGAAGTAGCCATGGAATTGGGTTATGATCTTGTTGTCAACATTGCAACAATGGAACTTTATCTTGAGGGTATCCTCGATACCATTTCAGATTTTGCCCGGGAAGAGGTAACTGAAAAGGTTGAAGAAATTTTGACCGATGGGGAAAAAATAAAAGAACTTGACATGGAAATTAAAGATTTTGATGAGATTGAAGAGATACGGGAAATAATTGAAGACGTTGATGAATTAATGGAGTTACCACAGGTAAAAGATATTACCCAGGAAATTTTTAATCAGCTTTAATCCAAGCTAAATTTTGAACTTTTTTGACAAGGAAAAATTTCCTGATTCAAAAACCGGGAAAACTATTGTAAGCAGAGAAGCGGAAAGGAGTTTACCTCCATTCCGCTTCTTTTCCTTTTTCGAATTTTTATTGTGAGATTTTCAATCAGGTATTTTCCTTAAAGTAAGATCATAGAATAATACGAACTGGTTAGGTTAATTTTCAAGCCAGAAAAAAATATTTTATAATTTTTGAACCGACTCCATTAAATTATGCTGCATCATAAAAATTTGTTCCCTGCAATAAAAAACAATTAATGTTAAAAAGGGTTTAGGTGGCTGGATGGAAAATAGTGTGTTTTAATAATTCTTTAATCTGTTTCGGCTTACTACTTTTTTTCAAACCTTTTTTCTTGCCTTTAACCAAATCTAATGTAATTTAGCCTACTTCAGAAAATGAAATCACTTCAACAAATTATCTCCACCCTGTTAAAACTCTATCCAAAATTGGGGGTTGCCTGTTATTATACCTCAATATTTTTCCAGTAACCGGAACTAAACCTAAAATAAAACAGGAACCCGCGGAAATATAGATCAATGGCCATTGCAAGCCAGACTCCCAGTAGCCCCAACCCCAAAAATATTCCTAAAACCATGGCCAGACTCAACCTGATAATCCAGATCCCTAAAATAGAAGCATACATGGGAAACTTTGTATCTCCAGCACCTCTAATGGCTCCCGATAGGATTATGGCCATTGCAAAAGGAGGTTGAGCTACGGCAACAATCCGCAAACACATTATACCCAAAGAAATCACCTCTGGTTCGTTAGTTAGGAAGTTCATAAAATAATGAGGGAAAACAAAAAATAAAACCCCCATAAAACTCATTACCATTCCGCCAATTCTCCACGTTTCCCGGCCGCACTTTTCAGCTAGGTCAGGATCTTTAGCTCCCAATCCCTGTCCAACCAGGGTGGTTGCCGCCATGGAAAACCCAAAACCGGGCATATAGGAAATGGATTCGGCCACTATGGCCAGGTGATGCGCTGCAAAGGCAGTTGTACCCAGGGAGGCAACAATCCGATTAAACATTATCTGACCTGAACTCATTACCATCCTTTCAACTGCAGCAGGAATACCAATTTTAATTATTCTGCGGAGAAGGTCAAAGTCTAAGTCGAAAATCCTCTGGAGATCAAGTTTCACAACAGATTTACCCCGGAAAAGAATGGAAAGGATCACCATCCCTCCAATCCCCCGGGAAATCGCTGTTCCCAGGGCGGCCCCAAAAACTCCCCAACCGGCACCGGGAATTAAAAGTTCAAGCCCCCAGAGGGTTAGGACCCTGGTTTCGAAAATAAGAAAGAAATTTAAGATTACATTGGCCACATTTGCCACTGCATTTACACGCATGGGGGTTTTGGTATCTCCCGCACCCCGCAAAACACCACTCATTACAAAAGCTGTTGACATAAAAATAAGACCCGGGCTCAGGGTCCGCATATATGTAGTCCCCAGGGGGATAACATCAGGTTCCGCGCCCATGAAGATTATTACATAGCGAGCAAGGCCAAAAATTGCTGTTGAAATTACAAGGGCAGAACCAATACTTAAAATCAGGGATTGATGGCCGGCCCTTTTTGCTCCTTCGTGATCTTTTGCGCCAACAAATCGAGCCACTAGAGCCGTTGAACCCACACCAATTGCTGCAAAAAAACCCATGAACAGCATCATCGGGGACATGGCCAAGCCAACTGCCGCAACAGCCTCTTCCCCCAGACGCCCGACCATTGCCGTGTCCACAATCTGTTTGAAGGTCATTAAAAACATCTCTACGATTGCGGGCCAGGCCAGCAGAACGACTTTTCTCCTTATTTCGGCTTTTGTGTAGTCTTTTTTTTCCAGGGTTATCCCCTGGTCCCTATCGAGAATATCAGCCATAAAAAATCCTCCAGGTTTCCATTTGATTTTTATAATTTTTAAGCCCCAAATGGTGTCTTACCTTAAATTATTTTTCCCCTTCCTCTATCAATTCCCTTAATTTTTTCTCAAATAATTCATCGTCGGCGTTTTTCCTTTTTGCTGGTCCCTTGGTTCTCCCCCCAGAACGGCGGAATTTTTGTTTTATATCCCTTTCCTCCAATAAAAACCCGATATTGTCCTCGGAAAAGACCTTCCCTTTGGGAGAAATACAATACACCCCCTTGCCAATAAGCAATGCGGCCAGTCCTAAATCCCCAGTCACGGCAATATCCCCAATATCAACCAGGTTGGCAATTTTAATATCTGTCTCCTGAGAGGCATTTCCCACAACAAAATGATCTTCCCCTTTTATGTTATGTTCAAAACTGGCCACTGTAACAACCCGCATTGAGTATTCTTGTCCTACCTTCTGGCAAATTTCCAGGGCGTTGCGGGGACAGGCATCTGCGTCCACAATTATTTTTTTCTTCCCGGTCATATTAATTTTCCCCCGTTTAACTTTCCTCTTCTTCGTACCGGAAATTAACTTTTGAATTCAAAAACCTTTCATAATGCCTTATCTGCCGGACAATTTCACCCCGGTTAAAAGAAAAAAGGGATAAGGCCTGCCATAAAAAAACCCAACCCCCGATCATCATTCCCTCTCTAAGTGTTCTGGTCATTAGTGATTCAGGTAATATAGGATCAAGAGAAAAAACCAGGAGTAAGAGGGTTATAGCGACGGCAAAATATTTTTTTATTCTCCTGAAAAGTAATCTTAGGTTGGTTTTTTCCCGCAGAATTTTATAAGAAAAGTTGGCTTTTACGCCCCGGGAAATCAGTTCTTCTGTTTCCTTTTCTCTCTTCTCCGAAACAGTAAATAAAAGCTCTATGCCATATTTGAAAGGGATATCCTTAGAACACCTTTCAAGGAAATGAATTAACCCCGGGTTCAGGTCACGAACTTCCAGGTAAGCACTATCCCATTCATTAAAAGCATCAATATACCTGTCCAGGAAAGCTTCCAAGATAAAGCTTCCCCCCTCGCTTTGCTTGTAAAGATTTTTCAACTGATTTTTGTAATCCATTACGGGCCCTCCTGGAAAAATAAACAAGTTTTGTTTTTCAACTAACATTAAATTTTCGACAGCACCTCCTGCTCTACCTGTCAAGGTTTTAAATAACTTGGTTTCTTCAAGAAATTTTTAAGAAAAAAGCCCCTAATAACCGGGGCTTAATAATTTCTTCTTGCTTATCTCATTTATTTTTTTGAATAATACTCTTTTATATAACCTTCCCCTCACCGATTTTTTCCTTTAATACAAGAAAAATCCCTCCTCCGATAATTATCATACAGAGAATTACCACAAAAACCACAATTGCACTTGTTACTTCCGCACTCAAACGCTCAACAACAATCCCAAAAAAGGCCCATATAGCCACCAGGCTGTACAGCCAATCTTTATTTTTATACATAAACGCTAAAACTATTGCGGTGGCAATCAGAAGAATTATCACCATCCAGAAAACTTCAGATAAACCAAATCTTCCCCAGTCTCGGGCAACAAGGAAAGCTGTAACATTGGCTACAGTAGCGATTGTAATCCAGCCGGTGTATATACTGAAAGCTGGGAAAATAAACAGGTAACCCTCTTTCTCTCGCTTGTCAGGGATAGAATTAATCTTGTTATAAATCAGAAGCAGATTCCCCAGCAATAGAACCATAATAACCAGAGATAAACCAATCTGTAAATAGTGCCAGGCAAAAATCCAGGCCGTGTTTAAAAGGCAGGAAACAAAAAACCAGTAATCGATTTTTTCTACAAACAGGTTTAGGGGTTTTTCTTTGCTGAAAATACCCCGGGCCTGGTAGAAAACAAAAATAACGAGCAGTAAGTAAATCAGCCCCCAGATAGAAAATGTAAAACCCGCCGGGGTAAAAAGGTTTGGATATAGGTCTGAAATAAAACCGGTATCCAGGTTATTTATCGGCAGGTAATTGGCCAGGAAATTTACTATTACCATTAAAAAAAACCCGGCCAGATTTAAAATCTGCAGTTGACCATACTTACTATTTCCCCTTGTCTTTTCCAATTGAAATTTCCTCCTCATTTTTGTAATTAAAAAACCTTACCTGTCCATGGACTTCCCGGAAAAATTTCTCCCGCTTGCCGAAGATATTCTTCAGCCTTTTCTTCTTCTTTATCTTGCCTCGCGAGACCAGCTTTAATATGCAGGATTAAAAAATCAAACACTGGATGTCCCTCGGCCAGAAGTTCTTCAAAAATATTGATCCCTTCTTCCCGGTTACCTCCCCCTATTCTCGGAGCATTAATTAAATAGTTGGCCCGAACAAATTGAGCCATATGAAGGTCCTCTCCCAATTCCAGGGCTTTCTCCAGGAAATTCAGGGCCCTGTTGCCATTTCTGATTATAAAAAACGTGCTCCTGTAGTTAAAAAGCTGGCTTAAAGCCTCGGCAGCAAGCCTGTTCCCCAGGGAAGTTTCCTCCAACTCCAGGGACATACCCGCCAGCTCCAGAGCTTTTTCAAAATGATTTTCCGGTTTTCCGAGCCCAGCAGTTACATTAATTTCCCCCCGAAACATTTCTATTTCGGCAAGGGAGAGAAAATAGGCGATATCCTTTTTTCCGCTTGCAATCTCATTTTCCTTGTCCAGGAGACTGGCGAGAACATCCTCAGTATTTCCTTCCCTATAAAATTCCCGGCCAAGGTTATCGAGAAAACCCCGATATTCGATGGCCTGCGCCGAACTACCTAGGATTAGAAAAAACAGGATTAAAATAATTACCTGGGAGCGCCCCTTTTTCATTATTTCTCTCCTTCCTTCCAATTCTGAGAAATAAGCCGGATTGATTACTTTACTCTCAACGCTTTAATATGTTAACTTTGATGTTCGGAATACAATTTCTACAACATCTGGAAAAAACCCTCTATAAAGAGGTTTTTATTGTTAAAAAAGAAGACCCCCGTTTATAAAAACAGGGGTTGATAAAAAGCTGAGCTTATTAGCCTATTTTTTTCCCCGGGTTCTTTTTCTTGAGAGCAAGATATTCCAGGGTTAACTCTGCCAGGGCATTATCCTCTTTACCCAGTTCTTCAAGGATTAAGGATTCGTCAAGAACTGCAACCTGGACATTTCCCCTGCTTCCTTCCATGAGTTCTTTTTTCTGATCAGAACTCAACCTGCCAAAGTATATAACGATCAGGGCCTGGGTATCAAGCCGGGCTTTTTGAATAAAGTCTCCCAGAGTATCGGCCCCAGGTTCTTCCCAAAAACAAACTGTGTCATATTCGTTTTCTGTCCGAGAAGCGAATTGTGGAAAAAGCCTTCCGGGATCACTGGAGGACATTCTCTGGCGAATGTGGAGGAATTCCTTCTGGGAAGATAAAACCTGGAATGAATTTTCTTCGGGAATTTTTAAAAAACCAAGGAACTGGAAAAGTGTTTCCATGTATTTCCGAGTTTCGCTTTCACCTTTTTGCCTTCTAAACCTTAACTGTAGCCAGGCCCAGGCCGCTTCCTTGGCCTGTAGTTCATCGGTTTGTTCTTCAAGAACTTTGTCCAGTTCCTGTCTGACCTGGTCCAGGCGTTTAAAGGCACCGTTGAAATTTAAAACCTTCTCAGTTTCGATGGAATTAATGCCCTTAATAAATCTCTTTTTCTGTTCTGCGTTGATAAAACCGTTGCTCAGTGCACTTTCAATTGTTTCTTCTGTCTGAGAAATCTTTTTCCCAAGGATCTGCCTTAACTTTTCTTTTTCCACTTCAAATCGAGTTCTGATAACCTCTTCCTCATCCAGGCTTTCTATGGCTTCAATAATCTTTTCGATAAACCTGTAATCTTCAACATCTAGCCACTTTTCCCCGGCTTCAGCCAGATTTTTTAGAGAAGGGTTGGCCTGGTAAACAGGGTCAATTATGGAGTTTCCTCCGGGTTCTTCAATAGGGAAACCATCTTCATCAGTAGTTATATCCGGGGTCCAGTAAAACCGACGGCTTAATGCTTCGTCAAGGTTTCTTGCTTCTTCGAGCCACCAGTGGTTTTTAATTTCAGAATTAGGGAATTCAACATCGTGGTTGATTTTAAAAATTTCCATCAAGACCCCAAGACTCCATAAAACACAGTTTAGTGCCCCCTCAAACCTGGGGTTATCTTCATTTTTGGAGCGAATTTCCCTAATTTCTTTAATCGCCTCTGGACCCGAAATCGAAGTTACACTCTGTAAGATTTGCACCATTTCATCGTAGCGGTTTTCTCCAGAAACAATCCTGTTATAGGAGTGGACTTCACTGCACCATTGCTCAACTTTTTCCAGAAGGTTCATAATAAACCGGACCATTTCCCGGTATTCGGGATCGCTCAAAACTCTTTTTGTCAGGGAAGATAGCCCTGAATGCACCTTCCCGATTTTTTGTTTAATTTTTTCTTCTCCCTGCCAATCCTCAAGCATCCCTTCAACTTTTTCCAGGTTTCTTTTTTTTCCTTTGGAAACAATGTCCAGTAATCTATATAGTTCTCCTTCTTCTTCTTTCAGGAGATTTTTTAATACAACCTGCCCCTGGTCAGAGATATATTCAGGGACCATATTTCCAGAAATCAAATTTTCAATACCTCTGGAAAGTTGTTCAATCCGTTCCTTGCGAGCAACCTGAACCGGCCGATTTTCCATATCTTCTACTTTTAGAGAAATTTCCTTTTCAGCAAATTCTCCGATATTTTCCACCAGTTTGGAAAGCTCGGGACAGTCCTCCGGGGTAAAAAGCCAGTTTTGCAGGCCTACCCGCGGAGCAAGTATGGAGGGAAGTAAAGCAGTAGCCAGGCCAACAATCCTGGTCGATTCTCCTTTGCCCGTTTTTATTTTTTTTGCAAGGTCCCCAAGTTCTTTTTCAACTTTAAATTGCCCGGAAGGAAGCCACCATGAAGCCTGCAGAGCTTTTAACATATCTGGGGAAATTGGATCTTCTCCGGAATTTTCCAGGGACCGGCTTACCCAGTAAGCTCCAGGTATATCCCTTTTCGAAATCATTTCCCAGAGTTTCTTTTCTCCAAAAGAAAGTGCTTCACTTTCAGCTTCATCTATCTCCACAGCCAGAGCCACCCGAGAAGATTCTTCTTCCCTGGAAGTATCTTCGTTCATTTCTTCTGAACTGGAATACCTGGCC
Organism: Bacillota bacterium; assembly: GCA_007122335.1. Classification (GTDB taxonomy): domain Bacteria; phylum Bacillota; class Halanaerobiia; order B1SED10-174; family B1SED10-174; genus T1SED10-26. The sequence continues at coordinate 11,876 of SKTZ01000131.1, forward strand.
CCAGTATCTAAAATCCCGTCTTTTTTCTTTCCTGAAACAAAATCCTCGTCTTCATTTTTCTCAGTAGCTCCAGGCATTTCCAGTTCTGGAGCTTTTTGCTGGTCTGCAACTTCGTTTTCAGTCAGGTTATCCCCCTGGGAATATTCTGCTCCCTTTTCAGAAATAACTTCTCCATTATCAGTATTCAAGGACTTTTCCTTATCTGTTTGTTTCTCTGAAAAGGTTTCGCTTTCTGAGTCAGTCCTTTTTTTGTTGTATTTTTCAGCCTTTTTTCTGATTGGATTTACCTTCTTTGGCTTATAATCCCACTTTTCTTCTGGGGTTTCTTCATCAATTTTAAAACCAATTTCCCCGACCTCTTTCTTATCCTCCTCATAATTAAGTAAAATATTTTCGATCTTTTTAAATGTAGCTCCAATTTTATTTTCCAGCTCACCCATGTTTTGCCTCAGGGTCCGCCGTTCAACAATGTTTTCAGGTGACTTCTGATGCAGCACAGAATAACTGGAGAAATATTCTTTTAATTCGTGGAGGCCGTCAAGGGCTTCATTTGCTTTTTCCTCGTCAAGATTTTCCACGGCCCATTCGCTAATAGCAGAAAATCCGAAAAATTCAACCATGGCCCAATTGTCGCTGGTAAGGGCATGAATCTGGTTCTCAATTTTCTCCAGTAACTGCTTGATCTTTTTCTTCTCTTCGGCTATCATTTTGACGCCTTCTAAAAAACCTTCTATTTCATCCCAAACATCTTCAGATGTTGGCCAACCCTCAATTTCAGCAAGCAGTTCTTTCCACTTGTTAGAAATTGGAGAACCGCTTTCCTCCTCATCGGCAGGGGTCTCATTTTTTGTATCTTCATTTTCTTCCAAGGTTTCTTCCTTTGTTTCGGAGTATCCTTTTAAATTCCCCTCGGCTAGTTTGATAAAAGCTAGAAGGGAAATATGTTCAGGCCCAAGCTGGCTTTCCTCCAGGCAAACCTCACTTACTTCATTACCTATCTGGTCACAAAGTTTTTTAATTTTTTCCGTTTCATCTTCATTTAAATCGGTAATAAAAAAGTTGGTGAGCTCGGGATGTTCACCCACAAGCTCTGCTACTTCGGGATTTTCCCTATCCTTTAATTTGCTCCATCCCAGACAAAGGGAAAAAAGGGGGTCGGGTTCTTCAAAGCTTGCCTCTTTAAGCTTGGGAGGTAATTCTTTTACTAATCCTTTTAAATTCTGGCTTCCTTCGGAGGTTTTTACTAGATTGTCCAGACCCTGGTAAAATTTCAAGGCCTCCTCGATATTACCGGTTTCCCCTTCTTCTAAAACCTCTTTTAAAACATCTTCAAACAGCCCTTCCGACTGTTCTAAAAAGTACATGAGGAGAGAAAGAGTTTGTTCTTTAACCGGTATATTTTCCACCTTTTCACCTCCTTGAATCCAGTTTTGCCAGAATATCTTCTTCATTAGTATTATCTACCTTTCGCTTAAAAAATTTTAATGTTTGCCAAAATTTAGCTCCGGAAATTTTTTGAACTAGAGTTTTAACATTGAATTCATTTTTTTATTAAAAGTCAAAAAAGCACCGCTTTTTTTGGTAGTAAGGGAAAAACTGGACTAAAACTTTACTCATTATTAAATAGTCTTTCCCGGTTTTTAGCGGTTTTTTATTCAGATTCCTTTATTAGTTTATTAACGTTTCGTCATTGTTCCACCTTTTCCCTTTTTTATTTTAGAACTTCTCCCCGTTTTTTCATATTTTTCTCCATTTTTTTCGGGTTTTTATTCATATTCACTCGATTTAAAATTCTATTTAATTAATTAAAACATTAATTCGCCAATTTTCACTTAAAATGTAATAAAGAAACCGTTTCTTACAGGAATGAAGAAAAAACTAAATTTTTCCCAGCACGGTAACCAATATCATAAATTTCTTCAGATTTACTCGAGTCAAGGATATTAAAACCGGCCAAATCTTCTAGTTTAATTAACATGGAGCAGGCTTCTCTGCGTTTTTCCGTAAGCCCCCCTACGCTCATTTGAAAAGTCCTGACTGCAATATCCTGAAGTCCTTTAATTTTGGAAATCTTTTCAATGGGCATAATATCAACAGCAATAATTTTTTCGCATTGTCCAATTAAAGGCTGGACTGGAACATTATCTAAAAGCCCTCCATCGACATATAATTGGTCTGCAATTTCAACGGGAGAGAAAACAAGAGGAATCGAAGAAGAAGCCTGGACAGCCAGGGCTACATTCCCCTCTGTAAGATATTCTACTTTCCCGGTAAGCAAATTGGAAACAGTTGCAAAAAACGGCAACTTGAGGTCTTTAAAAGTTTTTCCGGGCAGAAGTTCCTCCAGC